>JANMPI010000544.1:0-6990 GCA_031369785.1 Acidobacteriota bacterium
GCCGCCCTCCTGATCAGCCTGCCGCTACGCCGCGGCGGCCGCGGCGGCCGCGGCAGCGGCGCGCTGTGCGGCGCGCGGGGGCGGCGTGCCCTCGTTCGCCTTCTGCACGATGCGGCGCGCCCCGAGCGCCCGCGCCCGGCCCACCGTCGCCTGCAGCAGCAGCTTCTCGGCAATCTTGTTGCCCCCGGCGACCGCGAGCTCGTCCAGGCTCGCCAGCAGTCCGCCGAGGCCGAGCTGATACCGCATCGACAGCGAAGCCATCCCGACGATCTTCCCGTCCTCCTCCGCGACACGTACGAGGAAGTGAGGGTCCGTCATCGTCTTCCTGTACGTCTGCGCGAACGCGATCGGGTCAGGGTAGTACCCGACCTCCTCGAGGAGCTCCAGCACCGCGACGCCATCCTGCAACGACGCCGCCCTCACATGAACGTTCGTCATCCGCTCTCCCTTCGCAGTGGCGTCCCCGCCACGCCCCCGTGTGTCTCACAGGCCACGCCGCGTCGCGCCGTGTTCCGGATACCGTTGATTCGCAACGACATCCGGTGGCGCGACAGGGCCCGGAAGACTGGACGGGAAACCCTTAGTGCAAGGGAGAAGCCAAGGCGCTAACGGCCCTGGTTGATCTGGATGCTGCCGTTCACGGTCTCGAGCGACAAGGCGCGCCCGCCGCCGCCGATGGTGCCGGTCAGATGCCGCTTCGTCGCCTTCATCCCGTCCACCGCGAAGTCGCTCTCGATGCGGCCGTTGACTGTTTCCGCGTCGACGGTGGTGCTCGCGGAGGGCGGGAGCGTGACGTCGATGCTCCCGTTCACGGTCTTGATCGACAGATCGGAGGCCCAGTCCGCGCGTCCCATGCGCGCCCCGACGGATCCGTTCACCGTCTCCGCGCGGGCGACGCCCGAGGTCTGGACGGTGATGCTGCCGTTCACGGTCTCGACGTCGGTGTCCGCGGAGAGCCCCGTCGCCTCGACGGCGCCGTTCACCGTGCGCGCGCGAACGCGGACGCCCGCGGGCACGGTCACCACGAACTCGACGCTCACGTCGTTGTTCTTCGAGTTCATCCGTCCCTTTTCGCCGGGGAGGCATTCGTTGGGCCGGCCGGCATCGGTGCTCGGATAGACGGCGCAGATCGTGATCCCGCCCTCGTGCTCGAAGGTCTTGATCTGCACGCTCTGGGGATCGCTCCGTCGGCCGCGGCGGGTGGCCACGACCTCCGCCTGGTCGCCGGACCCTCCGGTGGCGCGGATCGAGCCGTTCACGCCCTTGATCTCGATCGTGCGGCCGGGTGCTATGCGGCCCTGCCAGCGGAACTCGCTGGTGCGTGCCGGCCCCTCGACGACGTCATGGAGGATGGAGGCCCAGTACCCCTCGCCGGCCCCGGCGGGACCGCTCACGGCGAGGGCGAGGACGGCGGGGGCGAGGATGGCGCGGAAGCGCATGGCGATCTCTCCTTCTTTGGGTGCGGTGGTCAGGAGGTGAGACGTGGGACGGCGGCCGCGAGTTCCATTATTCGCCGCCCCGGCGCGCTAGCATGATCGCCATGAAGCCCCAGATCCTCTGCGCCCTCCTTCTCGCCGTCCCCGGCGCCGTCGGAGCAGCCGAGGATGCCGCCCTCGGTCATGCGCGGGCCCTCCTGGCCACGACCCCCCTCATCGACGGCCACAACGACCTGCCGTGGGCGATCCGCGAGTCGGCGACCGCTCCCCACGACGTCGCCGCCTACGACCTGCGGGCGAAGACCCCGGGCCACACCGACCTCGCACGGATGGCCGCCGGCCACGTCGGCGCGCAGTTCTGGTCGGTCTACGTGCCCGGCGATCTCGAGGAAGGCTTCGCGCGCGTGCAGCTGGAGCAGATCGACATCGCGCGCCAGGTCATCGCACGGTATCCCGACCGCCTGGCGCTCGCCCTCACCGCCGACGACGTGACGCGCGCGTTCCGGGGCGGGCGCGTCGCGTCGCTCATCGGGATGGAGGGCGGGCACGTGATCGAGAACTCGCTGGGCGCGCTGCGCGCGTACTACGACCTCGGCGCGCGCTACATGACCCTCACCCACAACGTCACCCTGGCCTGGGCGGATGCGGCGGCGGAGCCCGGCAAGCACGGCGGCCTCACGCGGTTCGGCGAGGAGGTGGTGCGCGAGATGAACCGCCTCGGCATGCTGGTGGATCTGTCGCACGTGTCCGCGGACACGATGGACGACGCCCTCCGCGTCTCCGAGGCGCCGGTCATCTTCTCGCACTCCTCGGCGCGCGCGCTCACGGATGTCCCGCGCAACGTGCCCGACGCGATCCTGAAGCGGATGCCCGCCAACGGGGGGGTGGTGATGGTGACTTTCGTGCCCGCGTTCGTCTCCCGGGAGACCTGCGACGCGTACACCGCGCGCGAGAAGCGGATCAAGGAGCGCACCGCGTCCATCACCAACGCGGCGGAGAAGAAGAAGGCGGAGAAGGAAATGGAAGCCGCGGAGCCGCTGCCGCGGGCCACACTGGCCCAGGTCGCCGATCACATCGAGTACGTGCGCAAGACCGCGGGACCCGATCACGTCGGACTCGGGGGCGATTTCGACGGCATGGACATCGGCCCGTCGGGGCTCGAGGATGTCTCGAAGTATCCCGATCTCTTCGCGGAGCTCATCCGCAGGGGTTGGAGCGACGTGGACCTGCGCAAGCTGGCGGGGCAGAACGTGCTGCGGGTGATGCGGCAGGCGGAGGCGGTGTCGAAGCGTCTGCGCGCGGTGCGCCCGGCCTCCACGGCGACGCTCGAATCCCTGGACGGCCCGGCCGCGGCCCCGGCGAACTAGGAGCGCGCGAGAAGGTCGGCGCGCGGGAAGACGGAGAGTCCCACGCGGTGCCCGTCGGGATCGGCGAAGTACGCGGTGGCCGCCGTGCGCGCGATCGGCGCGTGCCCAGCGAGGGCGAGGCGGGCGATCCAGTCCTCGAGATCGTTCACCTCGAGCACCAGCACGTGCCCGGAGCCCCCCTCGGCTCCGTCGCCCTTGATCTCGCGCTCCAGCATGACCACCGCGTCGCCGGCGCGCACCCAGATCGAGCGCAGCCGGCCCCCCTCCACGAAGCGGCGCACCTCGGGCAGCCTCAGCACGCCGGAGTAGAAGAGCAGCGAGGCCGCGGGGTCGGCGACCCGGATCGCGACGTGGTGGATACGGCTCTCCGGCAGATCGGGCACGAGAGGGTAATGATGCCCCAAGCCGCTCGGGTCGTTGTACAAAGGATGCAGCAGGGCGTCCCGAGAGGGCACCCGTGAGAGTATCGGCAGGTCTCGCGCTTTCCGCTTCGCGCCACCGGAGGTTCATGCGACCGCTCACTTCGCGATCACTGGTCGTCGCCGCCGCCCTCTCGGCCTCCGTCGCCTGCGCGTCGAGCGGGCCGTCGATCCCGCCGCCGCGGCCCGCCACCGCGGAAGAGCTGACCCAGCTCTGGTCGGAACCCGTCGACCTCGCCGCGCGCGACCTGTTCGCGGGGCCGTGGGGGCTCGCGCTGGCCCCCGATCCTGCGGCGTCGTACACGTTCGTGGCCAGGAAGCCGCAGGGCTTCCTGGGACTCACGGGCTTCAGCCCCGGCTACACGGTCAAGGGCCCGGGCGGCGTCGAGTGGAGCGCCAAGCAGGGCCCGGAGGCGCAGGCCGAGGTCACTGCCTCGCGCCTCGTCTGGGCGCTCGGGTTCCATCAGCCACCCGCGTATTTCCTCGAGAAGTGGACGCTCGCCGACGGCCACAACCCGGGGCCCCAGACCCGCGCCCGCTTCCGCCCCAACATTCACGACCTGAAGAACGTCGGGGAGTGGGGCTGGGAGAGCAACCCGTTCATGGGGACCCCGCCGCTGCGCGGCCTCCTGGTGATGATGGTGATGCTCAACAACTCCGACCTGAAGCCGGCGCAGAACATCATCTACGACCTGAAGGAGCCGCGGGAAGGCGCGCGGCGCTGGTACGTGGTGCGCGACGTCGGCCACTCGTTCGGCGAGACGGGCAAGTACAAGGCCGACCGCAACGACATCGTCGAGTTCGAGACCGAGGCCTTCACCAAGGGCGTGGAGACCGGCCGGGTAAAGTTCAACTGGAAGGGCTTCCACGGGAAGCTGCTGGCCAACCTCACGCCCTCTGACGTGCACTGGACCTGCGAGCGCCTGGCCCGCATCAGCGACCAGCAATGGCAGGACGCTTTCCGCGCCGGCGGATACGAGCCCCTGCTGGCCGAGCGCTTCATCAAGCGCTTCAAGGAGAAGATCGCGGAGGGCCTCGCGCTCCGGTGAGGCGATGACAACGACTCCGGTCGTGGCGCGCGAGCCGTCGCCCCTCGACGCCGCGTCCGGGGCCTACGAGCACACGCGGCGTCTCCTCTTCCCTTTCAACTTCGAGCGCTGGCTCGCGCTCGGCCTGGTCGCGTTCCTCGACCAGTGCGGCCGCGGAGGGATCGGCGGGTCGGTGCCCGGCGGCGGCGGGCCGGGGCCTGGTTTCGGCGGCGGCGGCAACGGCCCGAGCGGCGCCGGCAATCCCCTGGGCGAGATCGGCGTCTGGATGGGGCAGCACATCGCACTCGTGGCCGGGCTGGCCGCGGTCGTGATCGCGCTCGTGATCGCCTTCATGGCCCTCGTGCTGTGGATCAACAGCCGCGCCACCTTCGTCTACATCGAGAACGTCGCCACCGGAGGCACGGAAATCGCGCGCCCCTGGCGCGCGCACGCCGAACGCGCGCGTTCGTACTTCGCGTGGCGGTTCGCGCTCGCCCTCGGGGTGATGGTGATCGCGATGGCCCTCATCGGCCTCCTGATTGCCGCCGTGGTCACCGTCGCCGGAGATGGCTACCGGCTGGTGGCGGCGCTGGTCGTGCTGGTCCCGCTGCTCCTCGCCGTGTTCGTGGCCGCGGCCCTCCTCTCCGTCGGCCTGCGCGATTTCGCGGCGCCCATCCAGATGGCCGCCGGGGTCGATTGCGGCGCGGCCCTGCGCCTCCTCGGCGGCCTCGTGCGCCGCCATCCCCTCGCCTTCTTCCTGTACGTCGTCCTGAAGATCGCCTTGGGCCTCGCGCAGGGAACGGTGCTGATCTTCGCGGCCTGCCTCACCTGCTGCTGCATCCTCATTCCCGTCGTGACGCAGACTTTCCTGCAGCCGCTCTTCTTCTTCGAGCGCGCGTGGCCGCTTTACCTGCTGCGCCAGATGGGCTATGACCTGCTGGCCGCGCCGGCTCCGCCGCTGGAGCCGCGGGCGGCTGATCCGTGAGGAGGGCTTGATGGCCATGTCCGCATCCGACCGGTCGCGGCGGATCGACCAGTACGCGCAGGGGCCGGAGCGCCTGCGCCAGGCGCTGAACCGCGTGCCCGACGGGATGGTCCAGTGGCGCCCGGGGCCGGGGAAGTGGTCGGTGCACGAGATCGTCTGCCATGCCGCCGACTCGGAGGCGAACGCCTACGCACGCCTGCGCTACCTGCTGGCCGAGAAGGAGCCGGTCATCGTCGGCTACGACCAGGACGGATGGGCCCGCGTCTTCGACTATCACGCGCTGCCCCTCGAGCCCTCGCTGGCGGTGGTGGACGCCGTGCGCAGCAGCACGACGGAGCTGCTCCGGCGGATCGTCGGGGATGCGTGGACGAAGACGGGCCGGCACACCGAGAAGACCGAGCCGTATAACGTCGAGCACTGGCTGAAGATCTACGCCGACCACCTGGAGGGGCACGCCCGCCAGATCGATCGCAACGTCGAGGCGTGGCAGACGGGCGGCGGGCGGGCGAGCGCGGGAGCCTGACGGCGCGCCGCGTCGGCTCGAGGAGCCGGGTAGCGACGGACTAGGCTACGATCGAAGCGCATGGAACAGACGGCGACGACGCCCGAGGCCCCCGTCCGCTTCGACACCCACCCCTCGCGGTACGTCCACTGGAAGCTGGAGCTGGCCGCGCCCGTCGCGCGCCTGCTCATGGACGTCCAGGAGGACCGCGGCCTGCGCCCCGGCTATCCGCTGAAGCTCAACAGCTACGACCTGTCGGTCGACATCGAGCTCGCGGATGCCATCCAGCGGCTGCGCTTCGAGCATCCCGAGATCCGCGCGCTCGTGGTCACGAGCGGCAAGGACCGGGTCTTCTGCTCCGGCGCGAACATCTACATGCTCGGGTCGTCGACCCATGCCTTCAAGGTGAACTTCTGCAAGTTCACGAACGAGACGCGGCTGTCGCTCGAGGACGCCTCGGCGCATTCCGGCCTGCAATCGCTGGCCGCGATCAACGGCGCCTGCGCGGGCGGAGGGTACGAGCTGGCGCTCGCCTGCGATTCGATCGTGCTCGTGGACGACGCCTCCTCCGCGGTCAGCCTCCCGGAGGTGCCGCTCCTCGGCGTCCTCCCCGGCACCGGTGGGCTGACGCGTGTGGTGGACAAACGCAAGGTGCGCCGGGACCTCGCCGACGTGTTCTCGAGCCTCGGCGAAGGCGTCAAGGGAAAGCGGGCCGTGCAGTGGGGGCTCGTCGACGAGACGGTGCCCCTCTCGCGCTTCGGCGCGCGCATTCCCGAAAAAGCAAAGGCGATGGCGGACGCGGCGCCGCCGCGCAGCGGGCCCGGGGTGAAG
This sequence comes from Acidobacteriota bacterium, assembly GCA_031369785.1. Taxonomy (GTDB): domain Bacteria; phylum Acidobacteriota; class Vicinamibacteria; order Fen-336; family Fen-336; genus JANMPI01. The sequence continues at coordinate 6,569 of JANMPI010000544.1, forward strand.
CTCGAGCCGCTCGACGGCAAGTACCGCGCCGACGGGATCGACCACAAGTACGTGACGGTCTCGACCTTTGCCGCGACGCGGACCGCCGAAGTGACGATGCGCGGCCCCGCCGCGGGCGAGCCGGAGACCGCGGAAGCGATGCGCGAGCGGGGCAGCGAGCTCTGGGCCCTGCGCGCGTTCCGCGAGCTCGACGACGCCCTCCTCGACCTCCGCTTCAATCGCCCTGAAATCGGCGTGCTGGTGCTGAAGACCCAGGGCGACACCGCGCGCGTCCTGGCCGTCGACGCCTCCCTGGACGCACAGAAGGAGGACTGGTTCGTCTCCGAGGTCCTCCATCACATGAAGCGCGTGCTGAAGCGCCTCGACCTCACGGCGCGAAGCCTGCTCGCCGTCATCGACCGGGACTCGTGCTTCGCGGGGTC
>JANMPI010000577.1:0-2655 GCA_031369785.1 Acidobacteriota bacterium
GTCGTCGCCGCCGATCGTCATCAGGTGCGTGATCCCCGCCTGCTGCAGCGAGTCGATCACCGCCCGCGTGGCTTCCGGCGAGCGCGTGGGGTTCTCGCGCGAGGTGCCGAGCATCGAGCCGCCCAGCAGGTGCATGCGCGAGACGTCGGCGATGGTGAGCGGCGCGAGCTTCGAGAGGTCGCGCCGGACGAGATGCTTGAAGCCGTCGCGGATGCCCACGACCTCGAAGCCTTCGTTGGTGGCTTCGATGGTGGCCGCGGAGATGACGGCGTTGATCCCCGGGGCCGGGCCGCCGCCGACCAGGATGCCGAGGCGGCCGGTCAAGGTCTCGGCTGGATGTCGCGGGCCGCGGGCAGGCCCGGCAGCCCCGTGGCCTGGGATGCGCCGCGCAGGATCGCATCGGCCATGACCTCGGCGGCGAGGGCGCCGATCTGGCCGACGTTGGCCTCCCCCGCCCGCCCGCCGGTCGCGATCGTGAAGATCGTGTCCCCGTCCACGGGCGTGTGCGCGGGACTGATCGCTCGCGCCAGCCCGTCCTGCGCCATCTGCGCGACCTTCTGCGCCTGCGCCTTGGTGAGCGCGGCGTTGGTGGCGATGACGCCCAGCGTGGTGTTCTCCACCGGACGCGGCGATTGATAGGACATGCCGAAGCGGCCGGCCCGCGCGATGGTGCGGGCGTCGGCGAAGCCCTTCCCGTCCGGCGTGCGCATGCCGGCGACGACACGGCCGGTCGCGGGATCGACGACATCGCCCGCCGCGTTCACGACCGCGAGCGCGGCCACGATGAGGCCGTCCGCGGTGGTGATCGATGCCGTGCCGATCCCCCCCTTCATCGCCTGCGCCATCCCCGCGCTCTTCCCCACCGTCGCGCCGGCGCCCGCGCCGACACTACCTTCGGCGACGACGCCGCTGGTCGCGGCCTGCGCGGCGAGGTAACCGCAGTCGGCCCCCGGCCGCACGCCGGGCTTGCCGCCTACGGGCAGGTCGAAGATGACCGCCGCCGGCACGATCGGGACGTGCGCGACGCCGACGTCGAAGCCCACGCCCTTCTCCTCGAGGTACCGCATCACCCCGCCCGCGGTGTCGAGGCCGAACGCGCTGCCGCCGGAGAGGGCGATGGCGTGCACCTGCGCGACGATGTTCTCGGGCCGCAGCAAGTCGGTCTCGCGGGTGCCCGGCGCGCCGCCGCGCACGTCGACACCGGCGACCGCTCCCGCCTCGACCAGGATGACGGTGCAGCCGGTCGGTCGCTCGGTGAGCGTGAAGTGCCCCACCTTGATGCCGGGGACGGCGGTCAGCGAGCGGTTCTCGGCGTGCGCGGGCGTGGCCACGAGGACGACGACGAGAAGCGCGCTACGCAATCGCCTTGTCCGTCTCGTCGAGCGCGCGGTCGATGATCGCGAAGCCTTCCCTCAGCTGCTCCTCGGTCACGCACAGCGGCGGGTTGGTGAAGAACGCGTTCCACCGCACGAAGGTGTAGAGCCCTTCCTGGCGGAAGAACTTGCCGAGCGCCATCATCTCCGGCGACGTGCCGTTGAAGGGCGCCATCGGCTGCATCGTCTTGCGGTCCTTCACGAGCTCGACGACCCCGAAGAGGCCGATGGAGCGCACCGCGCCGATGCACGCGTGGCGCTTCTGCAGGTCCGCCATCAGACCCTTCATGATCCCGCCCATGCGCGCGGCGTTCTCGATCATCCCGTCTTCTTCATAGGCCGCGATGGTCGCGAGCGCCGCCGCGCAGGCCAGCGGGTGGCTGTTGTAGGTGAGCCCGCCCGGGAAGACCTTCTCCTGGAAGTGCTGCGCGATCGCGCGCCGCATCCCCACCGCGCCCAGCGGCACGTAGGCGCTGGTCAGCCCCTTGGCCATGCAGAGAAGGTCGGGCACGACCCCCCAGTGATCGACCGCGAACCACTTGCCGGTGCGCCCGAAGCCGCACATCACCTCGTCGGCGATCATCACGATCCCGTACTTCGTGCACAGCTCGCGCACGCCCTCGAGGTAGCCGTCGGGCGGGACGAGGATGCCGTTGGTCCCCGTCACCGTCTCGAGGATGAAGCCGGCGATCGTGTTCGGCCCTTCGAGCTGGATGATTTCCTCCAGCATCTTCAGTGAGGCTTCCGCTTTGTCCCAGCCGCCGGCGATGCCGTGGTACGGGTCGAGCACGTGCACGACGCCGGGGATGCCGGGCTCGCTCGCCCACCGCCGCGGGTCGCCGGTGAGCGTGATGCTGCCCGCCGTCCCGCCGTGGTAACTCCGATAACGGGCGAGGATCTTGTGCCGCCCGGTGTAGAGCCGCGCGATCTTGATCGCGTTCTCGTTGGCCTCCGCGCCGCCGTTGGTGAAGAAGAAGACGTCGATGTCTCCCGGCGCGATGCTCGCCAGCTTCTCGCCGAGCCGCGCGCGGACTTCGGTGGCCATGAAGGGATTGGCGTAAGCGAGCGTCGCCGCCTGCTCCTGGATCGCGCGCACCACGCGCTCGTCGCCGTGGCCGACGTTCACGCACATGAGCTGGCTGTTGAAGTCGAGGTAGCGCTTGCCCTCCGGCGTCCAGAAGTACACGCCCTTACTGCGCGCGACGGGGATCGGGTCGACTTTGGACTGCGCCGACCACTCGTAGAGGGTGTGCTTCTTCGCGAGGGTGACGATCTCCTCGCC
>JANMPI010000604.1:0-2830 GCA_031369785.1 Acidobacteriota bacterium
GGGGGTTTATCTACGGCCTCCAATGTCGACCTTTTTTTGCCCAACGCCGCCCACCGCCTTTATCTTCAGGCGGGTGCGCTGACCGGAGCTGCCTGTTCCGCGCTCGACCCGGGGTCGAGACGTTTGATACCCGTGGCGACAACCTCGGTAAGGCTCCGCGCGCCGGCTCCGCTCCGGTAGAAGCGGCGGACGAGCTGCCCGTGCACCAAGACCGAGTCGCCCTTAGCGATCGGCTCTAAGGCTGCACGACCGACCGTGGCGTGCCACGCCGCGACCGGGAGGGGGAGGAGGCGTCTGCCTGCCTCCGGAACGGAGACGCGAAACTCGGTGACCTCATCCCCCGACGGCATGCGTCGTGTGACGGGGTCTGCCGCCACGGTCCCCGCCAATACCACGACGTTGACCGTGACCATTCGCTCTCCTTTTCCTGTTGGCCACCTTAGCGAAGGGGTCCGACACGCCAAGGCGTGCGACACTCGCCCCGATGGGCAGCGAAGCGTTCACACAGATCGCAGCGGGCATCACCGCCATCGACACGATGATGGCGGGCGAGCGCGAGCTGAACGCGGTGTACCTCATCGCGGCCCGCGAACCCTGTCTCGTGGAAACGGGACCGGGCGCAGACCATCAGCGCGTCGTCGCGGCGCTCGACGCGCTGGGCGTGGGCACCGGAGATCTCGCGCATGTCGTCGTGACGCACATCCACATGGACCATGCGGGAGGGGTCGGGGCGATCCTGCAGCGCTACCCGCGTGCCACCGTGTGGGTGCACACCGCCGGCGCCCGCCATCTGGTCGACCCCGAGCGCCTGATCGCCAGCACCGCCCGTACCTACGGCGCGGCACGGATGCGCGCCCTGTACGGCGAGACGGTCCCCGCTCCGGCCGATCGGGTGCGAGCCATCGACGACGGCGAGATGATCTCGCTCGGCGACCGGAAACTGCACGTCGTGCACACTCCCGGACACGCCTCACACCACATCGCGCTGCACGACGATGCATCGGGCGCGATGTTCACCGGGGAGGCCATCGGCTCCTACCTGCCATGGGCCAACTGCTTCCGCCCGGCACTCCCGCCCCCCGAGGTCGACCTGGAGGCGGCGCAGCGGTCGATCCATCGGATGCAGGGGCGCTCGCCGACGGCGCTGCTGACCTCGCATTTCGGGGCCGTCCCCGATCCAGCCACGGCATTTCACCGAGCGAGCGAACGCATCGAGGGCTGGGCGCAGCAGGTCCGCGCCGTACTCGAGGAGGACCCGGATCTCCCCGAATCGGTCCTCGTGAGCGCACTGACCGATCGAGCGAGGCGGGAATTCGAATCCGACGCCGGCGTGCCGTTCGACCTCGACCGATACGACGTCTTGGGATCGATCAGGATGAATGCGCAAGGTCTCGCGAGGTACTGGCGCAAGCGTTGGGAACGCGAGCTGGCCGAGCGCACCTAGCCGAGGGCGGCGAGTCGTTCCGCCGTATCGAACGCGGCCTGATCGTGACGCATGATCTTGCGAAACTCCGCCGCAGCCTCTTCGCGTCGCCCGGCTTTCTCCAAGATGTCGCCGCGCACGTACCACAGGCGAAGCGTGTAGTCCTCGGCGACCTCTTCCTTGGTCTTCGCGCGTGCGAGGAGCGCGAGCGCCTCTGCGTAGCGCTGCTGATCGGCCAGCGCGGAGGCGGCAACGATGACGGCCTCCGCCTTGGCTTCGTTGGGCACGCTGCGGTCGCGCAAGATCTCGTCTGCGAGCGGTACGGTTTCCTCGGGGCGCCCGAGGCCCCGCAGGCAGTCCGCGATCAGGTGGTTCTGGTCGACGCGGCCCGTGATGCGCTTGTAGGCCTTCAGCTCGGTGAGCGCATCTGCCCACATGCCCAGGCCGTAGAACGCCATGCCCAGCACCTCTCGAACCGACGCCGAGCGCGGCGCCATGAGCTTGGCCTTCTCGGCCTCGGGGAGCGCTCCCCGGGGATCGTCGCGCTCCAACAGCTCGATCGCTCGTGACAGGCGCGAGAGCACGTCGGCTTCTTGCGCGGGACGGGCGGTCCGCCGGACCTCCTCTTCGATCTCACGCGGCAGCACCGCTTGTTTGGACGCAGTTCCCTTTGGGCGAGCGCCGGCGCGCGGCTGGAAAGACTTCGGCATGACAGCTCCCGAGCGTAGTGGATTGGATACGGAACGGGCCGCCCGAAGGCGGCCCGTTTTCCGAAGATGTCTCGGCAGCGACCTACTCTCCCACCCAGTCGCCCGGGCAGTACCATCGGCGCAGGAGGGCTTAACTTCCGGGTTCGGGATGGGACCGGGTGTCTCCCCTCCGCCATGGCCACCGAAACGCGGTGTCCGATGAACGGACGATGAAGAAGGTGCGGCCCTCGAGCGATCTCGAGAACCACGATAGCGAGCGCGAGCAATGGAAAAGTAGTCAAGTCCTCGGGCTATTAGTACGGGTCAGCTCCACGCGTTGCCGCGCTTCCACTTCCCGCCTATCAACCTGGTGGTCTTCCAGGGCCCTTACCTGGTTTTCCCAGTGGGAAACCTCATCTTTGGGCGAGCTTCGCACTTAGATGCTTTCAGCGCTTATCTCTTCCGAACGTAGCCAACCAGCCATGCCGCTGGCGCGACAACTGGCACACCAGAGGTCCGTCCGCCCCGGTCCTCTCGTACTAGGGGCAGCTCCCATCAAGTTTCCTACGCCCACGGAGGATAGGGACCGAACTGTCTCACGACGTTCTAAACCCAGCTCGCGTGCCTCTTTAACGGGCGAACAGCCCGACCCTTGGGACCTGCTCCAGCCCCAGGATGAGACGAGCCGACATCGAGGTGCCAAACCCTGCCGTCGATA
>JANMPI010000087.1:0-15074 GCA_031369785.1 Acidobacteriota bacterium
CGCTGAAGCGCCGTCCGCCGGACCGTGCCGCGGCGCACGCGCTCTTCACCGAGCTCGAGTTCATCGTGCTCGCGAAGGAGTTCGCGCCCGAGGCGGGGCCGAGCCGCACGACGCACCGCGTGCTGTCGTCGCGGGACGAGATCGCCGCCGCCGTGGCGGAGGCGCGGAAGGCGCGCCAGGTCGCTCTCTGCTTCGTGCGCGATGCGCGCGAGCCGATGCGGGGCAATCCCATCGGCGTGGGCCTGGCGTGGAAGGCGGGGGAGGCGGTCTACATCCCCATCGCGCATTCGAAGCTCGAGATCCCGGACGCGCCGCCGCCGGCGGAGACGATCGGCCTCATCAAGCCGCTCCTCGAGGACACCGACGTTCGCAAGCTGTCCGCGCGCGGCAAGCACGATCGCATCCTGCTCTGCCGGAGCGGGCTCGGGTGCGATCCCCTGGCCTTCGACGCCCTCGTGGCCTCGTACCTGCTGAACCCGGGCAAGCGGAACTACTCGATGGACGACCTCGCGATGGAGTTCCTCTCCGAGCGCCCGCGCGCCACCACCGCGCTCATCGAAGGTGGTGGGCCGGCGCCGTTGATGGCGGCGGCGGAGGCCGCGGCGCAGGAGTCGGACCTCACCTTCCGTCTCGCCGATCCGCTGGCCCGGCGCCTCGACGAGGAAGGCCTCACCGACATCTACAACACGATGGAGCTGCCCCTCGTCGAGGTGCTCGCCGACATGGAGCGCGCGGGGGTCAAGGTGAACGTCGACTTCCTGGGCGAGCTGAGCCGCGACATGGAGCAGCAGATCACCGCCCTCACCGCGCAGATCCACGAGATGGCGGGCGGGCCGTTCAACATCAACTCACCGATCCAGCTCCGCGACGTATTGTTCGACCGGCTCGGGATGCGGTCGGGGAAGAAGACGGCCAAGACGCGGGTCTCCTCGACGGCCGAAGAAGTGCTCGAGGAGCTGGCCCAGCACCACGAGCTGCCGCGCCGGATCCTCGAGTACCGCTCGGTGCAGAAGCTGAAGTCCACCTACGTCGACGCGCTGCCGCTGCTGGTGAACCCGGAGACGGGCCGCATCCACGGCTCGTTCAACCAGACGGTGGCTTCCACGGGTCGCATCTCGATGGCCGACCCCAACCTGCAGAACATCCCCATCCGGACGGCGGAGGGGAAGCGGATCCGCGAAGCCTTCGTCGCCGAGCGCGGCCACCTGCTCCTCTCCGCGGACTACAGCCAGATCGAGCTCCGCATCCTCGCCCACCTGTCCAAGGACGCGACGCTCATCGACACCTTCCGCCGCGGCGAGGACGTGCACGACCGGACCTCGCGCGAAGTCTTCGGCCCGCTGTCGCCGGTCGCTCCCGACGAGCAGCGCCGCATCTCGAAGATGGTCAACTACGCGCTTCTGTACGGGAAATCGGCCTTCACCCTGGCCAAGGACATCGGGGTCAGCAAGAAGGAAGCGGAGACGTTCATCGAGGCGTACTTCGCCCGCTACCCGTCGGTCCGCCAGTTCATCGACGACACCGTCGCGAAGGCGCGCGAGACGGGGATGGTGCGTACCCTTCTGGGCCGCCTCCGCCGCCTGCCCGACCTGAACGCGCGCAACTTCCAGGTGCGCATGGAGGCGGAGCGCCAGGCCATGAACACGCCGGTGCAGGGCTCGGCGGCCGACCTCATCAAGAAGGCGATGATCGACCTCCACCGCGAGCTGCGGCGGAAAAAAATGAAGTCACGGCTCATCATGCAGATCCACGACGAGCTGCTGCTCGAGGTGCCGGAGGCGGAGGCGGAGCCGGCGCGGGCCATGGTCAAGTCGATCATGGAGAACGCGCTCGTCCTCGACGTCCCGCTGGTGGTCGACGCCCGCCTCGGCGCGAGCTGGGCCGAGGTGCACTAGTTTCGGGTGTATCCTCCCCGACCAATAGCAGGGAGGTCCCATGACCGCGCTCGCGTGGATCCTGGCCGCAGCCTTCGCCTTTGCGCCCTCCGCCGACAACAAGGACAAGGACAAGAAGAAGCCGCCGGAGACGGCGGTCGCCGTTCCCGCGCCCAACCCCGGGGAGGCGGCGCTCCGCCTGGGCCGCGAGCTCGAAGGCAAGCACGAGCTCGACACCGCCATCGACGCCTACCAGGCCGCGGCGGCCGCGCTCGCCGGCGCCCCGAAGGGAGAAGCGCTGGCGCGTCTCTCGATCCTGCAGCACGTGCGGGGCGTGGCCGCATCCTCCGCGTCCGCGGAAGCGGCAGCCGCGGCGGATCCCGACGGCGGGTGGCCGGCCTCGGCCCTCGCCATGGCGCGTGCCCGGGAGGGGAAGGCCGACGAAGCGCTGACCCTGGCGCGCAAGGCGGCGTCGGCCGGTGGTGACGCGCCCGCGCAGGCCGCGCTCGGCGCGGCGCAGGAGGCGGCCAGGGACATGCCGGCCGCCGAGGAGGCCTATCGCGCGGCGGGCGGCGCGGACGCCGCCAACGTGGCCGCGGCCATCGGCCTCGCTCGCGTGCTCCGTCTGACGCGTCGCCCCGCGGAGGCGGAGCCGATCCTGCAGAAGATCATCGCGGCGTCCCCCGGCGCGGTGGCAGCGTACAAGGAATCGGCGCGCGTGAAGATGGCCCTCGGCCGCGGCGCGGAGGCCATGGGCGACGGGGCCACCGCGGCCGCGCTCGCGGAAGGCGACCCCGAGGTGGCGGCGCTGGCCGTCGAGACGGCGGTGGCGGGTGCCCTGGACTTCATCGCCGCGCAGAAGGCGGACCTCGCCGTGCAGGACCTCATGCGGCTGCGCGACGCCAATCCCGACTCCGCGGTGGTGCGGCTCGGTCTGGCCCGGGCCTTGATCGCGACGCGGAAGCCCGACGCGGCCATCGTCGAGCTGCAGAAGGCCGTGGAGATCGCCCCCGCGTCGGCGGACGCGCAGTATCAGCTCGGCCTCGCCCAGCACCTGCAGAAGCAGAACGCGGTGGCGGCGGTGCCGTTCCTCGAGAAGGCGGCGGCCTCCGATCCCGGCAACCCCGACTACCGCATCAGCCTGGGCGCGGCCCTGGTGGACGCGAAGCAATACGATCGCGCGGTGGCGGAGCTGACCCCGGTCACCCGCAGCGCGCCCAGCCGGCCCGAGGGCTGGATCTATCTCGGCGCCGCCCAGCTGCAGGCGAAGCGGTACAAGGACGCCATCGCCGCCCTGGACAAGGCCGCCGCCCTCGCGCCGACGAGCGCTCAGGTGGAAGCGTTCCTCGCCTGGTCCTATTTCGGGCTCAAGGACGCCGCCGGGTTCAAGCTCCACGGCGGCAAGGCGCGCGCGCTCGGCCACAAGGAGGCGACCCTCCTGCAGTACCTCACCCGTATCGAAGGCGGCGAGCCGATCAAGTGATGGGGCGTCACGGCCCGTAGAGGGTCAGGGCGAAGGTCACGGTGATGAAGACCCCCATCTGGTCCCGGGTCACGCTCGCGGTCGGGCAGTAATTGCCGCCGCCGCAGCGCGTTTCCATGGTTCGCCTCCCTGGACGGATCCTCTGGAGATCGCGCCAATACGACGGGTGAAGCGTCTCACACCGCGCCGGGAATCGCCATGAGTTTCCCCGCCCCCCTCCGGGATCGGGCGTAGGCTCGAATCACCACACCCATTGGGCCCGCGAGGGCCACGGAGGATGAATTCCATGCGCAAGAGCCTGGCCGTTCTCGCGGCGGCTGCCGCGATCCTCGTTTTCCCGGCCGCGAGCACCTTCGCAAGCGACCACGTCGTGACGCCGGACGCCGTGCAGTCGCGCCTCGAAGGCGCCGCCGCGCAGCGCGCCCAGGACCTCGCCACCGTGAACGACGCCCTCGCGACTCCACTCGCGCAGGATGCCGCGTCGGCCGTCGGCGCCGATCTCTCCCGCGTTCGCAACGGCGTCTCCACCCTCTCCGACGCCGAGCTCAGCAGCCTCGCGGCCCGCGCTTCCGTCCTCCAGGGCGATCCCGTCGCGGGGGCGATGGACCGCAACATGCGGCTGCTGATCATGATCGCGCTCATCCTGGTGATCATCGTCCTGGTGCTGAGCCTCTAGCGCGTTTGGGCCTCCTCCGACCGCATGGTAGATTCCTCGCTCCGGAGGAGGCCCTGACGTGCCGTTGTACGAGTACCAGTGCCCGAAGTGCGGACGGTTCGAGCTCATCCGGAAGTTCTCGGACGAACCGGTGACGGAGTGCCCGACCTGCGGCAGCCCGGTCCAGAAGCTCGCCTCCGCGCCCGCGTTCCACCTGAAGGGCTCGGGCTGGTACGCCACCGACTACGCGAAGAAGGGCTCGGGCGAGAGCGGCAGCAAGGCCGGCAAGGCGAAGTCCGAGGAAGCGAAGTCGGGCGAAAGCAAGTCGTCGGAATCGAAGTCGTCGGACAGCAAGTCCGACAAGTTCGACACCAAGAGCTCCAAGGACAAGGCGACGAGCACGCCCGCCGCGACGCCTTCCAAGAAGTCCGACTAGCCCAGGCGGGCTAGAGCTTCAGCGACTTCAGGTACTCGCGGAACGGACCGCCGAGGTCCGCGCGTTTCAGCGCGAACTCCACCGTCGCCTTCAGGAAGCCGAGCTTGTTCCCCGCGTCATGGCGCACGCCCTCGAAGCGATAGCCGTAGACCGGGCGCTGGTCGGCGAGGGCGCGGATGCCGTTGGTGAGCTGGATCTCACCGCCTTCGTCGCGGGCCGTGCTCTCGAGCGCGGTGAAGATGTCGGGGGTCAGGATGTAGCGGCCGATGATGGCGAGATCGCTGGGCGCCTTGTCCGCGGGCGGCTTCTCGACGAGGTGGCGCACCCGGTACACGCGGCCGCCTTCTCCTTCTTCCAGCACGCCGTCGATGACGCCGTAATTCGAGATCTCGTCTTTCGGCACGCGATGGACGGCGACCACCGGGGCCTGATGCCGCTCGAAGACGTCGACCATCTGCTTCATGCAGCCGACGGGGTGGTCGATGATGTCGTCGCCGAGCATGACCGCGAAGGGCTCGTCCCCGACGAGGTCCTTGGCCATCAGCACGGCGTGCCCGAGGCCGAGGGCCTCGCCCTGGCGCACGTAGGACACGTTGATCATGTTGGAGACGGCGCGCACCTGCTCCAGGAGCTCGGTCTTGCCGCGCTGCTGCAGCATCGCCTCGAGCTCGTAGCTGACGTCGAAGTGGTCCTCGATCGCGTTCTTGCCCCGGCCGGTGACGATGATGATGTTGGTGAGGCCGGCCGCCACCGCCTCCTCGATCACGTACTGGATGATCGGCTTGTCGACGAGGGGCAGCATCTCCTTCGGCTGCGCCTTGGTGGCGGGCAGGAAACGTGTGCCGAGGCCGGCGGCAGGGAAGACGGCCTTGCGAATGCGCGGCATGAGCGATGCTAGCATCGCCCCATGCTTGACGTAAGGCGTGTCGTCGACGAGCGCGAGGCCACGGAAGCGGGCCTGCGCCGCCGCGGCTTCGCGTTCACGGGCGGCGATCCGTGGGCGCTCGATGGGCAGCGCCGCGCGATCCTCGGCGAGGTCGAGAAGCTTCGCCACGATCAGCGCACCGCCGGCGAGGAGATCGCCCGCCGCGGCAAGGCGCGCGAGGACGCATCGGCGCTGAAGATGGAGATGAAGGCAGTCGCGGATCGCATCCGCGTGTTGGAAGGGCAGCTCGAGCAGGCGGAGGCGGGCCTGCGCGACGTCCTCCTGCAGGCGCCGAACCTGCCCGACGCCAGCGTGCCCGAGGGGCGCGACGAGACGGCGGCGGTGGAGGTGCGGCGGGTCGGCACGCCGCCGGCGATGGCGTTCACCGCGAAGGCGCACTGGGAGATCGGGCCCGAGCTCGGCATCCTCGACTTCGAGCGCGCGGCCAAGATCTCGGGCGCGCGGTTCGCGGTCTCGTGGGGCGCGGGGGCGCGGCTGGAGCGCGCGCTGGCCGCGTTCATGCTCGACCTGCAGACGACGGAGCGCGGCTACACCGAGGTCCTGCCGCCGTATCTCGTCACCGCCGAGACCCTCACCGGCACTGGCCAGCTGCCGAAGTTCGAAGGCGATCTCTTCAAGACGCGCGCCGGAGACAAGGACCTGTACCTGATCCCGACCGCGGAGGTGCCGCTCACCAACCTGCACCGCGACGAGATCCTCGAGGCCGCCGATCTGCCGCGCAAGTACGTGGCGTGGACGCCGTGCTTCCGCTCCGAAGCGGGATCGTATGGAAAGGACGTGCGCGGCCTCATCCGCCAGCACCAGTTCCACAAGGTGGAGCTCGTGAAGCTGACGACGCCGGAGAGGTCGATGGCCGAGCTCGAGGCCATGGTCACGGACGCGGAGGAGGTGCTGAAGAGGCTCGGCCTGTCCTACCGGGTCATCCTGCTGGCCGCGGGCGACATGTCGTTCGCCTCGGCCAAGACCTACGACATCGAGGTCTGGCTGCCCGGGCAGCAGGCGTTTCGCGAGATCTCGTCCATCTCCAACTGCACGGACTTCCAGGCCCGGCGCGCGAGCCTGCGCTATCGCCCGGAGCCGAAGGGCAAGCCGCGGTTCGTGCACACGCTGAACGGCAGCGGGCTCGCCGTCGGCCGCACGCTGGTGGCGGTGCTGGAAAACTACCAGCAGGCGGATGGGTCGGTCGTGGTGCCGGATGCGCTGCGGCCGTACATGGGCGGGATGGCGCGCATTACCAAGCCGGCCTAAGGCGCGGCGACCGCCATTGTCTCCTTCAGGAACGAAGCAATCGCGGCGTACGCGGTGTCCATCTCCGCGCGGGTGAAGCCGCCGTGCCTGCCGCCGTGAATCGTGATCAGGCGATTGGGAACTCCCGCGCGGGTGAGCGCTTCGTGCAGGTGGACGGCGTGGCTGTACGGCACCACCTGGTCGGCGTCGCCGTGGATGCTGATCACCGGCGGCAGTCCCGCGCGGACGTAAGTGATGGGGGACAGCGTGCGCGCCAGGGCATCGCGATTCGGATTCGATCCCAGCCACTCGATCGCGTAACCGCGGGCGCCGGGACCGCTGGACAGCATCTCCGCGACGTCGGTGATCCCGTACCAGCTCACGACCGCCGCCGGAACCACGTTCCATTCCGGGACCGACACCCACGAGTTGGTGCCCGCGGGATAGGGCACCGTGCACCCGCGATCGAAGCCGGCGGATTGGGGGAGCATCGCGGTGGCGAGAGCGAGATGGCCTCCCGCGGAATCACCGCTCACCACGATGCGCGCGGGATCGAATCCGTGATCCGCCGCGTAGCGGGCCACCCAGCGCAGCGCGCAGCGCGCATCCTCCACCGCCGCCGGCGCCGGCGCGCGGCGGGCCAGCCGATACTCGACGTTCACCGCCGACCATCCCGCTTCCAGCCATGGCACGAGCCACAGGACCGCGTCCTCCTTGGCCCCGGTCACCCATCCGCCGCCATGGATGAAGACGATGGTCGGCCGCGGCGGCCCGGCGGCGCGCGGCTTGTATACGTCGAGCTTGAGGTCGACCCCGCCCGCCACCGCGTAGGTGATGTTGGCGACCGACGCGTACTCGGTGGCGAGATGACGCGGTGCGACCGGCTCCCGCGCGACTTCGGGGGCCAGGGCGAGCGCCAACGCGGCCGGGATCAGGGCGGCGGGGATCACGGGCGGTCCTTGAATTCCTGGTAGAGCCGGGTGTGCCGCGTCTCGAGGGATTGCGGCACGCCGTCGATGAACACGTGGGTGACCTGCGTGCGCGCGTCCATCACGTCGCCGGTGGCGATGATGACGTTCGCGTCCTTTCCGACCTCGATCGACCCCATGCGGTCCGCCACCCCGAAGATCTCGGCCGGCGAGAGGGTGATCGCGCGCAGCGCGGCCTCCGCGGGCAGGCCGAACGCCCGCGCCATCGCGGCCTGGTACGGCAGGTTGCGCGACTGGGACGCGTCGTTGCTCACGATGGCGAACCGGACGCCCGCGCGCTGCAGCGCGGCGGCGTTGGCATAGGCGGCATCGTAGGGATCGGACGCCCGCCGCGGCAGGCGGTCGACCTCGACCAGCACCGCGGCGTCGACGGCCTTGAGCGCGTCCGCGCACCGCCAGGCCTCGAGGCCGCCCGCGACGATCAGCTTCACCCCGTGCTCGCGCGCGAAGGCGATCGCGCCGCGGATGTCGGCCTCCGCATCGGCGGCCATGACCAACGGGATCTCGCCGCGCGCGACGGGAGCAAGCGCCTCGAGCGCGAGGTCCACCTTGTCCGGGCTCGTCACCGCACCGACGGCGGCGGCCCGAGCGCGCGCATCGGCGAGCAGGCCCCCCAGGCGCCGCAGGTCCTTCTCCTGGTTCTTCTTCTTCTCCTTCTGCCGCTCCTCGAAGGTCTTGCGCTCGGGCTCATCGAACATCTTCGTGATGTCCGCCGCCGGGGTCCCCGTCGGGTAGACCGCGTGCATCGCGGCCGGCGTCTTGATCGCGAGCGCTTCCGGCGTCGAGCCGGCGAGGCGGATGAGGGCGCTGCGGCCGGAAAGGAGCCCGCCCTCCGGCGCGGCCAGCGCGGCGGTGACCCCGTTGGCGCGGGCGACGGGAATGAGCTCGCTCTGGGCGTGGAGGGCGACCCACACCTGGGCCTGCGGATTGACGTCGCCGGTCTCGGTGGTGTCGACCGACCCCGGCACGCTGCCGATCTCGGTGAGGCCGATCGTCGTGAGCCCGTCGATGAGGCCGGGGTACACGAACTTTCCCGCGGCGTCGATGACGGTGGCGCCGGGCGGAACCTCCGCGCTCGCGCCGACGGCGGTGATCTTGCCGCCGGACAGGATCACCGTCGCCCCTTCGAGCACGGGACCGGACACGGTGTACACGCGTCCATTGCGGATGGCGATCACCCCGTCCGCCGGTTGCGCGATCCGCGCGACGGCGAGAAGCAGGAGCGCGAAGGCGGAGGGCCTCATCGCGCGCCTCCCGCCGCGGGCGTCGCCGGGCGCGGGGAGAGATCGCGCGCGCGGTCGAACATCACGACGCCCTCCACCATCGTCAGCTCGACCCGGGCATCGGGCGAGAACGGATGCGCGCTGAAGATCGCGAGGTCCGCGTCCTTCCCCGGCTCGATGGAGCCGACGTGCGCCTCCACGCCGAGCTGCCACGCCGGGTGGAGCGTGATCATCTTGAGCGCCTCCTCCTCGCTGACGCCGCCGTACTTGATGGCCTTGGCCGCTTCCCAGTAGAGCCGCCGCGCGAGCTCGTCGGAGTCGGAGTTGAGCGACACGCGCACGCCGTGCGCGGCCATCACCGCCGCGTTGTACGGGATCGCGTCCCAGGCCTCGATCTTGTAGGCCCACCAGTCGGAGAAGGTCGACGCGCCGGCGCCATGGCGCGCGATCTCGCTCGCGACCTTGTATCCCTCGAGCACGTGCTGGAACGTGCGGATCTTGAAGCCGAACTCGTCGGCGAGGCGGATCAGCATCAGGATCTCGTCCGCGCGGTAGCAGTGCGCGTGCACCAGCACCTTGCCGTCGAGGACGTCGCGGATCGTCTCCAGGCGCAGGTCGCGCCGCGGGGCGACCGCGCCCGACGCGCGGCCCGCCTTCTCGTACTGCTCCCATTCCGCCTTGTAGGCGCGCGCCTTGGTGAACGCTTCCCGGAGCACGACCTCGACCCCCATGCGCGTGGCGGGGTAGCGCCGCTCGCCGGGGACGCGGAAGTTGGCGCGCTTCGGGTTCTCGCCGAGCGCGAACTTGATGCCGCGCGGCGCCTCCTTGTAGACGAGGTCCTCGGGCGAGCCGCCCCACCGCAGCTTGACCACTGCGTTCTGCCCGCCGATCGCGTTGCAGGAGCCGTGCAGCACGTTGATCATGGTCACGCCCCCGGCGAGCTCGCGGTAGATGTTGATGTCCTTCTGGTCGAGGACGTCCGCGACCCGCACCTCCGCCGTCACCACGTCCGTGCACTCGTTGACGTTGCCCTCGATGGCGGTGTGCGAGTGGGCGTCGATGATGCCGGGCATCACGTACTGGCCGGTGGCGTTGATGACCGCCGTGCCGGGTGGCACCGGGATGCCGGCCCCCACGGCGAGGATGCGGCGTCCACGGACGATCACGGTGCCGTTGGGGATCGTGCCTTGCGGCCCGACGGTGAGGACCGTGCCGCCCATGATCGCGAAGGTCTTCTCGGGCGCGGCCGGTGCGGCGGCCAGAGCGAGGAGGAGAATGGCGGCGGTCATCGCGTCACCCCGGGAGATGGAAGCGCGGATGGAGGAGCGGGCGACGGCGACGGAGCCGCCGATGGGGAAGGCGAGGGCGACGGTTTCTCGTCCGGCTCCGTGAGCTCGCCATCCACGAAGACCATCTTCGCCTTCGCGTCGGCGGTCAGGGGCTCGCCGGACCACGCCACGACGTTTGCGATCTTGCCCGCTTCGAGGCTGCCCAGCCGGTCGGCGACGCCCAGCGCTTCCGCCGCGGCGAGGGTCACCGCGCGCAGCGCGGCATCCCGCGGGAGGCCGCGATCGATTGCCTTGCGCACGCCGGCCAGGAAGTCGGGAGCGTGCCCGGACACGAGCGCAAACGCGACGCCGGCACGGTGCAGCGCGGCCGGATTGCGCTCGGCGGCTTCGATGGCGGCACGCTCCTTGTCGACGTCGTCGTCTTCGTCGCCCACCGGCTTCGGCGGATCGAAGTTCACGCTCACGAGGAGGGGAACGCGGCGCGCCTTGACGAGATCGGCGACCGCCTGCGCCTGCATCGCGCCCGCGATGGCGATCTTCAGCTTGAACTCGTCGGCCAGGGCCAGCGCGCGGCGAATGTCGTTCTCGCGCGTCGCAGTGACGATCAGGACCTGCCGGCCGGCGAGCACGTCCTGCCAGGCCCCGAGCGCCGCGTCGAAACGCGGCCGCTTGTGACCACGCGGCGCCTTGCCATAAGCGGCGGCGGCGTCACGGTAGTGCGCGGCATCGAGGAGCTCCTGGCGGGCGTAGGCGACGGTCCCCATCAGCGAGCCGGGGTACTTCGCGGCCTGGGTGGCCATGTGCAGGTGCATGAAGGCCGGCTGCACGAGCACCATTGCGTCCGGCCGATCGCCGGAGAGGTTGATGAGCACGCTGCGCCCCGGGAGAACGCCCTCCGACGGCACCACGAGCGCGGTAGTAATGCCGCTGTCGCGTGCCGCCAGCGTGTCGGCGACGCGGATCCGATCGAGGATGAAAGCCTGCGGCGCGAGGGCCGGAGGCGCATCCTTGCCGGCACCGGCTATGGGCGCGGGAAGGCCGATTCCGCCGAAGCCATCGATGATCCCCGGCGTGAGCGTCATGCCCTTGACGTCGATGACCCGCGCGTCCGCGGGCGGCCGGATCCCGGCGCCCACCGCTTCGATGAGCCCGTCGCGCATGATGACGGCGCCGTCCTCGAGGACCGCCCCGGAGACCGTCATCACCCGCCCGCCGACCAGCGCGTAGACGCCGTTGCCGGAGGACCCGCGCGCGGCCACGAATGCGGCGGAAGGGACGAGGAAAACGGCGAGGGCAAGCGTCCCCCGCACCCAGCGAGTAGTCATGCCGCGGATGCTACTACGCGCGAAAGCCTCATAATGCCGCTAGCGGCGGAGGGCTAGCCTAACGGTAAGGCAGGAGCCTTGAAAGCTCCCGGGCGCAAGCCTTTGGGGGTTCGAATCCCTCGCCCTCCGCCATATGCTAGATTCGTTGTTCTGTTGCTCCACCCTGCCGGCGCCAAGGCAGGGACGATCCTCGAGCGGAGAGGTGCCGGAGTGGCCGAACGGGCCAGGATGCTAACCTGTTGTAGGGGCTTATACCCCTACCGGGGGTTCGAATCCCCCCCTCTCCGCCATCTTGTTCGAAGACGTCGTCATTGGAGGTAGACCGGTGGCCCGCCGAACGGACCTGATCGATCAATTCGCGGACCTCGTGATCGGCGCCGACGATCCGCGCCGCCTGGGCGAGCGCACGATCGACGTCGTGCTGTCGCTCGTCGAGGGACGCTGCGGTGCGGTGTTCAGCCTCGATGACGAGCGGCTGCTCTTGTTCGCGTCCCGCGGGGTCGACCAGCACGCGCTCGACGCCGCCCAGGTGGTGTGGTCGTCGCGCGCGGCGTCGCTTCGGCAGGGCGAGGCGTTCTACGCGCCGGAGCCGGGCGCGCTGGCAGGCCTGAAGGGGGCGCGCGGCGGTCCGGCGAGCCTGACCGTCGTGCCCGTGCTCCAGGACAGCATCCTCGTGGCGCTCCTGTACATCGACGCCGCGGAGCCGCACTTCCTGAACAACGCCGACCGCGAGCGGCTGTCGAAGTTCGCGCGCATCATCGCCAAGGCGGTCACCCAGAGCGCGGGCGGGCCGAAGACGAGCCGCGCCGAAGCCTGGGAGACCTACCTCGAGCGCACGCCGGTCGAGGACATGGAGCGCGAGAAGCTCCTCCTGCTTCTGAACCGCAACGAGTGGAACATCGCGCGCGTCGCCCGCCTCATGGGCGTCACGCGCAGGACCATCTATCTCCGGCTGCAGCGCCACAACATCCCGCGCGAGCGCGTGCCGAAGAACCGCCCGCGGAAGCTGGTCACGTCGTAGTGTCGCCCCGGTAGGATCCCCGTCCTGCGCGTTCGGTTCGCCCCCAGCCCCACGGGATACCTGCACGTCGGCGGCGCGCGCACCGCCCTTTTCAACTGGCTGTGGGCGCGCAAGAACGGCGGGACGTTCATCCTCCGCATCGAGGACACCGACCGCGAGCGGTCCACCGACGCGAACACGCGCAGCATCCTCGAGGGCCTCGAATGGCTCGGCCTCGCCTGGGACGAAGGGCCGCACTTCCAGAGCGAGGGCATCGCGCGCCACGTCGAGGTCGCGCAGCGGCTGCTGGCGGAGGGAAAGGCGTACCGCTCCTTCGCCACCAACGAGCAGCTCGACGCCGAGCGCAAGCAGCTCCAGGCCGCGGGCAAGCCCTGGCTGCGTGATCAGGCGAGCCGCGATCTGGGCCCCGCGGAGTCGCAGCGCCGCGCGGACGCCGGCGAGCCGTCGAGCGTGCGGTTCCGCGTCCCCGAAGGCGAAGGCGAGACGCGCTTCGCCGACGCGGTGTACGGCGATCAGTCACGCAAGCATCGCGACATCGAGGACTTCGCGCTCCTGCGCCCCGACGGCACGCCCCTCTACAACCACGTGGTCGTGTGCGACGACATCCACATGGCGATCACCGACATCATCCGCGGGCAGGACCACCTGTCGAACACCCACAAGCAGATCCTGCTCTACGAGGCCATGGGCCGCACGCCGCCGAAGTTCGCGCACCTGCCGCTGATCAACGCCCCCGATCGCACGAAGCTGTCGAAGCGCAAGCACGGCCCCGTCGTCTCCGTGACGACGTACCGTGACCGCGGCTTCCTGCCCGAGGCCTTCCGGAACTTTTTGGCCCTCCTCGGCTGGTCGCCGGGCGACGACCGCGAAGTGTTCTCCACCGAGGAGCTGCTGGCCGCGTTCACGCTGGACGGGATCGGGCGGTCGAACGCCATCCTCACCTTCTCGGAGACGGACCCGCGGCAGTGGACGGACCGCAAGGCGCTCTTCATCAACCAGCAGTACATCGCGCGCATGCCGATGGCCGATCTCCTTCCGAAGGTCGAGGAGGTGTTGAAGCGCCACGGGCTGTGGGACGAGGCGTTCGCCGAAGGCAGCACCCGGCGCGCGTGGTTCGCGGCCGCGGTCGACCTCATCCGCGCCCGCTTCATCACGCTCGAGGATTTCGCCGACGCCGGCCGCCCCTTTTTCGATGAATCATTCGACATGGACCCCGAGGCCGTCGACAAGAACCTGAAGAAGGAGCCGCGGCTCGCGGAGTGGCTGCCCGAACTGGGCCGGCGGTTCGCGGCCCTCGATCCCTTCGACCACGCGTCGGCGGAGAGCACGCTCCGCGCGCATGCGGACGAGCTCGGGGTGAAGGCCGGGCTGCTCATCAACGGCACGCGGACGGCGGTGACGGGACGCTCGATGGGCCCGTCGCTCTTCGAGCTCCTCGTGGTCCTCGGGCGCGAGCGGGTCGCGCGTCGTCTCCAGGACGTGAAGATATAGAAGGGGGCGCGCGCCGCGCCCCCTCGTGATCGGCTATCGGCGGAGGTTGATCGGCCGGTCCGTGCGCAGCGTGAGGATCGTCCCTTCGGGAAGGTCGACCTCCTCACCGCGGCTCGTGATCGCGCCCCCCGCGCCCCCGACGAGGATCCCGAGCAATGCGCCCTTCTTGCCGCCGATCACGGACCCCAGCAGTGCGCCGAGCGCGGCGCCCATGCTCGCCTTCTGTCCGCTCTCGCTTCGGTCGATGCTCTCGGAGATGGACACCACGCGGGCGTGCACGTCCGCGCGGGTGTTGTCCTCGAGCTCGAGGGTGTTGAACGCGAGGTCCAGCTTGCCGCCTCGCGCAGGCCGGTTCGCCGGCTCCGCCATGACGACCGTTCCGCGCACGCGGGCGCCCGCGGCCACGACCATCCGGTTCTCGACGTAGACGGGCATCATCACCGTGCCCTCGAAGCGATCCTCGGGACGCGCGGTCCGCGACGAAAGTGGCGTATCCAGCCGCACCTGCATCTCGGTCTCCGCCGGCACCGTAACGCTGCCCGTGGACCAGCGGCGGTTCGTCGCGCCGAGCACGTCGTCGTTCAGCTTGCGTATGTCGTCGCGCACCCAGCTCACGTCCTGGACGGAGGGCCCCTCCGCGCTGGGGGAACGCTCGTGCCGGCGGATCTGCACGCGGAGGTATGTGACGTTCTCGCGGACCTCCTCCGTGCGGTCCTTGAACTCGGCGTAGCGGGGATTGTCGGGAGAAAGGTTGCGGACGGCCTCCTCGAGGTTGTACAGGTCGGCCTGCACGCGCTGGATGTCCCGGGCCGAGGCGCTCCCGGGATGATCCGCGGCCGCGGGGACGGCGAGGGACGCCGCCAGCAGGAACGCGGGCAGGGCAGCAAGCTTCTTCATCGGCACTCTCCTTGGGGCCGAAGAGACAGCCCAAGGCCACGCTAAAGCAAGAAACAGGCCAGAAAACGGCCCCCGGCACCGAACCGGGGGCCGTCGCGCTAGTTCTGGACCTTCACTTCGCTCGCGGCCACGCTGGCCGCCGAAGTGCTGCACGCGGTGAGGGTGCCGCGCACGTGAATGCGCGCGCCGCTGGTCACGCTCGCCTGGCACTGCGCCGG
>JANMPI010000116.1:0-7802 GCA_031369785.1 Acidobacteriota bacterium
GCGCACGCTGGCCCGGCCGGAGGCGATCCGCCACGACGTCCGCGAGAGGCGCTTCGTCGAGCACACCCTCCAGATCGCCATCCAGGCCGCGCTCGACGTGGCGTCGCACATCGTCTCCGACGACCGGCTCGGCGAGCCCGACACCAACCGTGCGCTCTTCGACCGCCTCGCGGCGGCGGGACGGCTCCCGCAATCCCTTGCCTCCACGCTCGCGGACATGGCGGGCTTCCGGAACGTGATCGTGCACGGATATCAGGATGTGGACCTCGCTATCGTCGAGGATGTCCTGCGAAACCACCTCGACGACCTTCTCGCGTTCGCGGCGGCGGTCCGATCCTTCTGATCGACCCCTGACGTCGGGTGTCAGCCGTGCCGGCTGATCATTCGTCCACGCGAATGACCCAATCACTGCCCGCACGCACGCCAGGGGAACTGGTACCGCTGATCGACGCGGCCACGGCGCTCGACAACGCGGGTCGAATCGACGAGGCGATCGAGGCATACCGCAAGATCGTGGGCGGCCATGCCCCGCAAAGCGCGCCGTCGCTCGCGCGCCTCGTGGACCTCCTCGAAGCGCGCGGCCGCACCGCGGAGGCCTTGGATGTCCTGCTCGAGCTCGCCGAGATGTGGCACGAGGGCGGCTTCATCATCAAGGCACATGTGACGTGGCTTCGCGCGCATTGGACGGCGCCCGACGACCTCCGGCCGCTGCTCGGCCTCATCCGTCGCGAGCACGCCGGCCTCACCGCGAGTGGGCTCCGTACGCGCTCCATCCTCCAGACGGCCCATGAGCGGATGGTTGCCGCGGGCCGGCACGCGGAAGCCGCGCAGCTGAAGTCGGCGGCCCGCTTCGGACCCGAGGACGTCGTCGAGCACGCCTTGATGATGAAGCTCGACAAGATCGCGACGGCGGCGAAAGACGGCCGGCACGACGAGGCCATCGCGCTGGCCGACGCCGTGGGCCTGCGCACCCACCGCCTCGACGTGCGGGCTCGCCTGCGCGACATCTACGAGACGTGCCGAGACTGGACCCGCGCCGCGGGCACCTCGCGGGCCATCGCGCGGGCGCTGCGCGCTGAAGGCCGGACCGAGGACGCGGCGGCGGAAGACAGGCGCGCGGATGCCATCGATCCCACGCGGCCCGCAGTGTGGTTGAAGTCGGCCCGACGGCTGCTCCGCGACGGACGCGCGGCGGAAGCGATCGCCGCGCTACACCGCGCCGTTCCGCTCGCGCCCCGCGAGACGCTCGCCGAGATCGGCGAGATGGTCGCCCTCGGTGAGGCGCTGAACGGCACGGTGGGCGATCGCGTCCGGGTGTCGGCCGGGATTGCCGCCATCGAGCTCCGACCCCGCGACCGCCCACACTGCTGGGTCCCGGTCGGGGGCGGACCAGGGGGCTCGCTCCTCATTCCCGCAGGGTGGGAGGTGAAGGTGCGGCTGGGCGGTCTCGACGAGGCCCCCGGCACGCCCGCGGACATCGCCTCCTGGCCAGCCGAGGCCGTGGTCGACCTCGACCTGTCCTTCACGCGGATCGCCGACGCCGACCTTGCCCCGGTCGCCGGATTCACGCGGCTGCGCCGGCTCTCGATCGACTGCGTCGACATGGCGTGGGGCCTCGTGCCGATGGAGTCGAAGGTCGGCCTGCGCATCGGCCAGCTGTTCGACGACTCGCGCGGACGGGGCGTCACGTCCGACGGCATGGCGCACGTCGCCGGGCTCGTCAACTTGCGCGTCCTCGACCTCGCGACGACCGGGATCGACGACGCCGCGCTTCCCCACCTGCGGCGCCTCGCGAAGCTCGAGGTGTTGATGCTCAATCGGACGGGCGTCCAGGGCGCGGGTCTCAAGATCCTGGCCGATGCCCGGGTCCCGCTGCGCGAGCTCGACCTTGGCCGCAGCCGATTGTCGGTGGGCGCGCTCGAGCTCCTCGAAGGCTTCCGCGCGCTCGAAGTCCTCCATCTCGACGGCATGCTCGTGGACGGAGAGCGTCTCGCGGCCCTGCGACACCTTCCACTGCACACGCTGACGGTGAGCACGACGGCGGTGGTGGTCGCGGATCTCAGGGAGCTGAAGCGCCTCCGTCGGCTCGACCTGTCGGGGACGGACCTCGACGACTCGGGGGCACGCCACCTCGCGGCCCTCGATCGCCTGGCGGTGCTGGGCGTGCGCGACACGGCGTTCGGCGACGACGGCCTCCTCGAGCTCACGCGGCGGCTGCCCTCGCTGCGCCGGGTGTACGCCGGACAGAACCAGTTCTCGGAGGCCGCGATCGCGCGCGCCCGCGCCATCAACCCGCGGCTCGCCGTCGACCGCACCGGCCAGGCTCTCGACCTCCACCTCGACGATCCCGAGCCGACGGACCGCTCGCCGCACGGCCCCGTGAGATAACGTCTCCGCCCTCCCATGCAGATTCTCGACGGCACCCGCGTCCTGAGCGCGACCGACCTCGTCGGCCAGACCGCCTGCGGCCATCTGACGACGCTGGAGGTCGGCGCACTTAACGGCGGGCCGAAGCGGCCGGTCCGCCGCGACCCCGTTCTCGACGTGCTCAGCCGGCGGGGGCACGAGCGTGAGGTGCTATTCCTCGAGCGCCAGCGCGCCGCGGGCCGGACGGTCACGGAGTTGAGCGACGAGCGGGTGCGCTCGATCGCCGGTGGTCACGCCGCCGCCGCGGCCAGCCGGGCGGCGATGGCCGCCGGCGCCGACATCCTTTATCAAGCGACCCTCTTCGACGGCGAGTGGTTTGGCCGCGCCGACTTCCTCGTCCGCGTCGAGGAGCCGAGCGCGCTCGGCGCGTGGAGCTATGAAGTCGCGGACGCCAAGCTCTCGCGCGAGGTGAAGGGCGGGGCGATCCTCCAGCTCTGTCTCTACTCGGAGCTGCTCGCCGCCGCGCAGGGCAAACAGCCGGAGCGCGTCCATGTGATCACCGGTGACGGCACCACGCATGCGTATCGGCTGGCCGACTTCGCCGCGTACTACCGGATGGTGAAGCGCCGGCTCACCGATCGGCTGGCCGCGAAGCGCGAGACGTACCCGGAGCCGGTCGATCACTGCCGTGTCTGCGGCTGGTGGTCGGAATGTGCGGACCGGCGGCGCGCCGACGACCACTTGAGTCTCGTGGCCGGGATCAGCCGGATGCAGACGCGGCGGCTCGTGACCGCCGGCGTCCCGACCCTCGACGGTCTGGCGCGGATGAACGGCGCGCCGGTGCCGGGCATCAGCCCCGCGGCGCTCGAGACCCTCCGCCACCAGGCGCGCCTCCAACGCCGGCAGCGCGACGACGGCATCACGCGTCACGACCTGCTCCCCCACGACCCCGCGCATCCGGAGCGCGGGCTGGCCGGCCTTCCCGCGCCCTCGCCGGGCGATCTCTTCCTCGACTTCGAGGCCGACCCCTGGGTGGACGAGGGCGGCCGCGAGTACCTGCTGGGCGCGCTGGTCGCCGAAGACCGCGCGCCGCGCTACATCGAGATGTGGGCGCACAGCGCGGAACAGGAGTGCTATGCCTTCGATGCGCTGATGACCCTGATCCTGGAGCGCCGCGCGCGGTGGCCCGACATGCACGTCTACCACTACGGCGCGTACGAGCAGGGCGCGCTGAAGCGGCTCATGGGCCGGCACGCGATCCGCGACGAGGACCTGGACTCGCTGCTCCGCGACGGCGTGCTCGTCGACCTCTACGCCACGGTCCGCCAGTCGATGCGCGTCTCCGAGGAGTCGTACTCCATCAAGAAGGTCGAGAAGCTGTACGCGATGACGCGCGAGGGTCCGATCACCCGGCCGGGGTTCGCGCTGGTGGCGTACGAGGAGTGGCTGGAAGACCCGGATCCGGCGCGGCTCCGAGCGATCGCCGAATACAACCGCGACGACTGCGTGTCGGTCTGGCATCTGCGCGACTGGCTGGAAGACCAGCGCCGCATCCTGGAGACGAGCGTCGGTCCCCTTCCGCGGCGTGCACTGGGGGGCTCGCCGCCGAGCGACGAGATGCTCAAGGTGAACGCCGCGAACGAAGCGCGCGAGAAGGCCCTGCGCGCCGGCGTGCCCGCAGATCGGGCCGAGCGCAGTTCCGAGGAGCAGGGGCGGTGGCTGCTCGCCGCCCTCGTCGAGTGGCACCGCCGAGACGCCCGGCCGGAGTGGTGGCGCTACTTCTTCCTCCGCGGACGCCCCATGGACGAGCTGATCGCGGCGCCGGATGCGCTGGGCGGGCTCGAGTACGACCGCGTCGTGGACCGCGTCCTGCGCTCCGAGGTCCACCGGTACCGGTACGAGCTCGGCCAGGAGCACAAGTTCACGAAGGGCGACAAGCCCCTCGACCCCGCGGACGGTGGGGCCGCGGGCGAAGTGTGCGCGGTCGATCACGCGGCGGGGACGATCGACCTGAAGCGCGGCGCCACCAGCGCGCGGCCGCACCCGCAGGCGCTGATCCCGAGCAAGCCCCTCGCCGACAAGACGCTCCGCGAAGCGATCGCGCGCGTCGCGGACTGGGTGATCGCGAACGGCATTGACGGTCCCGGCCCCTATCGGGCCGCCCGCGATTTGTTGATGCGCCGGCCGCCGCGGGTCCCCGTCCTGCTTTCCGATGGCGAAGACGTCGTGGTCGGGGCGCGGCGCCTGGCCATGGTTCTCGACGAGACCTGCCTCCCCATCCAGGGGCCGCCCGGGACCGGCAAGACGTATGCCGGCGCGCGGATGATGCTCGACCTCGTCCGCGCGGGCCGGAAGGTCGGCATCACCGCGCAATCGCATCGCGCGATCGGGAACCTCGTCCGCGCTTTGCTGGAGGCGTCGGAAGAGGAGAACGCCTGGCTGCGTGTCGCGCAGAAGGCGGACGACAGCGACATCGTCGTCCACGACCGCGTGGACCAGATGGCGAAACCCGCGGCCGCCGCGGCCGCGCTCGCCGACGGCACGCACTTCGTCGCCGCCGGCACCGCGTGGCTCTTCGCCGCGCGCGACATGGACGACACCCTCGACGTGCTGTTCGTCGACGAGGCCGGCCAGATGTCCCTCGCCAACGTGGTCGCGATGGCGGGCTGCGCGCGGTCGATCGTCCTCCTCGGCGATCCCAACCAGCTGCCGCAGGTGACGCAGGGCTCGCACCCCGAGGGCGCGGAGAAATCGGCCCTCGAGCACGTGCTTGCCGGACGCGCCGTGATTCCCGCCGGCGAGGGCCTCTTCATCCCGGACACCCGCCGTCTGCACCCGGACCTGTGCCGCTTCACCTCCGACGCCTTCTATGACGGCCGGCTCCTGTCGCACGCGACGACGCACGGGCAGCAGCTGCTGGCCGGGTCTCGCCTCGGCGACGGCGCCGGCGTCGTCTACCTGCCGGTCGAGCACGGCGGCAATGCCGCGCGCTCCAGCGAAGAAGCCGCCCTCTGCGCCGACCTGGTGGCCGAGCTGCTGGCCTGCGAATGGGTGAACGAGAAGGGGGCGCGCCGGAAGATGACGCCCGACGACATCCTCATCGTCGCGCCCTACAACGCGCACGTGGCCGAGATCGCCGAGCGCGTGCGCCAGCGGATCGGCCGCGACGCACGCGTCGGCACCGTCGACAAGTTCCAGGGCCAGGAAGCGGCGGTCGTCCTCTACGCGATGGCCTCCTCGAGCGCGGAGGACGCGCCGCGCGCGATGGACTTCCTGTACTCCGGCAACCGCTTGAACGTCGCCACCTCGCGCGCGCGGTGCATGGCCGTTCTCATCTGCAGCCCCGAGCTCCTGCAGGCGCACTGCCGCCGGCCGGAGGAGATGAAGATGCTGAACGCGTTCTGCCGGCTGGTGGAGATGGCGGAGGCGTAGGTCACGCGGGCGCGTACACGCTGAGGTGCGCCATGCGATCCCCCATCCACACACCGGACCCGATGAGATGGCGGGTCTCGAGCTCGACGTCACGCCCGATGCCGATCGCGGGCCGTTCGGTGAGACTGAGCGCGGCGTCGCGGATGGCGCCCACCCATTCCCCGCTCCCCCGACGTCGGCGGCCGCGGGCCTGCTCCGAGGCCGGGACCAGCGACGCCAGCACGCGGGGGAACATGTGCGCCCACGTCGTCGGGTGGCCGACCACCTCCATCGCCACCAGGTGGCCCTCGTGCAGGACGAGGACGCCGACCTGGTCCGCCAGCGGGCGCAGCTCCCGCAGCCGCTCGGTCTCCGGCCCGCGGCGCGCCATCACCTCGCCGTAGTCCGCGGTCTCGCTGGCGACGTCGGCGCGGTGGAGCTCATCGTCGACCTGCGACCAGAGCCGCGACTGCTCCACCGACGGCGCGCTCCCGCGCTTCCGCGCCGCCATGACGTCCTTCTTCGCGTCGCGCCGCATGTACCACGTCGTGAAGCTGTCTCCGGCGTCGAACCCCGCCGAGCGCGCGTGCCACCGACCGCGCTCCATGCACCCGACCGGGACCTCCACCTTCATCCCGGGCCCCACGACCACGGTGTGCGCGACCATGCGGTTCTGCTTCGCGCCCAGCAGCGTCTCGCCCTCGAGGATGAGGATGGGCACCGGGCTCCGGCTCCGCGCGAGCAGCTGCTGCACGACGCCGCCGTCCTTCTCGACGACCTCGAGGCCGCCGGCGGCGAGGGCCTGGTGTGCGAGGAGGTCGGCGACGCCGCCCGCGCGCCGCGACACGAGCGGCACGAGCTCGAGCCCGCCCATCTTCACCGACGACCCGAGGCCGAGCGCCGCGATCCACGCCCCCACCGCCTCGCCGATCTCGCTTCCGTCTTCCCGCCGCGACAATTCGTTCATGGTCTGTCCTTTCATGTGTTCCAGAAGTGAAACCTCCGGGCACGACACGTCCCCTCGAGCCCAAAGCTACGCGTCTGCCCGGGTTTGCAAGTTTCCGGTCGAACAGCTTACACTTTACTCCGATGACGGTCGCGCAAGGTCCAAAATCGTGAGCTTGCAGGAAACCACGGGGGGAAGCCCGCGCGAGTTCGGCCGGCGGATCCGCCAGTGGCGGGACCGGCAAGGTCTCACCCTGGCGCAGCTCGCGGACAAGGCAAAGCTTTCCGTCGGCTACGTGTCGCTGGTGGAGCGCGGCCTGAAAGTTCCCTCGCCGGAGGCCGGCGGAAGCCTGGCCATGGCCCTCGGCGACGACGAGAACCTCTACCGCAGCTGGGCCGCCGCCTTGCGGGCCGGCGTCGCGACGTCGGACGTGCGGTCGCTGCGCGCGCAGACCTACGACATGTCGCTGGCCGAGACGGTGGCCCCGTACCGGCCGGACATGGAGCCGGAGGCGCAGTCGGACGTCGTCGCGGTGCGCGTCCTGCCCGCCCTCGCCGATCCCGCGGAGCCGGACGGCGTCTCCGCGCCGCCGCTCTACCTCGACCGGCGCTTCCTCGGCGCCGAGCCCGGCGATCGCCTCTTCGCCTACGAGATGACGCCGGACACGGTGGCGCGCATCGGCAGCGTCGCCGCCCCCGGCGACCACGTCGTCTTCTCGAACCGCGTGACCCGGCTCGCCGCGTCGCGCGTCTACGCGGTACGGGACCGCGGCCGCGTCATCCCCGCGCGGCTCGGCCTCGTCGGCGAGCGGCTGGTCATGCTGCCGCCGTCGGGCGACGGCAACGTGGAGGTGGTCGAGACGGCGGACTGGCGCGATGCGGTGTGCGGCGTGGCGGTGGTCGTGATCCGGCGCCTGCTTCCCCGCCGCGCCGCGACTACCGAGCGACGCCCCGCGATGTCCCTGCTCTCCGACGGGGACCTCATCGGCGAGATATTGAAGGGCGGCGCCGACGCCCTGGCCGAATTCCAGCGCCGCTACCGTCCTATGATCGCGGGGGTGATCGGGCGCATGCCGATG
>JANMPI010000120.1:0-2167 GCA_031369785.1 Acidobacteriota bacterium
TCTACGTGGAAGTGCAGGACGACGGCCACGGCATGCACCCCGCGACCCAGGCCCGCTTCTTCGACCCGTTCTTCACCACCAAGTTCACCGGGCGCGGACTCGGCCTCGCCGCGGTGCTGGGGATCGTGCGCGCGCATCGCGGCGCGATCCGGGTGGTCAGTGCACCGGGGCGGGGCACCACGATCCGGGTCCTCGTACCCACCAGCGAATCGCCGACGCCGGTGCCGGCGGAGCGCCGCTCCGATCCCACGCAGCGCGCCATCGACGAGCGCGGCGGCACCATCCTCGTGGTCGACGACGAGGAAACGGTGCGCAACGTCGCGCGGCGCATCCTGATGGGCAACGGCTTTACGGTGCGCATGGCCGCGGGCGGCGTCGAGGCGCTCCACATCCTGCGCGAGGATCCCGCCGCGATCGACGCCGTGCTCCTCGACCTGACGATGCCCGACATGAGCGGCGCCATGACGATGCAGGAGCTGCTGCGCATCCGGCCGGACATCCGCATCATCCTCTCGAGCGGCTACTCCCAGGAGGAAGCGGTGCCCGCCAGCGACGTGACCGCCGCCGCGACCGCCTTCATCCAGAAGCCCTACCGTCCCGCGGATCTCATTGCCTCGATTCGGCGTGCCCTTGCCTGAAGACGGTCAGGCGGTCAGGCGGTCAGACGGTCGGTCGCGAACCGTTCTCGACCGTCTGACCGTCCGGCCGTCAGTCCGTCTGGGCGTGTCATTGCTCATCACCATCCTCGGCACGGTGCAGGCCCAGCGCCCGCGCGTCCAGGCGCCGGCGCCGGCGCTCGAATCCGACCAGACGCCGGCCGTGTTCCGCCGCTTTGCGGGCCAGGTCGTGAAGGTCCAGGTCGTCGAGGGACGCTCCGGCGCCAAAGCCGTGACCGGCTCGGGATTCTTCGTCACCGGCGCGGGACACGTGATGACGAACTACCACGTGGTCAGCGACCTGGTCCGCTGGCCGGCGCGCTACCGCGTGGAGCTCATCGACAGCGCCGGCGCGACGCGCACCGTGACGGTCATCGCGGTGGATGTGGTGCACGACCTCGCGGTGCTCGCCAGCGGCGAGCCGGTGTCCCACTGGTTCGACCTCGAGCTGGCCGCGATCGCCCAGGGCACGCGGCTCTACTCGCTCGGCCATCCCGGCGACCTCGGCATCGCGATCGTCGAAGGGACGTTCAACGGGCGGTTGCCCCACACGCTCTATCCCCGCATCCATTTCACCGGGTCGCTGAACCACGGGATGAGCGGAGGCCCGACCATTACGCTCGGCGGCCGCGTGGTCGGCGTGAACGTCGCGACCGCCGGCAACCAGCAGAGCTTCCTGGTGCCGGTGGACGATGCCGCGGCGCTGCTGCGGAGCGCGCTCGCCACCGCGCCGAGGCCGGTTGGAACCCTCATGGCCGACGTGGGCCGCCAGCTCCTGGCCTACCAGGACACCTATCTCGCCCGGCTATTCGCCGATTCGGTTCCGACGGTGACGCTGGGTGGACTGCGCGTGCCGACGCGGCCGGCGAGCTTCTTCAACTGCTGGGGCGACTCCGACCAGGACGAAGACCAGCCCTACGAATCGGTCCACCACTACTGCTCCACCGACGACGACGTGTTCCTCTCGGGCGATGGGAGCACCGGGATCATCGACTTCGAGCACGACCTGCTCACCAGCGACAAGCTCAACCGGTTCCGCTTCCACGCCCTGTATACCCACGAGTTCCGCTCCCTCGGCGCGGAGTGGCAGCTCGATACCGAGGGCGGCGAAGACCTCACGGGCTACGAGTGCCGGACCGGCAACGTCCGCGCCGGGGGGCCGAACGGCGCGGTGCTCCGGACCGCGTTCTGCGCGCGCGCCTACCGCAAGCTGCCCGGCCTCTACGACGTCGTCTTCCGGATCGCGGTCCTGGGCCGGCCCCAGCAGGGCCTGCTCTCGACGCTGACGATGTCGGGCGTGTCCTTCGCCAACGCGCAGCGCATGGTGCAGCGGTACGTCGGCGCGTTCCGGTGGAGCGAATGATCGTCGTCGAAGTGCTGGGCCGGCGCGGCGAGGTCGTGCAGCGAGTGCGGCTCGACCGGATGCCCGCGACGATCGGCCGCGCCTGGTCGAACGACATCGTCATCGGCGATCCGACGGTGGACGCGGCCCACGCGCGGATCGTCGCCGA
>JANMPI010000143.1:0-4262 GCA_031369785.1 Acidobacteriota bacterium
GGGGGTGGGTTTGTCGGCTGTGTGGGGGGTGGGCCCCCCCCCCCCCGGGGGCGCCCCCCGGGGGGGGGGGCCGCGGCCCCCCCGCGCCCCCCGGTGGGGGGTCTGGGGGGGAGCGAGGCACCGTCGTTGGTGGTTGCCGACGTTCCCCCCCAGCTTGAATAAGGAGGCTTACATGAATGGACGCTCATCCACGGCCCTGGTGGTCGCGGTGACGATGGTGGCCGGCGCCGGTTGCGCGAGCATGAACAAGACGGAGCGCGGCGCGGCCGCGGGTGGCGGCGCGGGAGCGGCGATCGGAGCGCTCATCGGCCACAAGACGGGATCCACCGCGCGCGGCGCGCTCATCGGCGCGGTCGTGGGTGGCGCCGCGGGCGCGCTCATCGGCCGTCGCATGGACCGCCAGGCGGAGCAGCTCACGAAGGTGCTTCCGGACGCCCAGGTGTCGCGCGTCGGAGAGGGCATCGCGGTCACGTTCGATTCGGGGATCCTGTTCCCCTTCGATTCCGCCGATCTCCAATCGGCAGGCCGCGACAACCTGCGGCGGCTGGCGGACAGCCTCCAGGAGAACCCGCAGACCGAGATCATGCTCATCGGACACACGGATTCGGTCGGCCAGCCCGGCTACAACCAGACGCTGTCGGAGCGCCGCGCGCGCGCGACGGCCGACTACCTGGGGACGCAGGGCGTATCGCGGCAGCGGCTGCTCACGTCGGGCAAGGGCGAGGCCGATCCGATCGCCAGCAATGACGACGACGCGGGGCGCCGGCAGAACCGCCGCGTCGAGATCGCGATCTATGCGGACAAGCAGTGGCGCGAGGAGGCGCGCCGCGAAGCCGGAACGGACTAGTTTCTAGTTCCCGGCGAACTGGACGCCTTCGAAAACCAGGGTGGGAGTGCGGCCGGGTGAGTACGGGTACGGATCGTTCCCCACCGCGACCAGCCGCTTCCAGAGGTCGGTCTGATTGCCGGAGATGTTCATCTCCCCCACCGGCTCCGCGATCGCGCCTCCGCGCACGCGATACCCCTGGACGCCGAACGAGAAATCGCCGGTGGTCCCGTTCGAGTTGCCGCCCAGGAATCCGGTGACGAGGATCCCTTCCCGCATCTCCGCGAGAAGCGCCGCCGGTGATTGGTCGCCGAACGCCCACGCGCTGTTCGAGGAGCCGCCGGTGGTGGGCGGGACACCGAGCTTGCGGCCGTAGTAGGTGTCGATGAAATACGTCTTCAGCACCCCCCGCTCGAAGACGGGCATCCGCCGCGCGGCCAGGCCTTCGCCGTCGAAGAGGCGCGACGCGAATCCCTTCACCACCAGGGGATCGTCGGCGACGGTCAGCCGCTCGCTCCCCACCGCGGTCCCGATCTTCCCGTCGAGGAACGAGCGCTTCTGCTGGATGGCCTGACCGCCGAGCGCGCCGTAGAGCGCGCCGACGAGGCGGCCCGCGGCGCGATTGTCGACGGCCATCGTCATCACCGCGGAGTCCGCCTTGGTCGACCCGATCCTGGCCAGTGCGCGCTCCGCGGCCTCGCGCCCCACGTCCGCCACCGGCGGCAGCTCGCTGATGAATCGGACGCCCGCCGCCGACCAGTCTTCGGGGCGCCGGCCGTCGCCGTCCTTCACCGTCACCTGCGCGGACGTCCAGAACGACGTGTCCACCCGGCCGCCCTCGAATCCGTTCGATGCGACGCGCAGCATTTCTCCGCGCGTGTCGTTGAAGCCGGTGGTCACGGAGACGATCGCTTCGCTCCCCGGGACGGCGCGCGCGGCCTCCTCGAGCTCCCCGGCCAGGCGCCGGCGCGCTTCGGGGGTGACGCTTTCGTAGTCGGGATCCGCGAGCTTCAGGTCGACGGCGGCCTGGCCCTGGTAGAGCGCGGGGTCGGGGAGCGATCGATACGGGTCCTTCACCAGCGCCCGCGTCATGGCCACGGAATCGCCGATGAACCGGGCCAGCGCTTCGGGGCGCAGGTCGCTGGTGGAGACCGCCGAGTAGCGCCCGTCGACGTACAGCTGGAGCCCCACGCCGCGCGTGGTCGATTCGTTGATCTGCTCGATCTTTCCGTCGCGCCACTGCACCGCGACGTCGCGCACGCGATAGGCGCGGACCGCCGCCTGCGAGGCGCCCTTCGCGAGCGCCGCGGCCACCGCGCCGTGCGCGATCTCCCTCATGTCGCTCGCCATCGCGTCAGCCCTTCTTCGCCTGGCCGCCGACGGTGATGGAGGCGACGCGGACAGTCGGCATCCCCTGGGAGACGGGCACGCTCTGCCCGTCCTTGCCGCAGGTCCACCCGCCCTCGTCGATGGTGAGGTCGTCGGAGACCATGTCCACCTTCTCGAGGACCCGGGGCCCGTTCCCGATGATGTTCACGTCCTTGATCGGCCGCGTCAGCTTGCCGTCCTCGATCAGGTAGCCGTTCTTGACGTAGAACGTGAAGTCGCCGGCGCCGATCTGCACCTGGCCGTTGGTGAAGTTGCTGCAGTAGATCCCCTTCTTCACCGACGCGATGATCTCGTCCCGGCGATGGGGGCCGGGCAGCATGTAGGTCGACCGCATGCGCGGCATGGGCGCGTACTGGTAGCTCTCGCGGCGGCCGCTCCCGGTGGGCGCGACCCCGTAGTGCTTCGCGGAGATCGTGTCGTGGAGGTACGTGGCGAGCACGCCGTCCTGCACGAGCATCGTCCGCCCGGCGGTGTTCCCCTCGTCGTCGACGTTGATCGAGCCGCGCGCCCCTTCCTGCGTCCCCTCGTCCACGATGTTCACGAACGACTTCGCGATCGGCTTCCCGATCTTGTCCGCGTAGATCGAGACGCCCTTGCGATTGAAGTCCGCCTCCATCCCGTGGCCGATCGCCTCGTGGAGCAGGATGCCGGACGAGCCGGCGGCCAGGACGACCGGCATCTCGCCCGCGGGCGCGGGCACGGCCTCGAACAGGATGACGGTGCGCTCCACCGCCTCCTTCACCACGCGGCTGATCCGCTCCGGGCTGTAGTACCCGAGGTCGCTGCGGGCGGCGACGTTGTACCCGCCCTGCTCGCGCTTGCCGTCCTGCTCCGCGACGCAGGAGACGTAGAGGCTCGTCATCGGCTGCACGTCCTCCACCAGGCGCCCGGTGCTGTCCGCGATCAGGATCGCGCTCGCCTGGTCGGAGAAGCCGATGCTGACCTTGCGCACGCGCGGGTCGGCCTGGAAGACGCGCTGGTTGACCTCGTTCAGGATGGGCAGCTTCTGCTCGGGGCGGACGTCTTCCCAGCGCGTCCGCACCGGGTAGCGCGAGGGAACGTCCCCGGTGACGTGGAACCGCTGCGGGGCCTCGCGCGCGGGCCCGTCGGCGATGGCGGCCGCGGTCCGCGCCGCCGCCTGCAGTCCTTCGCGGGTCAGGTCCTCGGTGAAGCCGTAGCCGGTCTGGTCGCCGCGGACCACGCGGACCCCCACCCCGAGCTCGACGCTGCCGAAGGCGCGGTTCACCTCGCCGTCTTCGAGCCCGAAGCTGTTGGAGACGCGGTGCTGGAAGAAGAGGTCGGCGTACTCGCCGCCGTGGGCGAGCGCCGTGGCCAGGGCCTGCCGGATGAGGGCCTCGTCGACGCCGAACGGCTCGAAATAGGAGACGCGGCCCATGACCGCCAGTATCCTACTGATCAGCGCATGAGCGAAGCCACGACCCGCGGCATCCGCGTCCAGGTGGAGGCGGAGTACGTCCGCGACCGCAGCGCACCCGAGCGCTCGCAGTTCTTCTTCTCGTACCACGTCCGCGTCTCCAACACCGGCGAGGAGGCGGCGCAGCTCGTGAGCCGGCGCTGGGTCATCACGGACGGCGAGGGCGAGGTGCAGGTCGTCGAGGGTCCGGGGGTCGTGGGCGAGCAGCCGCTGCTCACGCCGGGCACGTCGTTCGAGTACACGAGCTTCTGCCCGCTGCCGACGCCTTACGGCACGATGCACGGGACCTATCGGATGGTGTGCCCGGGCGGCGATTCCTTCGAGGCCGTCATCGCGCCCTTCACGCTCGCCGTGCCCCACTCGATCAATTGAAGCGGCCGGCCGGCCGCGATCAGTCCGAGGTGTCGCAGGTGAAGAACAGCGCGGCCAGCGGCGGCAGCGTCACGGTGAGCGAGTGCGGGCGGCCGTGCGCGCGCACCGGCGCCGCCTCCACGCCGCCGAAGTTCCCATATCCGCTGCCGCCGTAGCACTGGGCGTCGGAATTGAGCGACTCCTTCCAGAAGCCGCCGTGCGGCACGCCGAGGCGATAGTCGAGGCGCGGTGCGGGCGTGA
>JANMPI010000160.1:0-4390 GCA_031369785.1 Acidobacteriota bacterium
CGAAGTAGCCCTGCGGGCGTACAATCCGCCCGGAGCTGCCGCCATGGCGAAGCCGTACACGCTGGGCATCGAGGAAGAGTTCCAGATCGTCGATCCCCACACCCGCGAGCTGAAGAGCCACATCGAGGAGATGCTGGCCGCGGGGGCCCACATGGGCGACAGCATCAAGCCCGAGCTGCACCGCAGCGTCATCGAGGTCGGCTCGCCGGTCTGCGCCGACATCCGCGAGGCGCGCAGCGCCGTCATCGGCCTGCGGCGGTCCCTCATCGACCTCGCGGACAAGGCCGGCGTGCGCATCGTGGCCGCGGGCACGCATCCCATCAGCCACTGGAAGGACCAGGAGATCACCGACCGCGCGCGGTATGCCGACATCGTCACCGAGATGGAGGACCTCGCCCGCGCCAACCTCATCTTCGGCCTCCACGTGCACGTGGGGATCGAGGACCGCGAGGTGCAGATCCAGATCATGAACGGCGTGCGCGCGTTCTTGCCCCACCTGCTCGCGCTGTCCGTGAACTCGCCGTTCTGGTGCGGCCGCCGCACCGGTGTGAAGTCGGTGCGCTCCACGATCTTCAAGCGCTTCCCGCGCACGCAGATCCCCGACTACTACCGCTCGTGGGACGAGTACTGCCGGTACGTCGAGCTGCTGGTGACGACGGGCGTCATCGACGACGGCCGGAAGATCTGGTGGGACATCCGGCCGCACGCGTACTTCAGCACCCTCGAGTTCCGCATCTGCGACGTCCCCTCGCGGGCGGAGGAGACGATCGCCATCGCGGCGGTGATCCAGGCCCTGGTCGCGAAGCTCGACCGGCTGCTGGCGAGCAACCTCGCGCTCCGGGTGCAGGAGCGCGCGGTGATCGAGGAGAACAAGTTCAGCGCGGTGAAGAAGGGCCTCGACGGCAACTTCATCGACTTTCCCCACCGCCGCGCCGCCCCCACCCGGGCCCTGATCGCGGAGATGCTCGACTTCGTGGACGACGTCGTGGACGACCTCGGCACGCGCGCGGAGATCGAGTTCGTGCGCGGCTGGGCCGCGTCCGGCGACACCGGCGCCGACCGGCAGATCGCGGCCTTCGAGGCCACGCGCGACCTCCGCGGCGTGGTCGACATGCTGGTGGACGAGACCCGGCGCGGCTTGTAGACTCGAAATCGAATGTCGCTCAGCCCGCGCCGATACACGTGCGCGCTCAAACGCGCGCACGGCAAGGACTTCTGCCTCTCGGAGTGCCCGGCCAGCGATCCGCGGGTCTACGACTACACGCGCGTCGAGCGGCCGGAGGACATCCCCGCCGCCGATCCGCACGTCGTCGACGTCGCGATCCTCGACATGAACCACGGCTGGCCGAACCTCGGCCACGATTCGCTCGTGCAGGTGGTTAAGGACGCGGCCTGCGACCTGGCGCCCGCGCTCGAAGCGAGCGGCCTGCGGATCCGCGTGCTTTCCTACGAGATCCGGCGGCATCACATGATCCCGGAAGCGCCGGGGGGGCGGTTCGCGGTCTACATCGGGACGGGCGGGCCTGGCCACATCGATCCCCGTCACAACGACGGGTCCGAAGACGGCGCGCAGGGCCTCCGCGAGGACCCGGCCTGGGAAGCGCCGCTGTTCGCGCTCTTCGACGCGATCCGCCGCAGCGACGACACCGCCCTGCTCGCCGTCTGCCATAGCTTCGGCGTCATGTGCCGCTGGTCGGGAGCGGCCACGCCGATGCTGCGCTCGGCGTCGAAGGGCGGCAAGAGCGCGGGCGTGCAGGAGAACGTCCTCACCGAGGACGCGGTCCGGCACCCGTGGTTCGGCCAGCTCGCGGACGAGCTCCCCGACCACTGCCGGCTGCGCGTCGTCGACCATCGCCTGTTCGATCTGATTCCGGCCGGGG
Organism: Acidobacteriota bacterium; assembly: GCA_031369785.1. Taxonomy (GTDB): domain Bacteria; phylum Acidobacteriota; class Vicinamibacteria; order Fen-336; family Fen-336; genus JANMPI01. The sequence continues at coordinate 1,881 of JANMPI010000160.1, forward strand.
ACTTTCCGCGCGACGTGACGCCGATCGGCTACGAGACCCTCGGCGTCGACGGCCCCACCGGCGACGCGGTCACGATGATCGAATGGGAGCGCGATCTCGCGGGCACGATGCCGCGGGTCTTCGCGGTCAACCATCATCCCGAGATCGTCGACCGCACGCGGCAGATGCTGATCCTGCGCCAGAAGCTCGACCGCGGCGAGGTCGATCGGGCGTGGTTCGACGATCGCGCGCGCGTCCTCACCGAGACCTACTCGGACGACGCCCGCGACCAGCGGCTGCACCTGACGTCGGACTACACGCTCATGGGGCCGGTGCGGTATCACCTCTACCGGCAGGTGCGCCGCCGCGCCGAGTCGCTGGGGCATCCGCTCGACCTCCACGAGGACATGCTGCCGGGGGCCACTCCCCGCGCGCCCGTCGCCCCCGCGGGCGTACACTGACGCCCCGGCCGCCCCTCCCGGGCGGCCGTATCCCGGCATGAACACGTACCCGCCACTCCCGTCCGACCTCACGCTCGAGGACGAAGTCTCGCAGTTCGAGCGGCTGAAGCCGCGGCTGCAGGAGATGTGGGACACGATCCTGAACCGCGAGGAGGAGCCGCACACCTCCGTCGTGGTCCCCTCGCTCTCCCTCGACCAGGCCGAGCTGCGCCGCCTGCCCGGCGCGTCCTTCTACGAAGAGCGGCTGCTGTTCCTCTTGATCCGCCTGCGCAATCCCCGCGCGCGGATGGTGTACGTCACCGCGCAGCCCGTGCACCCGATGATCCTGGAGTACTACTTCCAGTTCCTGGCCGGGATCCCGGCCAGCCACGCGCGCTCGCGCCTCACCCTGCTGTGCGCGCACGACGCGTCGCCCCGCTCGCTCACCGAGAAGATCCTGGAGCGGCCGCGCCTCGTGCAGCGGATCCGCGACGGGATCCAGGACCCGAGCCGCGCGTACCTCTCCGTCTTCAACTCGACGCCCATGGAGCGGAAGCTGGCCGTGCTCCTCGGCATTCCGTTGAACGGCGTCGATCCGAACCTCATCCACCTCGGCACCAAGTCCGGAAGCCGGAAGGTGTTTCGTGAGGCCGGAGTCCCCGTCCCCGAGGGGCTCGAGGACCTGCGCACCGAGCACGACGTGGAGAACGCGCTCCTCGAGCTGCGCCACCGGCGGCCGCGGATCCGCCGCGCGGTGGTGAAGCTGAACGACAGCTTCTCCGGCGAGGGCAACGCGCTGTTCCGCTATCCGGAGGACGAGTCGCCGGCCGCGGTCAAGGAGTCGCTGCGCAGCCTCGAGTTCTCGTTGCCCACCGAGGTGAACGAGGTCTACTTCTCGAAATTCGCGCGCATGGGCGGGATCGTCGAGGAGTTCATCGACGCGCCGGACAAGGCGTCGCCGTCCGCGCAGTTGCGGGTGAGCCCGCACGGCGAGGTCGTGAACATCTCCACCCACGATCAGATCCTCGGCGGGCCGAGCGGCCAGGCCTTCCTCGGCTGCAGCTTTCCCGCGCACCAGGACTACCGGATGCAGATCTCGGAGGCGGCGCATCGCATCGGCAAGGTTCTGGCCCGGCATGGCGTGGTGAGCCGCTTCGCGGTCGACTTCCTCGTGTGGCGCAACGAGGGACAGTCCGACTGGAGCCTCGCCGCCCTCGAGATCAACCTGCGCATGGGCGGGACGACGCATCCGTATCTCGCGCTCCAGTTCCTGACCGGCGGGCAGCTCGAGCAATCGACCGGGCTCTACCGCTCGCCGAGCGGACAGGCGAAGTACTACCGCGCCACCGACAACCTGAAGTCCGACCGGTACCGCGGGCTGCTGCCCGAGGACCTGATCGAGATCCTCACCGTCAACAAGCTCCACTACAGCCATTCGAGCGAGTCCGGCGTGCTCTTTCACCTGATCGGCGCGCTGTCCGAGTACGGGAAGCTGGGGATGACCGCGATCGCGAACAGCCGCGAGGACGTGGACCACCTGTACCGCCGGACGCTGGCCGTGCTCGACCGCGAGAGCGCGCTCGGGCGGCCGCTCGACGAGCACGGCGCGCTCTAGCTACTTCTTCCGGGTTTCGGTATTGGCGTTGGCCTTCGTGCTTTTCGCCTTGGCGCCGCCGCGCATCTTCCGCGCCGCCCAGAAGTCGTCCATGTGCCCGCGCGTGGCGGCAAAGGCCATGGCGATGAGGCGCGCGCGCGCGACTTCCTTCGCGTCGGGCTGGAGCGCACGGGCAACCTGCACGGAGAGTGCGGCCAGCGGATCGGCGGCCGCCGCCTTCATTTCCTTCGGCCCGACGTGGAAGGCGGCGGACAGCGCGAGGGGCGCGTCCTCGTCGATCTCCATCGGCTCGCGCGGGGCCGGCGGGCGCGCCGCCGGCTTCGCGGCCTGGCGTGACTCGGACTGCAGCGATTCGACCTCGGCGCGCAACCGCCGCACTTCGTCGACGAGACGCGGCAGGTCGGCGCGCGCGGCCTCAAGCAGCCGCGTCACGGCTTCGCCGGCCTCCTTCGGGGCGTAGAGGTGGAGGTCGCCAC
>JANMPI010000183.1:0-8245 GCA_031369785.1 Acidobacteriota bacterium
GCCGACGGCTACCCGAAGCGGATCTGGGACAAGCGCACTGGCGACATCGACCCCGCGGTCGCCGCGTACTGGCGCGACCACTACGATCTCGTCCACATCCTGAAGCGCGATTGGTCGGGCGGCCTCGGCCGAAAGCTCCAGGGCAAGCTCAACATCTACGTCGGCGACATGGACAACTACTACCTGAACAACGCGGTCTATCTCGCCGAGGACTTCCTGAAGTCGACCAATGATCCGCCGTACGGCGGGGAAGTCGACTACGGCGACCGCGCCGAGCACTGCTGGAACGGCGACCACACGCAGCCCAACGCGATCTCCCGCCTCCGCTATCACCAGATGTTCATCCCGCGGATCGTCGAGCGGATCGTGAAGTCGGCCCCGCCGGGGGCCGATCTCGAAAGCTGGCGGTACTGATCGGGGGCCGGGAATGCGGCCGCGATCGCGCACGATTCCCCTGGTGACGGTCAAAGGGAGGTTCACCTTGCGTCTGGTCACGATCGTGGGCGTTGCCGGATTGACGATGGCCGCACTTATGGCCGTCCGCGGCGAGCGCGCCGCCGCCGCCCCCGCCCCATCCGCGGCCCCGCGCGCCGGCCTCGCCACGGCAACCTTCGCCGGCGGCTGTTTCTGGTGCATGGAGCCGCCGTTCGAGAAGCTGGCCGGGGTCGTGTCCGTGACCTCGGGGTACACGGGCGGCCCGGAGAAGAACCCGACCTATGAACAGGTCTCCAACCATGCGACCGGGCACGCGGAGGCGGTCCAGGTGCGGTACGACCCCAAGGTCGTCACGTACCAGCGCCTGCTGGAGGTGTTCTGGCACAACGTCGATCCCACGACCAACGCCGGCCAGTTCTGCGACACGGGCCACCAGTACCGGACGGGGATCTTCGTCCACGACGGCGAGCAGCGGCGTCTGGCCGAGGACTCGAAGCGGGGGATCGAGAAGAGCAAGGTTTTCAAGGAGCCGATCCTGACGCCGATCGAGGCCGCGGGGCCCTTCTACGCGGCGGAGGACTACCACCAGGACTTCTACAAGAAGAGCCCGGTCCGGTACTACTCCTACCGCGCGGGCTGCGGGCGCGACCGCCGGCTGAAGGAGTTGTGGGGGGACCAGGCCGGCCATTAGCTCGTCGCCGTCGCCCCCATTGCACGGAGGGGAGGGGCTTGCTATACTCCGTACCTGCCTGGTCGTCGCCTTAGCGTTCGAGCTTCACCTTACGAGGTACCTCGTTCCTTTCGCGCAACCGGGTCTCAGGCTTAGGAGGCCTGTACGCAAATGATCGAAGGTACTGTGAAGTGGTTCAACGATTCCAAGGGTTTCGGTTTCCTGTCGCACGAGGGTGGTCCCGACGTTTTCGTGCACCACTCGGAAATCCGCGCTGAGGGCTTCCGCAGCCTCACCGAGGGCGACAAGGTTCGTTTCGAGATCGTGCAGAGCCCGAAGGGGCCGCGCGCGGCGAACGTCAGCCGCATCTGAAGCCGTAGGAATTCGAACGTAGAGGCGCCCGGGACTTCGGTCCCGGGCGTTTTTCTTTTGTGACGCTCGTACGCCGTCACGCGTGTGACCGCTGCTCGTGCAATTCGTGGGACTGGTGCTGAGCCTGGCCATGCTGGCGACGATCCACGCTACCCTGCCTTCATAGGGATCGTTCCCCGAAGGAGGTTCATGTCCGACACGTTCCAGCTGAAGCCGCCCGCCGAGCGGCGGAAGGAGCAGCATCGCTGCGCCTGCGGCGCTCGCTTCGAGGTCGGGCACTTCGGCGATCCTCTGCTGACCTCGGTGCAGGTCGACATCAAGTGCCCCGCCTGCGGCAAGGCGCACACGCTCGCGGTCCCCAAGGGCACGGAGAACAACCTCACCGTGGAGCTCGCTCCCGGGCTCGAACCGGAGACCGGCGGCGGCGGCTAGGCCGCCGGCAAGCCCTGACGGTCCAGGAAGGTACGCGATTGCGCACCGTTTTTGCATAAGCCGGGCCGCGGCGGCGTTCACGCCGAAGGAGGCAACGAGTGAGATGGTCGACAGGTCGGCGCAGCGGCAACGTGGTGGATGCCCGGGGCGGCGGCGGCATGGGCCTTCCGGTCGGCGGCGGGATCGGCATGGCCGTGCTCGCGCTGGTCGTCTACCTCCTCGGCGGTGATCCCTCGGTCGTGACGAATCTGCCCACCAACCAGGGCGCGCCCGCCGGGACGTCGGGGCAAACCCAGTCCGGGCCGCCCGACGAAGCGTCGGAGTTCGTGCGCGTGGTCCTCGGCGATACCGAGGACACGTGGAACGACATCTTCAAGAAGAACGGCCACACTTACGAAGAGCCGCAGCTCGTCCTCTTCACCGGCGCCACGCGCTCGGGGTGCGGGGTCGCGCAGTCCGCGATGGGCCCGTTCTATTGCCCCACCGACCACCGCGTCTACATCGACCTCGCCTTCTATCGTGAGCTGCGCGACCGCTTCGGCGCCCCCGGCGATTTCGCCCAGGCCTACGTCATCGCGCACGAGGTCGGCCATCACGTGCAGACGCTCCTCGGCGTGTCCGACCAGGTGCGCGGAGCGCAGGAGCAGTCCGGGCGCCGCGGCGCCAACGCGCTGTCGGTGCGCATGGAGCTGCAGGCCGACTGCTTCGCCGGCGTGTGGGCGAATCACGCCGACAAGACGAAGAAGATCGTGGAGCCCGGCGACATCGAGGAGGCGCTGAACGCGGCCAGCGCCATCGGCGACGACAAGCTCCAGCAGGCGACGCAGGGTCAGATCGTTCCCGAGAGCTTCACCCACGGCTCTTCGGCCCCGCGCATGGGCTGGTTCAAGCGCGGCTACGAGACCGGCGACCCCAACTCGTGCGACACCTTCAAGCAGGGATGACGAGGCCGCGAGCCGCCGTCACACCAGCCGAACGATGATCAGGATCAGCGCGATCACGAGGAGGATGTGGATGAGGTTGCCGGAGCGGGGGATCCGCAGCCCGCGCCGCGCGCCGAAAAATCCGAGCAGCCACAGCACGATCAGCACGACGATCAGGGTTTCGATCACAAGGCCACCTCCTGTTTTCCGCCGGGTTCGCCGGCGGTCGCCCTTCTAACCGACGGCGATCTCGCGGACGGCGCGCACGGCCGCGTCCACTTCTTCCGGCGTGTTCAACAGGCTGCCCGCGAGCCGCGCGTAGGAAGGCTTGTAGGGGCTCGTGGAGGCGATGATCCGCCGCGCGCGGAGGCGCTTGACCACGTCCTCCGGCGTGTGGCCCGCGACCTCGAAGGCCACGAGGCCCGAGGAGAGCTTCTCCGCGCGCGGGGTGAAGATCCGGATCGCCCGCGACTCGGCGAGGCCGTCCTTGATGCGCGTGTTCAGCTCGTGGATGCGGGCCGCGATGCGGCCGCGGCCGATCTGCTCGTGGAACGCGAACGCGGCGGGAAGTGCCCACAGGTGCTCGTAGGCGTGGAAGCCGCCGGGAGACATCCAGGACGCCTCCGTCGACCCCGGCTCCTTGCCGTCCATCCACGCGTCGTACGGCCCCTTCTCGAAGGCGGGGACCGTCGGCTGCACCTGCGGCCACGCGTCACGCCGCGCCCACAGGATCCCGGTGCCGCGGGGCCCGAAGATCCACTTGTGGGTTCCGGCGGCGAAGAAGTCCGCGCCGAGGGCCGCGATCTTCTCCTCCTCGACTCCGAAGCCGTGCACGCCGTCGACGATGAGGAGCGTCCGGTCCGCGGGACCGCGCGACTGGTTGGCGTCCGCTACCGCGTCCGCGATGCGCCGGATGGGGATCTTCACGCCGGTCGACGAATGGACCCAGGTCACGCCCACCGCGCGCGTGCGGGGACCGATCGCCTTGCGGACGCGGTCGACGATCTCGTCTTCGCTGGCGTTCGCCGGATCGTCGTAAAGGGCGATGCGCCGTTCGGACGCGCCGGAGCGGCGGCGCGCGAGCCGGATCGACTCGTGGTGCGAGTAATGGTCGTGGGTCGTGCAGACGATTTCCTGCCCCGGGGAGAGCGCGAGGCCGCTGTAGACGAGCGCGAGGCCCTCCGTCGTGCACCGGGTGAGGGCGATTTCCTCCGGCGCGCCCCCCACGAATGCGGCGGCGGCGGCTCGGACCCGGGCCGGCCCGCTGAACAGGTCGTCGTCGATCGCGAAGTAGGGGTTCGCGTCGATCTCGCGGCGCAGCTTGTCGATCGCCTCCCGCACCGGGCGCGGGTTCGACGCGATGAAGAAGGACGCGAAGTGCGAGAACTCGCGCGAAGCGTCGAACTGGTCACGCACCCAGGCCCAGTCGCCGGGCGCGTTCGTGGAGGAGGCCCGCGCGAGCGAGCTCGCGACGGACGGGGCGAGGGCGCCGCCGGTGGCGGTGAGCCCGGCCGCGACGAGGAACCTCCGGCGGTCGACGGGCATGCTCATGAAAGCCTCCAGGAAGGGACGATCCTAGCCCAAGGCCGCCCGGGTTACGATCGCGGCACGCGCGTGGCGCAACGCCTGCAGTTCGATCGTTTCATGCTCGACACCGGGACCCGCGAGCTGCTCGCCGCGGGTGAGCCCGTCCATCTGTCGCCCAAGGCCTTCGACCTCCTCGAGATCCTGATCCTGAAGCGCCCGGAGGCGGTCCCGCGCGCGGAGCTCGAAAAGCGCATCTGGCGGCAGACGCATGTCTCGGACACCAGCCTGGCGGGCCTCGTGGGCGAGCTGCGCAAGGCGCTCGACGACCAGGGCCGCCCGCCGAAGTTCGTGCGCACCGTCCACAGCTTCGGATATGCCTTCTGCGGCACGGCGTCCTCCGCGCGGCCGGGGAATGCGCCGCCCGCGGCGGGACGCGCCGCGTTCCGGTTGATCCTCGGCCGCCGCGAGATCGCGCTCCTGCCGGGGGAGAACGTGCTCGGCCGCGAAGCGGGCGCCGTCGCGTGGCTCGACTCGGCGTCGGTCTCGCGTCGTCACGCGCGAATCGTGGTCGCGGGCGAGACGGCTACGCTGGAGGACCTCGGCAGCCGCAACGGCACGCGCCTGCGCGGCCAATCCATCAAGGGGCCCGCGCCGCTGGCCGACGGGGACGAGATCCAGCTCGGGTCGGTCAACCTGACCTTCCGCGTCGTCCCCGCCGGCGAGACCGAGGACGTTTCCCGAAGCCGACGAACGTAGCCGCCCGATCAGCCGCAGCCCCATGCCGCCGACGAGGCCGCGGAAGCGGACATCGTCGCGCAGCGGTGCGAAGCGTGGGTCGGCGCCCAGCATGAAGAGGTCCGGGTCGCGGCCGTCACGTCCGGCCTCCACGTGGCTGGAGGCCTGGTCGAGGTCGCCGAGCGCTGCGTAGACGGCAGCCGTCCAGTACGCCGACACATATCTCGTCCGGGCGATCGCGGCGATCTTTCCGAGCCGCTCGCGGGCCTCCGCGGCGCGGCCGCACACCGCGAGGACGTAGGCCTCCGCGGGACGCGCGCGCGGATCCGAAGGCGCCAGCTCGAAGGCCTTCCTCATGTCGGCCAACGCATCCTCGCATCGCCCGCTCGCGGAGTGGGCAAGGCCGTAGCGGAGGTAGGACATCGCGAAGGAAGGGCTGATCTGCACCGCGCGCCGGCACTGCCGGTCCGCCTCGGCGCTGCGGCCCTCCAGGAACAGGTAGTAACAGGACTGGCTGTTGATCGCGTGCGAGAACGGATCGACCTCCAGGCCGCGGTCCAGCTCCTGATGGGCCGCATCCCCGAAACCGCGTGCCATGAGGATCTCGCTGTGCCACAAGCGGCCCGTCGCGTATCCGGGGTTCAGCTCCAACGCCCGCCGCAGGTCGCGCTCCGCCCCGTCCCAATCGCGCTCGAAGTGGATCTTGATGTCGCCCCGCGAGGCATGCGCCTCGGCCATGTCCGGAGCGAGCTCCAGCGCCTTGTCCACGGCGGACCGGGCCGCCCGGTAGCGCAGCTCGGGACGCTGCGCGTCCGTGTACTGGGAAAGGAAGATCTCCGTATCGGCGAGGCCGACGTAGGCCTCCGCGTACCGTGGCTCCCTCGCCAGCGCCTGCTCGAAGGAGACAAGCGCCTGCTCGAGGGCTTCCGGCGTCCTCTGGTTCCAGAGGAACCGGCCCCGGAGGTAGAGGTCGTGCGCCTGGGGGTCGATGGGACGGATCCGGGCGAGGAGCGCCGCCTCCTCCGGGCTCAGCCGGATCCGCACCTGCTCCGCGATGGCCCGCGTCACCTCGCCCTGCAACGTCAGGACGTCCCGCAGGTCACGCTCGTAGCTCTCGGACCAGATGTGCTCCTCGGCGTCGGCGCGGATGAGCTTGGCCGTGATGCGCACGCGGCCCCCGGCCTGCAGCACCGCGCCTTCCACCACGTAGGCCACGGCCAGCTCGTCGGCGATCTCGCGCAGCGGCTTCCGCGTCGCCTTGTACTGCATCATCGAAGTGCGCGAGATGACGCGAAGCGAGCGGATCCTGGCCAGGTCCCCGATGAGGGCCTCGGTCATGCCGTCGGCGAAGAACTCCTGCTGGGGATCGCCGGACAGGTTGGCCAGGGGAAGCACCGCCACCGAGGCGGTGACCTGGGCCTGGGGGTTGGCGGGGAGCGGTCGTGAGCGCGCGCGGGGGAGCCACAACACCGCGCCCACGGCGGCCAGTGCGAGGAGCACAGCCATGGCGCGGCGGCGGGGGCGTGGAGAGGGAGCGGAGGGCGGCCGCTGCTCTGCCAGCGCCGGCTCCAGCTCGCGCGCCGACTCCGGGCGAGCCAGCGGGTCCTCCTCCAGGCAGTGCAGGATCACGCGCTCCGCGGTCGCGCCGTGGGGGCCGGCGATCCCATGGACTCTCGGGGCCTTGGGCGCCCGGTGCTGCTCCTCGAGGTCCGCCATGGTCCGCGCATCGAAGAACCCGCGCCCGTTCAGCATCTCGAAGAGGATCAGCCCGAAGCCGTAGAGGTCGCTGCGGGCGGTCGCGCCGTCCCCGGCCAGCTGCTCGGGCGCCATGTACGCCGGGGTGCCCGCGAAGTCGCGCCCGCCCGGCACGTCGAGGGCCAGCCCGAAGTCGGTGATGCGCGCGCGTCCGCGCCCGTCGATCATCACGTTCGAAGGCTTCAGGTCGCGGTGAACGACACCCTTCTCGTGCATCGCGGCCAGGCCCTCGCAGAGGTTGCGCCCGATCTCGAGGGCCTTGTCGACAGGCAGGCGCCCGATCCGCGACAGCAGCGACGCCAGGTCCTCGCCGTCCACGTACTCCATCGCGATGAAGGTCTGGCCGGCGACCTCGATCAGGTCATAGACGCGGCAGACCGCGGGGTGCGCGACCTGCCGTCCGATGCGCACCTCGGAGTAGATCCTCTCGAGCCGCTCCGGCGACAGGGCGCCGCGGATGAACTTCAGCGCGACCGGGTGGCCGAGCTTCAGGTCGTCGGCGCGGTAGACCTCACCCGTCGCGCCCCGGCCGAGGGCCGCCACCACGCGATAGCGGTCGGCCACCATGGTGCCGGGCGTGAGCGCCGCGACCTGCGGCCTCGCGGTGGGCGGCCGTCCCTCCCTGGTCTGCGTCCAGTCCGGCGGCGGCTTCGCGCGTGCATCGTCCTGGGGCGGGCCAGCCATGGTGGTGTGGAGCGCATCCTAGCAGGAGCGGGGATCGCATCGCAGATGGGAGGCGCGTGCGTCTGCGGATCACGCCCCCGGTAGCGTGAAGTAGAAGCTCGTCCCCGCGCCGACGGCGCTCTCGGCCCAGATCCGGCCGCCGTGCGCCTCCACGATCCCCTTTGCGATCTTCAACCCGAGCCCCGCCCCCAGCGATGCGGTGCGCTGCGCCTGCCAGTAGGGCTCGAAGATCCGCTCCAGGTCGGCCTCCGACATCCCGCACCCGTCGTCCTTGACCGAGACCAGCACGCCGCCGCCTTCGGGTCGCGCGGTCACCGCGATGCGTCCGCCGGGCGGCGTGAACTTCATCGCGTTGCCCACGAGGTTGCACACCACCTGCTGGATGCGGTCGCAGTCCACCTCCACCGCGGGGAGCGCGTCCGGCGCGTCGCACAGGACGAGGAGCCCGGCGGCCTCGGCGACCGCCGCCTGCGCCTCGCAGGCCTCGCGCAGGATCGGCGCGACGTCGAGACAGTGCGCGTCGATGGGAAGGGTGCGGCCGGAGTCCATCTTGCTCACCTCGAGCATGTCCCGCACCAGCCGGTCCATGCGCGCGGTAGCGCGCTTCACCATCTGCACCATCTGCGCGCGCTCTTCCTCCGAGAGCGAGGCGTCGTCCAGGAAGGAGGTGGCCATCGAGATCGTGGCCAGGGGGCTGCGCAGATCGTGGGAG
>JANMPI010000186.1:0-7095 GCA_031369785.1 Acidobacteriota bacterium
GCCAACCGCGCGTACTTCGGCGACTTCGATCCCTTCGGAGACTTCGACCTGCTCTTCGGCGCCGCGCGGCTCAACCTGAAGATCGTCGACCTGCCCATCCGGTATCACGAGCGGAAGTACGGCGAGACCAACATCTCGCGCTTCAGCCACGGCATGCTGCTCCTCGCGATGAGCGCCTTCGCGGCGCGAAAGCTGAAGTTCCTGTGAGCCGCCCCGGCCGCCTCGAGCGCGAGATCGAGTTCCACCGGTCGATCTCCGACCGCGCCGAGGCCATCTGGAACTGGGACAGCCCGTCGGGCCGCCGCCGCGCGGCGCGGCGCAGCGAGATCTTCGCGCGTGAAGGCGCCCTGGCGCCCGGCCAGCGCGCGCTCGAGGTCGGGTGCGGCACGGGGATCTTCCTGCAGGTGGCGGCGAGGACGGGCGCGAGCATCGTCGCCCTCGACCTTTCCGCCGACCTCCTCGCCCAGGCCCGCGCGCGCGTGGCTGCGGAGGGCAAGGTCCGGCTCTCCCTCGGGAACGCGGAGCAGATGCCGTTCCGTGACGGGAGCTTCGACGCCGCCTACGGAAGCTCGATCCTCCACCACCTGAACATCGACACCGCGCTGGCGGAGGTGAATCGCGTGCTCCGGCCGGGGGGGCGGATCGTGTTCACGGAGCCGAACATCCTGAACCCGCAAGTCGCGGTGATGTTCCGCCTCGGCATGACCAAGAAGTATTTCGGCGTGTCGCCCGACGAGATGGCGTTCACACGCTTCCGCGCGGCGCGGGCGCTGCGCGGGGCGGGGTTTGCCGACATCGCGGTCAAGCCTTTCGACTTCCTGCATCCCGCGACGCCTTCCGGCATGCTCGAAGGCGTCTCCCGGTTCGGCCGCGCACTGGAAGCGATCCCGCTCGTCCGTGAAATCGCCGGCTCGATGGTGATCACCGCCCGCAAGCCGTGAACGGAACGCCGCGGCCCTTCGACCCCCTGGCGGCGGCTCTCCTGGCCCTCGTGCCCCTCGTGTTCTTCCGTGATTCCGTCTTCGGCGGGGGAGCGCTCTTCGACCGCGACATCCACCTGCTGTGGCACGGCCAGATCGAGGGATTCGTCCGCGACGTGGCCGCGGGCTCGTGGCCGGCGTGGGACCCGTGGATCGGTTTCGGCCAGCCGCTCCTCGCCAACCCGAACACGCAGGTCTACTACCCGCCGACGTGGCTCAACCTGCTGATGCGCCCGTGGACGTACTACACGGTCTACGTGGTCGCGCATCTCGCGTGGGCCGGGCTCGGGATGCTCGTCCTCGCCCGCGCCCTCGGCGTCTCGCGGCCGGGCGCGCGGGTCGCGTCCCTGGTGTGGATGGCTTCCGGACCGCTCATCTCGCTGGCCAGCATGTGGAACCACTTCGCGGGTGCGGCGTGGATGCCGTGGGTCATCGCGGCCGCGGTGCGCTTCCGGGACGAGGCGAGCCCGCGCCGCGCGGCGGCCCTCGGCCTCGCGGTGGCCGTGCAGTTCCTGGCCGGCTCGCCGGACATGTCGGCCTACACCGGGCTCGCCGCCGCCGCGTTCGTCCTCTCGGGAATGATGGCCACGCGCGCGCAACCGCGCGATGCCGGACGTCTCGCTCTCCTGGCCGGAGGCGCGGCGCTGCTGGCGGCCGCGCTTTCCGCCGCGCAGTGGATGCCGACGGTCGCCCTCCTGCGCGGCTCCGCGCGGATGGCGCTCGACGACGGATCGCGCACCTATTGGTCGATCCATCCCCTGGGCGCGCTCGAGCTCCTGTTCCCCGGCTTCTGGCGCGACATGCACGTGACCGAGGCGGGCCGGGCCGCGCTCACCGAATCACGCGAGCCCTTCCTCGCGTCCATCTATCTCGGGCTGCCCGCGCTCGGCCTCGTGCTCGCATCCTTCGCCGGTCCGCGGCGGCGCTTCGTGATGATGGCCGGCCTCGGCGCGGGCGCGGTCCTGGTCGCGCTGGGGCGTCACGCGCCTTTCTACGACGCGGCGCTCGTCCTCTTCCCCATCCTTCGCCTGTCGCGCTTCCCCGCCAAGGCGCTTCCGCTGGCCGCGATGGCCTGGGCGTGCCTGGCCGGCGCGGGCTTCGACGTCTGGCGAGACGGCGACGCGCGCCCGCGGCGGCCGTGGGGGCTCATCGCCGCCGTGCTGGCGGGGACGATCGCGTCTGCCCTGCTCGCCGCGCGGCTCCTGCCGTCCGTGCTGCCGTCGATCGTCGACGCCAAAGCGCCTCCGGGCTTCCCCGGCTACGGCGTGGCGGCGATCCTCGGGGTGGCGACGGCGATGCTCGCCATCCTGCGCGCCGTCCAGCCGCGGCACGCGGCCGTGCTCGCCATGGGCGTCGCATCGATCGCCGCCTGCGACCTCGTCGCCTTCCATCGCAACATCAACCCCGGCGCGCCGCGCGCGCTGTACGCGCACCGTCCCCCCGTCGTCGACGCCCTGTCCGCGGCCGGGCGCGTGTACGTGCGCGCGACGGGACCGACGCCGACCGCCCCCGTCGACGCGACGGTGCGCATGCCCGCGGGCTGGAGCGCCCCCGCGACCCTCGCCCTCGATCAGCAGATGGGCCTCGATTCCCTCGCCGCCGCACGATGGGGGCTGCGCGGCAGCTTCACCGTCGACTACATGAGCCTGCAGCCGCGCTACGTCGTGGAGCTCGGATCGCTGCTGCGCCTCACCGCGGGGACGCCGGCCTACGACCGGCTGCTCCGCGTCTGCGGCGTCACGCACGTCGTGACGCGCGACCAGGGCGCGATCGGCGCGCTCGAGCCCGTCGCGTCCTTCGCGGGCCTGCTGTTGCCGCCCATTCGCGTGCTCGCGGTCGCGTCGCCGGTGCCGCGGATCTTCGTGGTCGGCGCGGCGCGGGTGATCGACGGCCCCTGGCCGATCGTCGAAGAGGGATTCGATCCGCTCCGCGAGGTGCTGCTGGCCGGCGGACCGGACGCTTCCGGTGATCCGGGCTTCGCCGGGCAGATCGAGGCGGCGCGCGAGCGGCCGGACGCGCTGGCGGTCGACGTGCAGCTGAGCCACCCGGGGTACCTCGTGGTCCTCGACACTTTCGATCCCGCGTGGCGCGCCCGCGTGGACGGAGAAAGCGCGGAGGTGCGCCGCGCGAACCATGCCTTCCGCGCGGTGGCCGTTCCCGCGGGGCGGCACCACGTCGACCTCGAGTACCGGCCGGGCGCGGTGCGCGCGGGGATCCTGGTCTCGCTTTTGACCGCGATCGCGGCGGCGGCCGTGTCATTGTGGTGGTCGCGGAGGGCGCAATGAGCAGGGAACGCCTGGAGGAGCACCGACGCATCTGGGCGCAGAAGCCCGTCCTCGCCGGCGTCTACGCGCCGTGGTTCGACGCGCTCGTCGAAATGGCCGGTCACGGGCAGCGGGTGCTGGAGATCGGCGCCGGCCCGGGCTTCCTCGGCGCGCACGCGCGGAGCCGCCGTCCCGACCTGCGCTGGGTCGCGACCGACATCATCGGCGCGCCCTGGAACGACGTCGCCGCCGACGCGGGACGCCTGCCCTTCGCGAGCGGCACGTTCGACGTCGTGGTCTGCCTCGACCTCGTGCACCATCTCGCCCGCCCGCGCGACTTCTTCGCCGAGGCGGCGCGCGTGCTCGAGCCGGGGGGACGGCTGGGCGCCATCGAGCCGTGGGTGACCCCGATGTCGTATCCGATCTACCGGTGGCTGCACGAAGAGGGATGCGATCTCGGCATCGATCCCTGGGACCCGTTCCCCACCTCGGCCGGAGCGAAGGCCGCGTTCGAAGGCAACGGCGCCTTGACCTGGCGGGTCGTGCGCGGCGGCGATGCGCGGCTGTGGGCGGGGCTGGGGCTCGGCCCTCCGCAGGTCCGCCGCCTCAACTCCTTCGGCTACCTGCTGAGCCTCGGCTTCCGCCCCGGATCACTCCTGCCGCCGGCGCTCGTATCCGCATCCCGCGCCTTCGACCACATGACGCGCCCGCTGGCCCCCTTCACCGCCATGCGCGCAATGGTGGTGTGGGATCGGGTCAAGGCCGGAAATACTCTCCGAGCGTGATCGGGTCGAGAAGGCCCACGCCGTGGTTCTCGACCTTGCCGCCGGCCGCGACGCGCAGGGTCGTCGGCGTGCGCGACACCTTGTACGTGCTCAGGAACTCGCGGCCCGGCGACTGCACGACGGGAAACGCGACCGGATAGGCCTCGAAGAACCCCGGGGGCGCCTTGTCGAGGAGGACGCCCACGACGTTCACCGTCTTCGGCCGCCGGTGATACGCGCGGTTCCACTCCGGCAGCATCCGGTGGCACGTCGGGCAGCTGGAGAGGAAGAACAGGAGCACGGTGGCCGATCCCTTCGGATAGGAGACCTGCCGCGTCGATCCGTCGACCGCCTGCGCGGAGAACTCGGGGACCACGTAGCCGGGGGCGACGGCGGGCGGCTCGTCGGTCATCGCGCGTGGCGCGGCACCGAGCGCCATCGCCGCCGCGAGCACGCCGCAAAGCATTCGTCGGTTCATCGAGGCTCCCTCATCAAGTCGTCGCGCCGGAGATAGGAGTGCCGCGAGACGGACACCGCACCCGTCCCCGCATCATATTCGAACGGAATCCCGATCGGATCCACCAGGGGACCCCGCGCGAAGCCCGCCGCCCGCAGCTCGTCGAGGTCCCGCGGCAGACGTCCCGCCCGGGCGCGGAAGGCGGCCACCCGATCGGCGAGGGCCTCGGCGGCCTCCGCGGCGTCGAGCGCTAGGAGATGGAGGCGCGCGTTCTCCTTGATCGCGCCCTCCGACTGCTCGAACATCTCGCGCCACATCTGCCGCGCGATGCCGCGCTCGCCGCCCTTGCCGAGAATCTCCGCGGCCAGGTTCTTGAGCCAGAACGCCGCCCCCGGCACCCTGGAGGCCTCGACGAGGACGTCCGCCGCGCGGCGCGCGTCGTGGCGGTAGATGAAATGGTAGAAGCCGAGCTCCTGGCGAAGACGCCACGAGCCGGGGTTGTTGCGCACGCCCTTCTCGAGCACGGCGAGGCCCAGGTCGGGCCGGCCGGCGCCGATCGGAAACTTCTCGGCCAGGAACACCGAGCCGTAGCGGTACGCGATCTCCAGGCGCGGATCGAGCGTGGTCGTGATGTCGATCAGGGGATAGAGCAGGTCGAACCGCGTGTTGGCGGCGTAGACGCGCTCGCCGCCGAAGTACTGAACCGTGCGCAGCCAGTAGAGGTCGGCGGCCAGGGACTCGAAGCCCGGCACCAGGCGCTTCACCTGGGCCCCGTCCCAGTGGTAGAGGACCTCGCCCTGGGCGCGGTGGTCGCCGAGCGCCCCGTCGATGCGCGCCTGCACGAGGGGCACCGCCACCGCCGCGACGATGGCGAGGGCCCCGCTCGCGCGGATCACACGAACTCCTTCCTCCGGAAGCAGGCGAGCCCGATGCCGAGGAGGACGGTGATGTAGGCGACGTCGTAGAGGGTGATCCACCCGAGCACGTGCCACGGCACGTACTCGCCGTAGGTGACCTTGTCCTTCAGCCCGAAATTCCGGAAGTTCGGCAGCGCGTAGTAGAGGACGTCGACGAGGATCCCGGGAACGCCCGGCGCCACCTGCTTCATGTTGCGCACGACGTCCGAGAACCGCCCGGCGAGCACCAGGCAAACCGTGCAGATGGCGGCGAGAGCGGTCGAGGTCACGGTCGAGAAGAGGAGCGCGATCGCGACCACGAGGAGGAGCGAGAGGTAGATGGCGAAGACCGCCTTCAGGAGCGCGGGGTCGGCGACGCGATAGGTGGCGAACAGGGTCGCGAACATCCCGGCCGCCATCGCGGTCACGTTGACGAGGAGCGTGAAGCCGAGGCCCGCGAACTTCCCGAGGAAGAGCTCGGAGCGCGACAGGGGCTTGGCGATGAGCGGGTAGAGGGACTTGCGGTCGATTTCCTTGCTCACCAGCCCGATCCCGATGAAGATCGCGATCAGGTGGCCGAACAGCTCCATGGCCGCGAGCCCCACGTCCTTGATGATCTTCTCGTCCTGCCGGATCGAGAGCTGGCCGAGGAGCAGGCCGCACAGGGTCATGAGGATCGCGAAGAAGACGAGGTTGTAGAGCACCCTCTCGCGGACCGTTTCGCGGAAGGTGTTCGCCGCCACCGCCGCGATGCGGCTCAGTCCCACGACTGCTCTCCGGCACGTGCGCCGCCCATCTCCTTGACGAAGTACTCCTCGAGCGACTGGCGGATGGGCTGCACGCTCAACACGCGCCCGCCCGCGGCCTCGATCGCGCGGACGATCTCCCCCAGGCGTCCCTCGTCGATCTCCAGCGTCCACCGCTCGCCGGCGCGCACGCGGTGCCGCACCGGCATCGGCTCGAGGGCCGCCTCCGGGATCCCGCTCACCAGGACCTCGAGGTGGGAAACGTCGAGGGTCAGGATGTCGTCGAGCGCGCCCACCTTCACGAGCTCGCCCGCGCGCAGGACGGCCACGCGGTCGCACAGGCTCTCCGCGTCGCTCAGGATGTGGGTCGAGAAGAGGATCGTCTTCCCCGCCGCCTTCAGGTCCATGATCACGCGGCGCACGAGCCGGCGCCCGAGCGGGTCGAGGCCCGACATCGGCTCGTCGAGGATCACGAGGGCGGGATCGTTGACGAGGGCCTGCGCGAGCCCGACGCGCTGCGTCATGCCCTTCGAGAAGCGGCGCAGCGGGACGTCGGCCGCCCCTTCGAGGTCCACGAGCCGCAGCAGCGCGGCGGTGCGCTCCTTGCGCGCCCGCGCCTCGATGCCGAAAAGCCGCCCCGCGTAATCGAGATACTCCCGCGGGGTCAGGTAGTCGTAGAAGTACGGGTGCTCGGGCTGATATCCGGCCTGGTACCGCCAGGCCCTTGATTCCAGCGGGTGGCCGAGGATCGTCGCCGTGCCCCGGTCGGGGAAGAGCAGGCCGACGAGGATCTTGAGCGTCGTGGTCTTCCCTGCCCCGTTGGGGCCGAGGTAGCCGAAGATCTCGCCGTGCCCGATCGAGAAGGTCAGTCCCTTGAGCGCGGGACGGTACACCGGCCGGAGATGGCCGGTGCGGAACGACTTGAACATCTCCTTGATGTCGACGGCGGGGGTTACCTTCCGCTCATCGCTCGAGGCGGCTTCGGGCA
>JANMPI010000200.1:0-5108 GCA_031369785.1 Acidobacteriota bacterium
GCCGGGCCGGCGATGCATGTAGCTCATGTGCAGCGTCTCGACTTCCCCCGGCTGGTACGTCGACTGTTGGGTCCCCGGACCTTCCGCGGGGGTCATGACGTCGGTGACGCGGGGCGAGTGGCCGAGGCCGATCGCGTGCCCGAGCTCGTGCAGGAAGGTGTTGGAGTACGCGGCCTGCGGTCCGCCCGCGATCTCGAAGCGCCGCCAGAACACGATGCGCGCCGAAGAGATCGCGGCGCCGCGAAAGCTGACCGTCGCCTGGGCAACCGCGTCGGCGGCCTCGATCGACGCGTCCACGCCGATGGTCACCGCTCCGCCGGATCCCACGGCGACGGGCAGGCCGATGCGGCGCGACGCCTCCGCGGCCACCTCACGGGCCTTGGCCAGGATGGCCGGATCGCCGGCGATGTCGGGGTCCAGCGTGATCGTGAAAGGCGCGGTCCAGCGGATCGTGCGAAAGCTTCCGTCGGTGAATTCCGTGTAGCCGACGTCGTGAATGTAACCGGGATCGCCTGGCCACAGGAAGATCTCGGGAACGTCGAAGATCTGCTCGCGGGTCAGGAACCCCGGCGCGCTCACCGAGACGCGATCGCCGATCCGCGTCGCGGCCGGCGTCACCTGCGCTCCGACCGGCTGCTCCGTAGTCCCGTCGCGGACGACGGGGGCGACCACCGTTCCCGGCGCGGGAGCAGCGGTCGGGGCCGGGGTCGGGGTCGAGGGCTGGGTCGGGCTCGACGTCCCGCCGCAGGCCAGGAGGGCGGCGCCAAGCGCGAGCGCGGCCGATCGCGCCGTCCAACGATGGAGGTCGAGCACAGCGATCCATGATAGCGCCTCGGTTAACCTGACGGCTGCCATGCGCGCCCCGCTCCGCCGGATCGCCCTCGTCGCCGTCCTTGCCGCCGGTTGCGGAAGGACGGAGTCGCCGCCGCCCTCACCGAACCCCGCCGGGTCTTCGCGTGCGACGGCCACGGCCCCGACGACCGGGCTCCGGCTCCCGAAGAAGCCGGGATCGCTGCGGTTCGCGGTCATCGGCGACTCCGGCCGCGGCGACAAGCCCCAGTACGACGTGGCGGCGCAGATGCTGGCCTTCCGCAAGGACTTCGACTACGACCTCGTGATCATGGCCGGCGACAACATCTACGAGGGCACGACCGCGGAGGACTACCGGCAGAAGTTCGAGCTTCCCTACCAGCCGCTCCTCGATGCGGGGGTGAAGTTCCAGGCGGTGATCGGGAACCACGACGAGCCGCACCAGGCGCTCTACCCGCTCTTCAACATGGGCGGCCATCGGTACTACACGTTCAAGCCGGAGAGGAAGGGCATCGCCGCGGTGGCGGGGCCGAGCGTGCGCTTCTTCATGCTCGACACCGAGCATCTCGACCTGACGCAGGTCCTCTGGCTCCGCGAGCAGCTCGCGGCGTCGGATTCGGAGTGGAAGATTCCCGTCTTCCATCGCCCGATGTACACGTCGGGGCGCTACGTGCTGCCCGCGCAACGATTCCGCCGTCTGCTGGAGCCGGTCTTCACCCTGCATGGCGTCCGCGTCGCCTTCTCCGGCCACGAGCACTTCTACGAGCGCACGCACCCGCAGAAAGGGATCGTGTACTTCATCTCGGGGGGAGCCGGCTCGCTGCGCAAGGACGACATCCGCGACTCGACGCTGACCGCGGCCGGCTTCGACCAGGACTATCACTTCATGCTGGTGGAAATCGCGGGCGGGACCCTCTACTTCCAGGCCATCAGCCGGACGGGGGAGACCGTGGACTCGGGAGAGATCGCGCTGCGCCGCTAGCCGGGCGGGCAGGGCGGCCGGTCCGCGATCTCGCGCACCTTCTGCCGGAAGGCGACCACCCAGTTGCCGACGTCGGACCCGGCATCGCGCGGCGAGTGGTACTCGGCGAAGCGCGCGGCGGAGAAGAGCGCGCGGATCTGCGCCTCGGACAGGCGCCCCAGCTTGTCGGCGAGAAAGAGACGGCCCTCTTCGCTGATGCGCGTGGCGGTGAAGGTGGCCCCCGCGTACGGCATGTCCTTCATGTCCACCGCGCAGGTCGCGGGATCGGTCCACACGGGGCGCCGGCGCCAGCGCTCGAAGTCGACCTTCAGCGGCCCGAAGGTGGAGCCGACGTCCTGCACGAACGCGAACGGCCGGGGGCACGGTCCGTTGGGGGCTTCGCCGGGCGCGGTCAGGCACACGAGGCGCTGGTTCTCGGACTTGTTGTCCCAGTGGTGGAGGAAGACGGCCATCAGCCGCAGCGCGTCGACTTCGGCCCGGCTCGATCCGCCGCGCGCGGGATCGATCCGGTCCAGCTCGTAGAAGCTCCAGCCCTTCACGTCCGCGGTGTCGATGGAGGCGGCCTGGAACCGCCGCTCGACCGCCGCCCACTGGAAGTCGCGGTACACGGTGTAGTCGATGCGGCGCGTGTACGCCTCGTCCATGCGCGCGAACTCCAGCGCCTGGTAGACGCGGAAGGGCGAGAGCGGGCAGCCGAAGCAGCGCACGCGGGGCACGACGTACATGTGGTCGGCCCCGAAGCCGAGTGCTTCGAGGAGGCGCGAGCCGGCGATCTCGGCGTGGTTCTCGGCCGTCCCGCCGTACTTCACCTTGACGACGCGGCCGGTGGGGAGGACGCAATCGAACTTCGGGGTCGTCCCGCTCACCGCGCGGGGGAAGAATTTGCACGCGAACGGGTCGCCGACGGTGAGGCCGCCGTCCTCGCCAGGGTCCACCGTGAAATCGGCGCGCTCGATCGGCACCGCCGGCTCGCGCCACACCCGCGCCCGGGCCAGGGCGTCGTCGCGGATCGCCCTGGCCGTCTCGGGGGCCACTTCCCAGTGCGGCTCCGACACCGGCTCGTACGTCCCGGCCGGGAGGCGGTCGTCCGACCCGCGGAACGACGCCCAGAGCCACGCCGAGGCGATGGTGGCGAGGCCAAAGGCGGCGATAACGGTCACGCGGCGCAACCGTCCACGGAGCATCGAGGAGATTGAGACATGGGCCGGGCGCGCGCGCAAACCAGGCCGGCACTCCGGGCCGGACTAGAAGCGATGCACGTACGCGGCCTTGAAGAAGAGGCCGCGCTGGCTGGTCCGGTACACGCCGGCGCCCGGCGTCCAGATCCGGCCGTCCCACTCCCGCTTCTCGATGAGCGATCCATACCCGCCGTAGGCGACGGTGCCGGGCAGGAGCTCCCACGACGCCAGGAGGTCGGTGAGGATCCGCGAGCGCGAGCTGTCGTACTGCGCGATGCCGCGGAAGAAGATGTGGCGGTTCAGCTGGAAGGTGGTCTGGGTGTTGAGGACGTCGACGGTGAAGACGCGCGACGCGTCGCTACGCCGATCGAATATCACGCGGTTGAAGGACAGCTTCTGGTTGAGGCGCGAGCTTGGCTGCAAGGTCACGTCGAGCGTCTGCGACTGCCGGCGGCCGAGGTACGGATCGACGTCGTCGTAGAAGATCGAACCGCCGAAGCTCGCCTCGGTGTGAACGTTCAGCCAGCGGGTGGCCTGCGCCTCCGCCTGCAGGCGCGTTTCGCTCACCCGGAACGTCCGCCGCCGGAACGGCTCCGCGCCGCGCATGGTGTCGAGGCGCAGGAAGCCCTGCCGCGTGAAGTGCATCCGGAAGCCGGAGACGACGAGCCAGGGATCTCCTCCCTGGACGCGGTCACGGCCGCGCTGATAGAAGGCAAAGGGGACGAAGCGCTTGAACCAGGGGTACCTCTTCGCGTCGGGATAGAAGCTCGGTGCGGCATAGGCCCACCCCTGCGTGATCCCCACCTGCTTCAGGAACGCGGTGTCCATCTGGAACCCGCGGTCGTAGTGCTCGCCCTGGGCGACGAAGACGAAGCGCTTGGACTCGAACGAGTACTGGGACTGGCCGCCGAGGCCGCTGCCCTTGATCGCCGCGCCGCCGCCCGGCGCTTCCGAGCGCGTGGCCAGGAACGTCGCGCTCGCCGACTGCCGTCCCCAGCGGAGCGACAGGTCGCTGCCCGCGACGCGGTTGTGGCCGCCGCCGAACTGCGTGTCGGTCAGGATCCCGCCCATGTAGCTGCTGCGTCCGAGCGAGTACTGGCCGCGGGCGATGAAGAAATCGCGGCGGTCGCCGAGGAAGGGGTTGGCCTCGCCGTCGAGCGGGCGGCCGGGGGCCTGGTCGCCGGCGGCGAGAAGGCCGAAGCTCGTCTTGCCCGCCGTCCCCGTGGTCTTCATGCCCCAGAGCGGATCGACGATGCGGCGCGTGTGGACCGCGGTGCGCAGGATCGCGTCGCCCCCGACGCCCGCCAGCTCGAAAGCGCCCAGGCCTTCCATGAAGAAGGGGCGCTTCTCGGAAAAGAAGATCGGGAAGCGCTGGTTGACCTCGACCTGGAAGGCGTCGCTCTCCACCTGGCTGAAGTCGGGGTTGACCGTTCCCTCCAGCGTCACCTCGGAGGTGAGGCCGTACTTCACCGACAGGCCGGCGTCGGGCTCGGAATCCGGCGGCGCAAAGGAAAGCGGCGTCGCCCGCGCCTGCTGCCGCGAGTACGTGAGGCTGGGGGCGAGCTCGAGGGTGAGCGGGCGCCTCAGGTCGTGGAGAACGAGCACGGCGTGCCGATCGAGGAAGCTGCGTCCCGCGGGAATGACCGGCCACGAGGCCGACATCCCGAGGCGGCTCACGCGCCGCCAGAAGAGGATCCCCATCTTCACCTCGGGGCCGCTCTTGAAGCGGATGCTGGTGAGCGGCAGCCGCATCTCGACGTCGTAGCCCTGCGGCGTGCGCTTGCCCGCGCTGTCCCACACCCAGTCCGGGGCCGAGTTCTCGCCCGCGCTCGGCGTGGTCAGGATGTCGCCCTGGATGCCCGAGGGGTTGACGAAGTGATCGTACGAGCCCTGCCCGTTGCCCACCGAGTCCAGGCTGAAGCCGACCCAGTCGTCGTTCCACATGTTGTCGCGGCGACTGATGTTGGTGCGGACCCCGGCCGGCTCGGGATCGAAACAGCGGAACGCGAAATAGAGGTAACGGTCGTCGTAGACGGCCCGGACCTCGGTCTGCTGGGGAAGCTTGTCCCCGTTCAAGGGGTTGTACGTGAGCCACTCCGTGAGGGGCAGCGGCGCGCCCTGCCAGGCCGCGTCGTCGA
>JANMPI010000215.1:0-2198 GCA_031369785.1 Acidobacteriota bacterium
GGGGCGGGCTCGGTGAGCGGCATCGCGGTGGTCGTCCCTGCGGACCGCGTGTCGCTCACGCGCGACCTGCTCCGCGGGCTCACCAAGGACGTGACGGTGGTCGCGGGCGGAGAGCGGCGCCAGGACTCGGTGCGCTGCGGCATGGCCGCGCTGCCGTCCGGGTTCGACGGCGTCGTCCTCGTCCACGACGCCGCGCGGCCGTTGGTCGACGCCGCGCTCATCGACCTCGTGTCCGCGGCGGCGCTTCACGCTGGCGCCGCGATCCCCGTCCTCCCCATCACCGACACCGTGAAGCGCGTCGACGACGGCATCGTCCGCGGCACCGTCGACCGCAGCGCCCTCGCCGCCGCGCAGACGCCCCAGGGGTTCCGGCTGGCACTCCTCCGCGAGGCGTACGACGCGGCGGACCGGGACGACGTGGTGCTCACCGACGAGGCGATGGCGGTCGAGCGGCTCGGACGGCCGGTGCGCGCGGTCCTGGGATCGGCGCGGAACCGGAAGCTGACGACGCCCGACGATCTCGCGTGGGCCGAGGACCTCCTGCGACGCGAAGGCGCACGAGGACGATGACCGCGAGCCTCCGCATCGGAACCGGGTTCGACGTGCATCGCCTCGTCGCCGGCCGCCCGTTGCTCCTCGGCGGGGTGGCGATCCCGAGCCTCGAAGGGCTCGAAGGCCATTCCGACGGCGACTGCGTGATCCACGCCGTCTGCGACGCCGTCCTCGGCGCGCTCGCCGCCGGCGACATGGGCACGCACTTCCCCAGCGCGGACGCGGCCTGGAAGGACGCGGACAGCGCCCTCTTCCTCTCCGCCGTCGCGGACATGGCCGTGCGCGCCGGCTACGCGGTGGCCAACCTCGACGTCACGGTGGTGGCGGAGGGGCCGCGCCTCGCGCCGCACCTCGAAAAGATGCGGGCGAACCTCGCGCGCGCGCTGCGCGTCGACACCGCCGCCGTCTCCGTCAAGGCCAAGAGCACGGATGGCCTGGGGTCGATCGGTCGGGGCGAAGGCATCGCCGCCCACGCCGTGGTCCTCCTCGAGCACATGTGATCGGCCCGGAATCGAAGATCATAGGAAGGCGATGAACCTCATCTGCGGCATCAACCCGGTCCTCGAGGCGCTCTCCGCCGGCAGCCGGCACTTCGACCGCCTGCTCGTCGTCAAGGGGATCCGCAACCAGCGCGTCTCGGATGCGATCGCGCGCGCCAGTCAATTGGGCATTCCGCTCCGCTTCGAGCCGCGGGAGACCCTCGACCGCATGGCGGGCGGCATCCCGCACCAGGGGCTGATCGCGGTCGTGTCCGCCAAGCCGGTGGTGACGCTCGAGAAGCTCCTCGACGGCGCGCGCACGCCGGCGCTGGTGGTGCTGCTCGACGGCGTCGAGGATCCGCGCAACCTCGGCGCGATCCTGCGCACGGTGGATGCCGCGGGCGCCGACGGCGTGCTCCTGCCCGATCGCCACAGCGCGGGGCTGTCGGAATCGGTGAGCCGCTCGTCCGCGGGCGGGCTCGAGCACGTGCAGGTCGCGCGCATCGGCAACGTGTCGCAGGCCATCGACGAGCTGAAGGCGCGCGGGGTGTGGGTGGTGGGCTTCGACGCGTCGGGGACGGAGCGCTGGGACGCGGTCGACTATCGGCGGCCCATCGCCCTCGTGCTGGGCGGGGAAGGGCGCGGCATCCGGCGTCTCGTGCGCGAGCGCTGCGATCATCTGGTCTCGCTTCCGCTCTTCGGTCACGTCGGATCGCTGAACGTCTCCGTAGCGGCGGGGATCGCGCTTTACGAAGTGGTGCGGCAGCGCGGCGCGGTGCCGAGCCACGTGCGGCCGATACCCCTCCATCCGCAAGCATCGCCGGGCCACGTGCAGGGGCCGCGCGACGACGACGGCGAGCACGATCCGGGCGATCTCGCGCCGGCGCGCGCGTCGTACGCCGCTCCCGGCGACGACGACGAGGATTCGGACCAGCGACCGTCGGCGTCGCTGCCCGTCGACGACCTCGATCATCCGGCGTGGAACACGGGGCCGACGGTGCTCGCCGCGGTGCGAGGACGCGGCGCCCCGGGGGGTCCGCGGCGTCCGCCGCCGCGCCGCCACGGCCGGCCGCACGGAGGAGGGCCGCGCCCGCAAGCGTCGGGCGACGCGCCGCCCGCGGCGCCGCACGACGACACGCCGCGCGATCCGCCGGGGCCGGGGGGCCG
>JANMPI010000230.1:0-1503 GCA_031369785.1 Acidobacteriota bacterium
AAATGCGGCGGCATGGGCATGCTTGTTCAAGATGTACTCGAATCCCGAGCGGCGAATCCGTGGTATCAGTTCAACCGTTACAGTGCACTAGGCGGGTTGTTCCACCGGAGTTCTCTTGCTGAAGGTGAAGGTCTCGCGGTCCGACGTGTCCACCACGATGTGATCGCCGTCGCGGAACCGACCGCCCAGGATCGCCACCGCCAGCGGGTTCTCCACCATGCGCTGGATCGCGCGCTTCAGCGGCCGCGCGCCGAATACAGGATCGTACCCGCGCTCGGCCAGCGTCTTCCGCGCCTCCTCCGTCAGCTCCAGCGTGATCTTGCGTTCGGCCAGGCGCTTCTGCAGGTCGCGCATCTGGATGTCCACGATGCGGTGGATCTCGTCCGGGCCCAGCGACTTGAAGGTTACGATCTCGTCGATCCGGTTCAGGAACTCGGGGCGGAAGGTGCGCCGCAGCGCGTCCATCAACCGGTCCTTCATCTTCGGGTCGTCGCGGCCGGCCATTTCCTGGATGACGTCCGAGGCCACGTTGCTGGTCATGATCAGCACCGTGTTGCGGAAGTCGACGGTCCGTCCCTTGCCGTCGGTGAGCCTCCCCTCGTCGAGCACCTGGAGCAGGATGTTGAAGACGTCGGGGTGCGCTTTCTCGATCTCGTCGAAGAGGAGCACGGCGTACGGCCGGCGCCGCACCGCCTCCGTGAGCTGCCCGCCCTCGTCGTAGCCGACGTAGCCGGGCGGCGCGCCGATGAGGCGCGAAACCGCGTGCTTCTCCATGTACTCCGACATGTCGATGCGCACCATCGACCGCTCGTCGTCGAAGAGGAACTCGGCCAGCGCGCGGGCGAGCTCGGTCTTGCCGACGCCGGTCGGGCCCATGAAGAGAAAGGAGCCGATCGGCCGCTTCGGATCGCCGAGGCCGGCGCGTGACCGCCGCACCGCGTTCGCGACCATGAGCAGCGCGTCGTCCTGTCCCACCACCCGCTGGCGGAGGCGATCCTCGATGTGGAGCAGCTTCTCGAGCTCGCTCTCCAGCATCCGGGTCACCGGGATCCCGGTCCACTTGGAGACGATCTCCGCCACGTCCTCGGCGTCGACCTCTTCCTTCAGCATGCGCGGCCCGTCCGTCCTGGCCAGAAGCACCTCTTCCTCCGAGAGCTTGCGCTCGAGCTCGGGCAGCTTCCCGTAGCGCAGCTCGGCGGCCTGGCCGAGGTCCCCCGCGCGCGTCGCCTGCTCGGTCTGGAAGCGGACCTTCTCGATCTCCGCCTTGACCTGCTTCACCTGCTCCAGGGCCTGCTTCTCGCGCTGCCATTCCGCCTTCATCGCCGACGAGCGCTCCTTCAGGTCGGCGAGCTCCTTCTCGATCTTGTCGCGCCGCTCCTTCGAGGCCTTGTCCTTCTCCTTGGCCAGGGCCTGGCGCTCGATCTCGAGCTGCACGATCCTCCGCTCCAGCTGGTCGATCTCCAGGGGCAGGCTGTCGATCTCGATCCGTAGCCGCGCCGCCGA
>JANMPI010000234.1:0-9345 GCA_031369785.1 Acidobacteriota bacterium
CGGCTTCGCCATCGCGGAGAAGGACCTCGAGCTGCGGGGGCCGGGCGACTTCTTCGGGACCCGGCAATCGGGGCTTCCGCTTCTCCGCGTCGCCGACCTGATGCGCGACCGCGACCTGCTGGAAGACGCGCGGCGCGCGGCGTTCGCGCTGGTGCGCCGCGGCGCGGAAGGGACGGCGTCGCTGCGCGGGCTGCTGGGCGAGGAGGGATGGGAGCGCCGGTTCGGGCTGGCCCGCGTCGGATGAGCCCGCGCATCATCGGCGGAGCGGGGAAGGGGCGGCGGCTCACGGCGCCGCCGGGGAACGACACGCGGCCCACCGGCGCGCGGGTGCGGCAGACCGTGTTCGACATCCTGGCCCCGGTGATCCGCGACGCGCGGTTCCTCGACGCCTTTGCCGGGGGCGGGGGCGTCGGCCTGGAGGCGCTGTCCCGCGGGGCGAAGCGCGTCGTGCTCGTCGACCAGAGCCGCACCGCCGTAGAGGCCGTCCGCGCGAACCTCGAGCTTTTGCGCCTGTCCGGCGCCGAGGTCGTCCAGAGGGACACGCGCGCCGCCCTCGTGGCACTCCGCGACCGGGGCGAGGAGTTCGACGTCATCTATCTCGACCCGCCCTACGATTCCGACCTCTACGAGCCGCTGCTGCCGCTGGCCGACGCCGTCCTCGCGCGCGACGGCGTGATCGTGGCCGAGCACTTCCACAAACGCGCCCTCCCGGAGACAATGGGTCGCCTCGTGAGCGCGCGCTCGGTGCGCGTGGGCGACCACCGGCTCACGTTCTACCGCCGCAAGGCCGAGGAGAGCGAGTGAAGCAACGCGGGCGCGGATCGCTGGCCGTCTTTCCCGGCTCGTTCGATCCCATCACCAACGGGCATCTCGACATCATCGCGCGCGGCCTGTCCGTCTTCGACGACGTCACGATCGCGATCCTCATCAATCCCGGAAAGCAGGCGCTCTTCACCGTGGACGAGCGGGTCGAGATCATCCGCGAGACGTACAAGGGCGAGCCGCGGGTCAAGGTCGATACGTTCTCCGGCCTGCTCGTCGACTACGCGGAGCATGTGGGCGCTTCGGTCATCGTGCGCGGCCTGCGCGCCATCTCCGACTTCGAGTACGAGTTCCAGATGGCGCTCATGAACCGCCGATTGAACCCGCGCATCGAGACCGTGTTCATGATGCCCGCGGAGAGCTACTCGTATCTTTCGTCGCGGCTCGTGAAGGAAGTCTTCGAGCTCGGCGGCCGCGTCCGCGGCCTGGTGCCCCCGGTCGTCGAGCGGCGGCTGGCCGAGAAGCACGGCGCCAAGGCGCCTCCCGCCCGCGTGCGGCGCCGCTCGCGACGGGCGCCATGAAGGGCAACGGCTCCGCGGTCGACCTGTCGCGACGCGCCCTAGGGCTGAAGGTGTCCTCGACGGTGGCGGTCGCGCAGCGCGCGGCGGCGATGCGGGCGGCGGGGGAGTCGGTGCTGGACTTCAGCGTCGGCGAGCCCGATCAGCCGACCCCCGCGCACATCAAGGACGCCGCGATGGCGGCGCTCAAGCTCGACCGGACGCGCTACACGCCGGCGGCGGGCATCCCCGAGCTGCGCTCGGCGATCGCCATGCGCTATCGGCAGGACTTCAACGTCACTTTCGGCGCCGAGGAAGCCGCCGTCACCATGGGCGGCAAGCAGGCGCTGTACCTCGTCTGCAACGCGCTGCTCGACCGCGGCGACGAGGTGGTGATCCCCACTCCGCACTGGCCGACCTTTTCGGAGGCGGTCCGGCTCGCCGGCGGACGGCCGGTCATCGTGCAGACGCGGGAGAAGGACGCCTTCCGGATCACCGCCCGCCTCGTGGCCAAGGCGATCACCAGCCGCACCAAGGCCGTGCTCATCAACAGTCCGGGGAATCCCACGGGCTCCGTCATCGAGGACGCGGAGCTCCTCGCCATCGCGCGGATGGCGGAGAAGCAGGGCTTCACGATCCTCTACGACGACACCTACGCGCGGATGATCTTCGGCGGCGGGGAGCCGGCGGACCTCGAAAGGGTGCGGGCGGCGGCGCGCGACCGGTTCGTCGTGCTCGGCACGGCGTCCAAGACCTACTGCATGACCGGGTGGCGGATCGGCTGGGTGCTCGGCCCGCGGCCGCTCATCGACGCCTGCGCCGCGCTCGTTTCCCACAGCACGCAGTGCCCCACGAGCTTCGCGCAGGTGGGCGCGATCGAGGCCCTCATCGGGCCGCAGCGGTTCGTGGCCGACCAGACCGCGGAGTACGAGCGCCGCCGCGACACGCTGCACCGCGCGCTCACCGCCGTCGAGGGGGTGACCTGCGTCGTCCCGGACGGAGCGTTCTATCTCTTCCCCAACATCACCAGGTACCTCTCGCGCAAGATGCCGGACGACGTGCGGCTGGCGACGGCGATCCTGGAGGAGGCGCTCGTGGCGGTCGTCCCGGGCGAGGCGTTCGGCGGGCCCGGCCACGTCCGCGTCTCGTTCGCGCGGCCGATGGACGAGCTCGAAGAAGGGGCGCGGCGGATCGCGAGCTATCTCCGCGGAATGCGGGGGGTATGATGGCGGCCCGCGCGCGTCGTCCGAAGGCCGCGTCCCGCACGCCCGTGCGACGCCGGCCGCTCGCGGAGTCGGCGCCGTGGGAAGCCATGTCCCTTTCCGCGGGCGACCCGGTCATCGTCTACCTGCAGGTGCCCAAGGAGAAGGTCTGGGGTCTCCTGGTGTCGCTCGGGACCGCGGGCGTCGTCGTGCGGTGCATCGACCTCGCCGCCTTCGACGACTGGATGCGTCAGGAGGCGCGGGGCGACGAGCCGTACCTCGGGCTGTCCACCGTCTTCTATCCCATGAACCGGGTGGAGCGGATGGAGCGGGACGAGACCGTCGGACCGGTGGTGTCCTACGCGGACCGGTTCGCCCGCGAGGTCGGTCGCAGCGTGCGCGAGGCCGTGGGCCTGCGCGACCGGGATTAGAATCGCTTCATGAGCAAGGAGCTGTTCGGCCTCAAGATTCTGGTCGTCGACGATGACCAGGACACCCGCGACCTGCTGGAATGGGTACTGCGGCGCGTCGGGGCCGAGGTGGTGTCGGCGCCGTCGGCCAAGGCGGCGATGGAAGCGCTCGAGAAGGACCGCCCGCACATCCTGGTGAGCGACATCGCGATGCCCGAAGAGGATGGTTTGAGCCTGATGCGCCGGATCCGGGCGCTGCCGAAGGAGCGCGGAGGGCGCATTCCCGCGGTGGCGCTCACCTCGCATTCGATGGTGCAGGACCGCCTGCAATCGCTGCGGGCGGGCTTCCAGAGCCACGTACCGAAGCCGGTGGTCCCGGAGGAGCTGGTCGAAGTGGTGACCAGCATCGTCCACCTGCGGAGCAGCCCGGGCGACTAGGCGGAACCGCGGTCAGGCGGTCAGGGAACTATTTCGACCGCGAGGCGATGGACGAAGGTGCGGTCGCCGATCGCTCCCACTCGTTCCTTCGGCGGCGCCGCCGGGCAGCCCGCGGGCTTGACTTCGTCCCCGACGAGGACGAGCGCGCTGTAGGCGCCCTCGCTCTTCACCGCGCACTCCATCTCGGCCTTCCCCCCGCCGGCGGTCAGCGTGAACACCCTCGCGACGTCGACGCCGGGGGGGAGGCTCGTGCAGGCGTCGAAGGGATTGGACAGCTTCCCGTCCGCGTCGTACACGCAGACGAGGGCCTTGCGGCCGATGTTGCAGTCGTTCTGGATCCGCAAGCCGAGCGCTTCGTGCTTTTCCTTCTGAAGCTTCACCGGCTTCGCCTCGACGTCGTGAGCGCAGCCCGTGCCCTCCACGAACAGCGTGACTTTTCGCTTCGCGCCGCCCTTGGCTTCCGCGACGCCGATGGAGGCCAGCGCGACCGCGATCGCGGCCGCCGCCACGCGTTCCGCGGCCCGGCTCGAGGCGCGCGTCAGCGGCGTGTGTCGTCGTCGAAGAAAATGCCGGTGAGCGGCCCGACGGGGCCGAGGATCGCGGGGGCGAAGAGGAACAGATCGCCGTTCTCCCCGATCGCCCGGCGGAAGCCGAGCCCCATCCGTCCGTGCCGGCTGCCGGTCTTGCGGCTGCGGCCCCATCCGCGGTCCGAATAGCCGTTGGCCCAGAACTGGGAGTACCCGTACCGGCCCGATCCGCCGCCCTGGCGATAGAAGCCCGCGATCGGATACCGATCGCTCGCGCCGCCGTAGGCGCCGAAGATGAGGCCGTCCGACGAACGATAGCCGCTCGACGAACGATAGAAGGAGGCGATGTCGTACGGGTGCTGGAGAACCTGGATGTGGCGGCGCGGAGCCTGCGCGTCCGCGTCATCGTCGGCTTCCACCGCGACGGCCGGGGTCTCCGGCACCGCCCCCTGCGCGTGCGCAACGGCGCCGACCAGCGACAGCAGGATCGCGGCGGCCAGGGCTTTCGTCGTCATCACGTTCTCCTTGGGGGCAGACGCGCCCCCTTTGCCTGCCAACACTATACGACCTCCAATCGGCCGCGGGTTGTGATGCACCATACGCCCCCGCCCTGTGGAAGAATTCCCTGTGGACCGCATCTACCTCGATCACCACGCGACGACGCCGGTCGACCCCGCGGTCCTCGACGCGATGCTGCCGTACTTCACCGAGCGGTTCGGCAATCCCTCGAGCCGCCAGCACGCCTTCGGCGAAGAGGCGGACCGCGCGGTCCAAAAGGCGCGGGACGAGGTGGCGGCGCTCATCGGAGCGGCCCCCGGCGACATCGTCTTCACCTCCGGCGCGACGGAGTCGGACAACCTCGCTCTCCGCGGCGTCGCCCGCGCCGCGGGGCGGGGCCACATCGTGACCACGACCATCGAGCATCCCGCCGTCCTCGAGCCGTGCCGCAGCCTCGAGCGCGAAGGGTTCGCGGTCACCCGCGTGGCCGTGGACGAGACGGGCATCGTCGACGCCGGCGCGATCGCCTCCGCGATGCGTCCGGAGACGATCCTCGTCTCCGTGATGGCGGCCAGCAACGAGATCGGCACCGTCCAGCCGCTGGCGGAGGTCGGCCGCCTCTGCCGCGAGCGGGGGATCGTCTTCCACACCGACGCCGTCCAGGCCGCGGGCCGCATTCCGATCGACGTCGAGGCCTGGGGCGTCGACCTCATGAGCCTGTCCGCCCACAAGATGTACGGTCCGAAGGGCGCCGGTGCCCTCTACATGAGGAAGGGCCGATCGCCGCGGCTGCGCCTCGCGCCGCAGATGGAGGGCGGGGGCCAGGAGAAGGGCCTCCGATCGGGGACACTGAACGTCCCGGGCATCGTCGGCCTCGGCGCCGCGTCGCGGCTGGCCGCGATGGCGCTCATCGACGGCGAGCCGGAGCGCATCGCCGCCCTGCGCGACCGTTTGCTCGCCGGCCTGACCGCGCGGATCGAAGGCGTCACGGTGAACGGCGCGATGGCGCCGCGCCTCCCCGGAAATCTCCACGTTTCGATCGCGCGGGCGGAGGCGGAGACGCTGATCCTTTCCCTCGGCGGGACGATCGCGATCTCATCCGGGGCGGCCTGCGCGGAGGCGGGTGGGAAGGGTTCTCACGTCCTGCGTGCGCTCGGGCTCGGCGATGATCGGATCTATACCGCGCTCCGCTTCGGCATCGGGCGCTTCACGACCGACGCGGAGATCGATCGCGTCGTGGAAGCGGTCGAAAACGCCGCGTCTGCGGCCCGCGCACGCTCATCGGCGGCGGCGCGATGATTCGTTTTGCCATCACGCAAATCGCATGCCTCCGTCGCCCTGCTGTCACAGAGTGCAAAGTGTTCCAACTTACTCCGCTACAACGTTTTAACAGGTGCTCTGCGCGGAGTTTCCACAAGGTTTTCCACAGATATTGTGGACGCTGAAACGAGGCCATCGATGATCCGCAAGCCGCGACTCTTCACGCCCGGGCCGACGCCGCTCCATCCCGCCGTCCTCGAGGCGATGGCGAAGCCGATCCCGCACCATCGCACCGACGAGTTCCGCGCCGTTTTCAAGGAATGCATCGTGGGCCTGAAGAGCTTCCTCCGGACGGAGGACGACGTGCTGATCCTCGCCTGCTCGGGGACGGGCGGCATGGAGGCGGCCCTCGTCAACGTGCTCTCGCCCGGCGACCGGATGCTCGCGCTCGTGGCGGGAAACTTCGGCGAGCGCTGGGCGAACATCGGCAAGGCCTACGGGATGGACGTCGTCGTCCTGAAGGCGGCCCTCGGCGACGCCGTGAAGCCCGAGGAAGTCAGCAAGGCGCTCGATGCCGATCCCGGCATCAAGGCCGTCTTCGTTCAGCTGAACGAGTCCTCGACCGGCGCGCGGCATGACGTGGAGGCGCTGGCCGCCATCACCCGCGGCCGTCCGGGGACGCTCCTCGTCGTCGATGCGATCTCGGGCGCGGGCGCGATGCCGCTCGCCACCGCGGCCTGGGGAGTCGACGTCGTCGTGGTGGGAAGCCAGAAGTCACTGGCCCTGCCGCCGGGGCTCGCTTTCGTCTCGGTGAGCGCCCGGGCCTGGGAGCGGATGGAAAGTGCGAAGGCACCGCGGTTCTATTTCGATCTCCGGCGCGAGCGGAAGAACCAGGCGACCGGCGAGTCGGCCTTCACCCCCGCGATCTCGAACATGGTCGCGCTGCGGGCGGCCCTCGAGTTCGTGAAGGGACAGGGCGGCGTCGAGTCGCTGGTGAAGAACGCGGCCACTCTCGCCGCCTGCACGCGGGCCGCGGCGGGCGCGCTCGGCCTCGCCCTCGTCGCTCCCCGCGCGCACGGCGACGCGCTGACCGCGCTCTATCCGCCCGCGGGCGTCGAATCCGGCGCGATCGTCAAGGGATTGAAAGCCGAGTTCGGCTCGACGGTGGCGGGTGGGCAGGGCGACCTGAAGGGCAAGATCTTCCGCGTCGCCCATCTCGGCTACTACGACGCGACGGACATCTTCGGCCTGCTGGCGACGCTGGAGATCACGCTCCATCGCCTGGGCCACAAGTTCGCCCTCGGGGCCGGCCTCGCGGCGGCGGAACAGGTGTATGTCGAGCGTGTCGAAATGCCGCCCGGCGGCGGCGGCAAGGCCTGAGCTACCGGATCCTCGTCCTCGAGGGCATCACCGCCAACGGGCTCGCCCTCCTGAACGCCGAGGGCTGGCAGGTCGACCAGCGGAAGGCGATGCCGCCCGCCGAGCTGGCCGCCATCGTCGCGCCGTATCACGCGATGACCATCCGCAGCGGGAGCCAGATCACGGCGGAGGTGCTGGACGCGGCCACGAGCATGATCGTGGTCGGCCGGCCGGGGGTCGGGGTGGACAACGTCGACCTCGCCGCGGCCACGCGCCGCGGGATCCTGGTCATGAACTCGCCGCTCGGGAACATGGTCTCGACGGCGGAGTTCGCGCTGGCCCTCATCTTCGCGGTGGCGCGCAACGTCGCGCAGGCGGACGCCTCCATCAAGGCCGGCCAGTGGGAGCGCAAGGCCTTCGCGGGGATCGAGCTGCAGGGCAAGCGGATCGGCATCGTCGGCCTCGGTCGCATCGGGCGCGAGGTGGCATCGCGGTGCCGCGCGCTCGGCCTCGAGGTCTTCGGCTTCGATCCCTTCGTCTCCGCCGGCGCCGCCGAGGCGATGAAGGTCCGCCTGCTGCCGATGGACGAGCTCGTGCGGACATGCGACATCGTCTCCCTGCACACGACACTCACCGCGGACACGCGGAACCTGATCAACGCTTCGCTCCTCGCCCGGGCGAAGCCCGGCATCCGCATCGTGAACGCGGCCCGCGGCGAGCTGGTGGACGAAAAGGCGCTCCTCGCCGGCCTCGAGAGCGGGCGCGTGGCCGCCGCCGCGCTCGACGTGCACGGCCAGGAGCCGCCGGTCGACTGGCGCCTCGCGCAGCACCCGCACGTCGTGGCCAGCCCGCACATCGGGGCCCAGACCGAAGAGGCGCAGGAGCGCGTGGGCACCGACATCGCGGTGCAGGTGCGCGACCTGTTGAAGGGCGGCGTCATCCAGCAGGCGGTGAACTTCTTTGCCTTCTCCGCCGACGTGTACGACCAGGTGCGGCCGGCGATGGACCTCGCCGATCGGCTCGGACGTTTCCTCGGGCAGGTGTGCACGGGGACGCCGGAGCGGATCGAGGTCGGCCTCTACGGCGAGTTCCGGGAGATGGACGTGAAGCCCCTGCTGCCGGCGGCGGTGGCGGCGATCCTGAAGGCCCACGTCCCGCAGGGCCTGACCGTAGTGAACGCGTGTGCAGTGGCGAAGGAGCGGGGGATCCAGGTGGTGGAGTCCACCTCGTCCTCGCCCATCGCTTTCGCCAACCTGCTCGCATTGCGGTTGAAGACCAGCGAAGCGGAGGCGTCGGTGGCGGGGACGGTGTTCGGCCGCAGCCACCCGCGCCTGGTGGACGTCGACGGCGTCGAGGTGGACGTGATCCCGCAAGGCCACATGCTGCTCGTGAAGAACGAGGACACGCCCGGGATCATCGGCCACGTGGGCACGCTGCTCGGCGACCGCGCGATCAACATCGCGCGCATGAACGTGGGACGGAAGCCGGGCAGCGGGCGGGCGATCATGCTCATCGAGGTGGACGGCGAGGTGCCCGCGGACGTGCTCTCCGAGGTGCTCGCCATCTCCGGGGTGCGCGACGCCCGATCCGTTTACCTCGGATAAACTCGCGCCATGGCCAACTCGACTCCTGCCGGCGCCCTCATCCGCATCGACAAGGGAAAGCTCCACGTTCCCGACGACCCGATCATCCCCTTCGTCGAGGGCGACGGCACCGGCCGTGACATCTGGCGGGCGTCGCAGCGGGTCTTCGACGCCGCGGTCGCCAAGGCGTTCGGGGGCAAGCGGCGGATCGTCTGGAAGGAAGTGCTTGCCGGCGAGAAGGCCTTCAACCAGACCGGCCACTGGATGCCCGAAGAGACGATGGCGGCGTTCCGCGAGTGCCTGGTGGGCATCAAGGGCCCGCTGGGGACGCCCATCGGCGGCGGCATCCGCTCGCTGAACGTCGCGCTGCGGCAGGACCTCGACCTCTACGTCTGCCTCCGCCCCGTGCGCTGGTTCCAGGGCGTGCCGAGCCCGGTCAAGAAACCGCAGGACGTCGACATGGTGATCTTCCGGGAGAACACGGAGGACATCTACGCCGGCGTCGAGTGGGCGGCGGGCACGCCGGAGGTGAAGAAGGTCCTCGCGTTCCTGCAGGGCGAGATGAAGGTCAAGAAGATCCGCTTCCCGGAGACGAGCGGCATCGGCATCAAGCCCATCTCGCGGGAAGGCACGGAGCGGCTGGTGCGGGCGGCGATCCGGTTCGCGATCGCGGAGAAGCGCCGCAGCGTCACCCTCGTGCACAAGGGCAACATCATGAAGTTCACCGAGGGCGCCTTCCGCGACTGGGG
>JANMPI010000419.1:0-2127 GCA_031369785.1 Acidobacteriota bacterium
GCGCCCCATCGAGCCCGAACGTCTTCTGGAGTGACGAGGACGGCGGTTATATCGCCGACTTGCCCGATCTCGAAGCATGAGCGTCCTCCATTGTCGGCGCCCCAGCGAGAACGGTCCTGCCCTGACCGGCGCCTGATTCACGATCTCCCGTCGGTTCCTGCCCGCTCTCCCCGGGCCTGCTGCTCACCCAATCTTTCACAGTGCTACCATGCCGCCGAGGCAACCATGGCGACGATCACGCGACGTCCCGCCACCGAGGCGGACCTCCTCAACACGCCCGACGACGGCATCTACGAACTCGTGGACGGGGAGATCCGCCTGAGCCCCGCGGGCGGACGCCACGGTAAGACATCCATGGCGCTGGTGTCTCTTCTCGGCCCTTACGTCAGGGACCATCGGCTGGGACACGTCATGGGGCCCGACACCGGGCACCGTCTTCCCAGCGGAAACGTCCGATGTCCGGACGTCAGCTTCGTCGCGAACGGTCGATTCCCCGATGAAGTCGTTCCAGCGGACTACGTGAATCTGCCACCGGACCTTGCCGTGGAAGTGGTGTCCCCGCAGGATCGCCCCCGTTGGATTCTCGACAAGGTCGGCGAGTACCTCGAGGCCGGTGTGCGTCTCGTGTGGGTGATCGACCCCCAGCGGCAGCGCGCGAGCGCGTATCGCTCCTTCGTGGACGTCCGCGAGGTTGGTCCGGACGATCAGCTCGACGGCGAGGACGTTGTCCCCGGCTTTCGCTGCCGGCTGCGCGAGATCTTCTAGCCGCGCGCGCCTACCGGCTTGGCGTGGCGAGCAGCCGCGCCAGCGCCTGGCCGGCCCGCCAGAAGCCCGCGTGGCCGTCGTCGGCGGGGAAGTCCGGTCTCGGGCGGTGGCCTTTCCGCGGCGCGTCGAACTGCTTGTAGAAGAGAAGCCTTCGCCCGCGCCCCTCGGCCCACGTCCGCCGTCCCTCCGCGCGTTCCTTGAAGAACGCGGCTACGGCAGGGGTGAAAGCGCGACGCACCGCCATCGCCTCGCTGGTCACGACGAAAAGGCCGTCGACGGTGACCCCATCGCCCTCCGCATTGCCCCCCGGGTCCGCAACGCCCGCAGACGGCGGCACCACGAACGCAGGCAGATCCAGCGAGGGCGAGTCGAACAAGAGCGCGCGCCCCAGCACGTGGAGGCGGTCGAACTCGAAGTACCGGACCTCGCCGCCGTCCCACGCGCCGCGCCAGACGTTCCGGATCGTGACCCGCCCGCGGCCGAGGCGGAACTCGTCGGCGACGTCGGGCCAGATCTCGCCGTAGGCGACCGTCCGGGGACCGAAGACGTCCACCGTGAACGTCTGCTGCTTCAGGCCGTGGCGCGCACCGAAGGCGGCCAGCTCCTTGTCGCGGGCCACCTTCTCCCGCCGCGAGGAGAAGACGAACCACCCGAAGAAGGCGGCGAGCAGGAGCGGGGTCAGCAGCCACTCGACCAACGAATCGAGCATGCGGCTACGACGCCTGCACGAGCGTTGCCGTCGCGGCCTTTACGGATCGATCTCCCATGCCTTCTCCCACCGGCGGAGCGGACGCTGGCGCGCTATCAGCGGTAGCACAATTCGCTGCAGCTCGATTACCAAACGCACCTTCTCGGCCAGCGGCAAGCTGGCGTGCCGGGCGTGAAGCGCCTCCTTTCCCTTCCAGAGCTGCCGCAGAAGGGCTTCGGTCGGAAACGTGACGCCGCCGGGATCAGAACGAGAGGCCATACCGCTCCGACTGGATGTCGTTCAACGCGCGAAGCGCATCGGCGAAAGCCATTCTGGGGGCATTCTACCGGCACGCGGGCGGGCCGCTAGTCCGGGGTGACGATCCCATCCAGGCAGCCGCGCTTCCCCTGGACCGTCGCGCAGAGCGAGAAGCTTCCCGGCTCCGCGCCCCGCAGCGACTTGTTCCACGGCTGGTTCTCGTCGTCGCGCATGCCCACGAACGCGCGGCGCTGCTCCAGCTCCCAGGTGATGTACGGGCCGTGGGCGCGCGGGTCCACGTCGTCGGAGGATTTCTTCTTCGGCGTGGCGGTCACGTGGCCGAGGCAGCCGACGGGCAGCCGCCCGGAGCTGTTGGGCGGCTTCGTCACGCCGGCGGGGC
This sequence comes from Acidobacteriota bacterium, assembly GCA_031369785.1. Taxonomy (GTDB): domain Bacteria; phylum Acidobacteriota; class Vicinamibacteria; order Fen-336; family Fen-336; genus JANMPI01. Next base: position 2,112 of record JANMPI010000419.1, read on the forward strand.
AGTCGATCCCGAAGAA
>JANMPI010000271.1:0-1981 GCA_031369785.1 Acidobacteriota bacterium
AGCCCCTGGGTGATCTTGTACGCGCCCTGGTAGGCGCCCACTTCCTCGCCGAGGAGGAACACCGTGGAGTCGCGCTTCATCTCTTCGCGAAGCGCCTGGTTCAGCGCCTCGCGCATGGTGAGGAGTGCCATGGGCTACTTCCCGGCCTTGCGGCTGCCGACCGGAGCGCCGATCAGGTTGCCCGCGGAGTCCATCGGGGCCTGGCCGCCCGGCGTCATCGGCGCGGGACGGCGGCGATCGACGTCGGGCTTGCCGCCCTTGGTTTCGGGCTTGGCCTCGGCCGCGGGCGGCGCGGCCGCCTCCCCCGCGGGAGCCTCCGCGGCAGGTTCCGCCGGGGAAGCCTCCGCAACCGGCTCCGCCGGGGGAGCCGCGGCCGCGATCTCCGCCTGCGTCTTCTGCCACGCCGCGTAATCGAAGGGCGCGAACACCTCCGGAACGCGATCGTCCTTCTGCGACGCGCGCCAGGCCGGATCCTTGTCCGCCGCCCGGGCGTGGATGTACGGCGAGCGCACGTACACGTCCTCGTAAAGGGTCTCGACCGTCGGATCCGGGCTCGCCTCGACGTAGGCCACCGCGTCGTCCATGCGGGCCAGGATCTCCTTGTCTGCCGCCTCGAGGTCTTGCTTGCTGAAGCGCTCCTGCTCGACGAGCCGCTTGCCCCACACGAGAACGGGGTCGGCCTTCATCATCTCCTCGACCTCCTCCTTCCGCCGGTACTTGCCGGGGTCGGACATGGAGTGGCCGCGGTAGCGATACGTCTCGCACTCGACGAGGGTCGGGCGCTTGTCCTTCCGCGCGAGGTCGATGGCCTGTCCGAGCACGGTGCGCACGGCGACGAGGTCCATCCCGTTCACGTCGTAGCGGGGAATGCCGTACGCCGAGCCGCGCTGGTAGAGGTCCTTGACGGACGAGGCGCGATCGAGCGACGTCCCCATCCCGTACCGGTTGTTCTCGATGATGTAGACGACGGGCAGGTTCCAGAGCGCGCTCACGTTCAGCGCCTCGTGGAACGCGCCCTCGTTCACCGCGCCGTCCCCGAAGAAGCAGAGGACGACCTGGTCGGTGTTGCGGAGGCGGATGCTGTAGCCCATCCCGGCCGCGATGGGCAGATGGCCGCCGACGATCCCGTCCCCGCCGAAGTTGCCGCGCGGCACGTCGTAGAAGTGCATGCTGCCGCCCTTGGCGCGGCTGATCCCGGAGACCTTGCCGCAAAGCTCGGCGAGCAACGGACGCGGATCAGTCCCGCGCGCCAGCGCGTAGCCGTGGTCGCGGTAGGACGTGATGAGGTAGTCGTCCGGGCGCAGCAGGCTCATGGCGCCGACGCCCACCGCCTCCTGTCCGATGTACAGATGAAGGAAGCCGCCGATCTTGCCCTCGACGTAGAGCTGGGCGCAGCGCTCCTCGAAGCGCCGGATCAGGAGCATCTGCTTGTAGAGGTCGAACGCTTCGTTCCTGTTCATGAGTGTAATGCCTATCCTACGGTAATCCGGTGCGCGCGGTGCGCGCCATCATGGTGAGTCCGGCGGTGATCAGGCCGCCGAGGACGACGGCGGCGACGATGGCGGCGGCGAAGATCGCCTCGGCCTGATCGGCCGTCGTGTCGCCGTCCCCGCGGGTGAAGTAGCGCCGCGCCGGCGCGCGCAGCATGTACCACAGCGTCCCCACGGCGGCGAGCGTGAATGGGCAGTTCAGGATGCCGATCGCGGCCAGCGCGATCTGCGCCGGCCGGGACCAGCCGAAGCCCATCCACAGCCCGTGGGCCATCACTCCCCCGACGATCGCGGCCAGAAGGAAGACGACCGCGATGGCGACGCCGGCCGCGCCGGGCCGCGAGTGCGCGAGAAGGAAGCCGGTGACGGCGTGGAACGGGATGCTCAGGATCCAGAGCACCGCGAGCACGGTGACGGTCTGGGGACGTGGCGCATGGCCGGTGGCCGCGGCCGCCGGCCGGGCGCGCGGTGTGGTCGCGCGCGGCGGCCGG
>JANMPI010000314.1:0-4610 GCA_031369785.1 Acidobacteriota bacterium
CGGGGTCGACGACGGCGAGCGCCTGGGGCACGAACCGCGGCAGGTCGAGGCTCGTGTGGAGGAGGAGCCCGACGGCCGCGTCGACCTGCCGGGCGGCCGCGTGCAGCGCGAAGAGCACCAGGACGCGCCGGGCGTCCCGCCCGGTCATCGAAGCAGGAGATCGGGCGGCGGAAGCGCGCGGCCGTCGATGTACACCGCATCCAGGACGAACGCGTCGAGCGCGGGAGCGCCGCCCGCCTCCACCACGAGGAACGACGCGGGCATGCGCGGCGCGAGCCCGATCGTCGACGAGTCGCCGTACGGGGACGCCAGCGCGCGTCCGGGAACGCGCCACGTGCCGAGGGCGTCGAGGACGTCGGAGAGCGCGCGCGAAGCCGGGCGTCGCGGCGCGCGGGAGACGACGAGCGGCGAGGCCGGATCAGCGGCAGGCACGACCTCGAGCACGGAGCGGCCCGCCCTCGCGCGCTCGGCGGCAAAGGCGAGTGCGGGACCGACGTCCCCCGCGGGCACGTGCCAGCGCAGGCGCGCGACGCCGAGGCGTGCCATGGCGTCGAGGGCGCCCGCCGTCATCCATCTCCGGGCGGCGATGCCGCGAACGGAGGCGGTGAGCGCGGGCACCAGGAGCGCGCCGGTGGCGTCGACGTCGCGGCCGCCGGTGATGAACCGCGCGTCTCCCACCTCCAGGATGTTCGACGGCCCCGAGTCGGCGACGGCGGGACAGGCCCACGTCCGCTCGCCCGGCGCCTTGACGTCGAACGCGATGTCGGCGCGATAAGGCACCGCCGTCGTCCCCTGCAGGATGCGCCCGCCGCGCACGACCACGTCGGCGTAGGCGTCGGTGCTGTTGCGGGTCAGCCCCTCGTAGAGGACGGGATCCTGGCCGGCCAGATCATCCGCAGCCAGGGACGACAGCACGGTGACGAGGGCGACGAAGTTGAGGCGCGTGAGATCGGTGAGCGGCTGTCCCGGCGGCAGCCCGCCGCTCTCGATGAGGACCACCGGCGTGCCCCAGGCGGTGATGTTGTCGCCAAAGGCGCGCGGGCTCCAGTCTTCGTCGTAGCGGGCGATGGAGGCGCCGATGAGCGGCTCCAGCGCCGCGACCACCGCTGCGCACGCGCGCTTCGCCCGCATCCGGCCCTCGGTGAGGGTGCCCGCCGGATCGGCCGACACGGCGAGGAGCGCGATCGTGGCCAGGCTCTTCGTCTCGCCGACCGTCGTGCGGCGGTCCTGGTCGTGGAGGTTGAATCCGAGGACCGGCTGGTAGCGGTCGCGCACGGCCTTCAGGATCCGTCCCTCGGGCGTCGCGAGGTTGAGCGCGTCGCGGTTGACGTCTATCCCCTGCGCGTTCCTCCGGATGCCGCGCTCGGCGCCGTCCGGGTTGAGCATCGGCACCATCAGCAGCGTGAGCGCGTCCAGGACGGGCGCGCCTTCGGGCGCGGTGAGCAGGTAATCGGCGACGTCCAGCAGCGCGGGCGTGGCGGAAGGCTCGTCGCCGTGCATCTGCGACCACAGGAGGACCGCGCGCGGCCCCGTCCCCACGGAAAAAAGCTGGATCGGACGGCCCTCGACCGACCGGCCGATCTCTTCCACGCGCACGCGTTCGGGATGGTTCGCGGCGAACGCCTGCAGCCGGGCGGCGAGGTCGGCCGGCTTCAGGCAACCGGCGGGCGTTTCCACCACGCGGCGCGCGGGCCACGCGTCCCACAACGCGCGGGGCGCGGGCGCGGAGGTCGAGAGGAAAGCGGCGAGGAGAAGGATCATCGGGCGACCATCGTCCGCGACCGTCCCGGCGCCGTCAACCGCGGCGGCTCAGGACGCGAGGGCGTGACGGGCGGCCGACAGACGGCGGCGATCGAGGGCCCGCCGGAGGTCGGGCGGCAGATACGCGGCCGCGAGCCATCGTTCGTCGGGGGAGATCGCGACGGCGAGGCCCGACCCCGTGCGCAGGAGGCGCGCCCACGGCGGCAGCCGTCCGACATCGCCGATCGCAACCGCCACGCGCACCAGCGGCGACTCGCGCGTGTATTCGAAGGTGGCGCGCTCTCCCGCCGCGCGAAGCATGGCCAGCAGCAGCGCCGCCGGCAGGTCGCCCTCGCGCAGGACGCCGCCCCGCGGGCGGAACGGGGCGCGGGCCGCGGCGGAGATCTGGACCACGAGATCACGGACGAGGGCGATGCGGGCCAGCCGTTGCCGGCGGGCCCGCGCCACGGTGCGGGCGCAGGCGACGAGCGTCGGATGGCGCGCCAGGGAGAGGGAGAGGAGATGCAACGCGCGCCGGCGGATGCCGTGCGCGCGCTGCCGAGCGGTGAGGTCTGGGCCTACGAGCAACCCGAGGTAGAGCCGCAGTTCGCGCACCGGTAGCACGCCCCGTTGCGCGTCATGATGCTCCCGCAGTAGTGGCACGACGGCGCATCGGCCTGGCCGCGGAAGGTCTGCGTCTGCGCGCTCACCTTCTCGGCGACGGCCGGCGCCGCCTGCGGCTTCGCCGCCGCCGCCTCGGCCTTCAGCCCCTGATCCACCACCTGCACGCCCATCGCCGCCTGGCTCTCCGTGCTCAGGAACTTGCTGGCCAGCCACCGGAAGATGTAGTCGGTGATGCTCTTGGCGTACGGGATCTCCGGGTTCTTGGTGAATCCTGAGGGCTCGAAGCGCACGTGCGAGAACTTCTCGACCAGCGTCTCCAGCGGCACCCCGTACTGCAGCGACATCGAGATCGAAGTGGCAAACGCGTCCATCAGGCCGGAGATCGTCGAGCCCTCCTTGGCCATCACCAGGAAGATCTCGCCCGGCTTCCCGTCCTCGTACATGCCGACGGTGATGTACCCCTCGTGGCCGGCGATCGAGAACTTGTGCGTGATCGACCGCCGCTCGTCCGCGAGCTTCCGCCGTGGGGGCCGGACCGCGACCACCGGCGCCGCCGCCACCACCACGGCCTGCTTCTGCTCGTCCTTCGAGGTGGAGAGCGGCTGGCTGCGCTTGCAGCCGTCGCGATAGACCGCGACCGCCTTCAGCCCCATCCGCCACGACTCCATGTACGCGTTCGAGATCTCCTCGGGCGTCGCGTCGCTCGGCATGTTGACCGTCTTGGAGATGGCGCCGGAGAGGAAGGGCTGCACCGCCGACATCATCTTGATGTGTCCCATGTACTGGATGGACCGCTTGCCGTCCTTGGGCGGGAAGGCGCAGTCGAAGATCGCGAGGTGGTCCGCCTTCAGGTGCGGCGCCCCCTCGATCATCTCCTTCTCGTCGATGTACTTGATGATGTCCTCGACCTGCCCGCCCGAATAGCCGAGCTTCTTGAGGACGCCGGGCACGGACTGGTTGACGATCTTCATCACGCCGCCGCCGACGAGCTTCTTGTACTTCACGAGTGCTATGTCGGGCTCGATGCCGGTGGTGTCGCAATCCATCATGAAGCCGATGGTCCCCGTGGGCGCCAGCACCGTCACCTGGCTGTTGCGGTACCCGTGCTGCACGCCGAGCGCGTAGGCCTCGTCCCAGACCGCGAGCACGGCGCGCAGCAGCTCCCTGGGCACCGCGTTCGGGTCGATGTCATGAGCGGCCTGGCGGTGCTTGTCGATGACGCGGAGCATCGGCTGGGCGTTCTTCGCATAGCCCGGGAAGGGGCCCATGGCCGCCGCGATGCGCGCGCTCTGCGCGTACGCCTCGCCGTGCATGAGCGCGGTCACCGCCGCCGCGTAGGCGCGGCCGCCCTCGGAGTCGTAGGGCAGGCCGCGGTCCATGAGCAGCACGCCGAGGTTCGCGTAGCCGAGCCCGAGCGGACGATAGTCGACGCTGTTGATGCCGATGGCCTTGGTCGGGTAGCTCGCGTTGTCGACCAGGATCTCCTGCGCGGTGAGCATCGTGCGGCAGGCCGACTTGTAGGCCTCGGCGTCGAACTCGCCGTCCTCGCGCCGGAACTTCATGAGGTTCAGGGACGAGAGGTTGCACGCCGTGTCGTCGAGGAACATGTACTCGCTGCACGGGTTGCTGGCGTTGATGCGCGCCGTCTGGGGGCAGGTGTGCCAGTCGTTGATCGTGGTGTCGAACTGCATCCCCGGATCGCCGCACTGCCACGCCGCGTCCGACATCAGCTTCATGAGGTCGCGCGCGCGGTAGGTGTCGGTCACCTTCCCGCCCAGCACGGCCTTCGTGCTCCAGTCCTTGTCGTCGAGGACCGCCTGCATGAACTCGTCGGTGACGCGCACGGAGTGGTTCGCGTTCTGGAAGAACACGGAGTCGTACGCGCCGCCCTTCACGTTGAAGGCGCCGTCGTACCCGGCGTCGATGAGCGCCCAGGCCTTCTTCTCCTCGTCCGCCTTGCTGGTGATGAACTCCTCGACGTCCGGGTGGTCGATGTTGAGGATGACCATCTTGGCCGCGCGCCGCGTCTTGCCGCCGCTCTTGATCACGCCCGCGAACGCGTCGTACCCGCGCATGAACGAGACGGGGCCGGACGCGGTCCCGCCGCCGGCCAGCGGCTCGCGCGAGGACCGGATGGAGGACAGGTTCGATCCCGTCCCCGATCCGAACTTGAACAGCATTCCCTCGGTCTTGGCCAGGCCCAGGATCGACTCCATGGTGTCGTTCACGGAGTTGATGAAGCAGGC
>JANMPI010000319.1:0-4117 GCA_031369785.1 Acidobacteriota bacterium
GCCGGGGACGTATCGCAACATCAGCGGCAACAGCGCCCTCGCCCTCGGGTTCGTGGCCGCGGCCGCGAAGTCGGGGCTCACCCTGTTCCAGGGCTCGTACCCGATCACGCCCGCGTCCGACATCCTCCACGAGCTCTCGACGTTCAAGGAATTCGGCGTCCTCACCTTCCAGGCCGAGGACGAGATCGCGGCCATGACGTCGGTCATCGGCGCGGCCTACGGCGGCGCGCTGGCCATGACCACGACGTCCGGTCCGGGGATGGCGCTGAAGACGGAGGCGATGGGCCTCGCCATCGCCACCGAGCTGCCGATGGTGATCGTCGACGTCCAGCGCGGCGGCCCCTCCACCGGCCTGCCCACGAAGACCGAGCAGGCCGACCTCATGCAGGCGCTGTTCGGGCGCAACTCCGAGGCGCCGATCCCCGTCCTCGCCCCGGCCACCCCGGGCGACTGCTTCTGGATCGCGATCGAGGCCAGCCGCATCGCGCTCAAGTACATGATCCCGGTCATCGTGCTCTCCGACGGCTACCTCGCCAACGGCTCCGAGCCCTGGAAGGTGCCCGAGGTCTCCGATCTGCCCGATTTCCCGGTCCACTTCCGCACCGATCCGGCGGGCTATTTCCCCTATCTGCGTGACCCGCAGACCCTCGCGCGGCCGTGGGCGGTGCCGGGGACGAAGGGGCTCGAGCACCGCATCGGCGGCCTCGAGAAGGAAGAGACGACCGGCAACGTCAACTACGAGCCGCTCAACCACGAGCGCATGGTCCGCCTGCGCGCGGCCAAGGTGGAGGCCATCGTCCAGGACGTGCCGGACGTGATTCCCGCCGGCGATCCCGACGGCGACCTGCTGCTGGTCGCGTGGGGCTCGACCTACGGCGCGATCACCGAAGCCCTGCGCAGCCAGCGCGAGAAGGGCGTGCGGGTCGGACACGTCCACCTGCGTCACCTGAACCCGCTGCCGCGGAACCTCGGCGAGGTCCTGAAGCGCTACCGCAAGGTCGTCGTCCCGGAGATGAACATGGGACAGCTCGTCTGGGTGCTGCGCGCGAAGTACCTGATCGACGCGCAGGGGTTCAACAAGATCCAGGGCAAGCCGTTCAAGGTGTCCGAAGTCGAGGCGATGATCCAGGAGGCCGTGCGATGACCGCGACGACTCTGCCCGTCCTGACCCGCAAGGACTTCCAGACCGACCAGGAGGTCCGCTGGTGCCCCGGGTGCGGCGACTACGCGATCCTCGCCGCGGTGCAGGCGGTGTTTCCCGACCTCGGGATCCCGAAGGAGAAGTTCGTCGTCGTCTCGGGCATCGGCTGCTCCAGCCGCTTCCCGTACTACATGAACACCTACGGCTTCCACACCATCCACGGCCGCGCGCCCGCGGTGGCCACGGGCCTGAAGATCACCCGCCCCGAGCTCGACGTCTGGATCGCCACCGGCGACGGCGACGCGCTGTCCATCGGCGGCAACCACACCATCCACATGCTGCGCCGCAACGTTGGGCTGAAGATCCTGCTCTTCAACAACAAGATCTACGGCCTCACCAAGGGGCAGTACTCGCCGACGTCCGAGATCGGCAAGAAGGCGAAGTCGACGCCGTACGGATCCATCGACCGGCCCTTCAACGTCCTCTCGCTGGCGCTTGGAGCGGAGGCGACCTTCGTCGCTCGCTCCGTCGACGTCTTCCAGGCCCATCTGAAGACGACGCTCAAGCGCGCGGCCTCGCACAAGGGCAGCGCGTTCATCGAGATCCTGCAGAACTGCAACATCTTCAACGACGGCGCGTGGGAGACCCTGACCGAGAAGGAAGTGCGCGACGACCGCACGCTGATCCTGGAGCACGGCAAGCCGCTCGTCTTCGGGAAGAGCCGCGATCGCGGGATCCGCATGAACGGCATCGAGCTCGAGATCGTGATGCTGGGCGAGAACGGGGTGACGGAGAAGGACCTTCTCGTCCACGACGAACGCAATCCCAATCCGGGCTACGCCTTCCTGCTCTCCCGCATGGACTCGACGCCGGGATTCCCGACGCCGCTCGGGGTGCTGCGCGCGGTCGATGCGCCCGTCTACGAGACGGGGATGAACGACCAGGTGGCGGCCGTGATCGCGAAGAAGGGGAAGGGCGATCTGGCCAAGCTCCTCCGCGCCGGGGAGACCTGGGAAGTCCGCTAACTAGCGGCGGGCGGCTCGCCGGTAGCGGGGGGTGCGGCGGCCCCGGTCGCGCAGTGCCTTCAGGGTCTCGATCTTCACCTCGCCGATGGCCGGAGGCTGGGAGACGGTGAAGCTCACGATCCACCCGTGGCCGGTGAGGCTGACCGCGACCCGCGCGCGGCCCTCGAGGTCGCGCTCGGTCACCCGGCACTCGAGGTGCCCGGCGTCCTCCGACGTCCCGGCGCCCTCGACGATCTCGGCCTCGACCCGGGCCGCGAGCTCGGGCTGGAAGGCCCGCAGGTCGTTCACCAGGAAGGCGACGTCGCCGCCGGTCGGAGTCACGGGGCGAAGCCTATCATCGGCATCGCATTTTGATCCTTGACAGGGCGTGGACGCGGACCGATATTCGGGTTGAAGGCAACGGAGGAACCATGGAGAACGGTCCACCGGACAGCCGAAGGGCCTCTCGAGGGCCCGCCCACTCGTAGCCGTCCGGTTGCCGCGGCGCACCTTTCTGGCGCGCCTCGGGCACCGCGAGTCGATCGAAAGACGCAGTGCTCGGCCCGGGGGAAGCCCTCGGGCCGAGTTTTTTTCCGCTTAGTCGAACCCGCGCTTGCGGCGGCGGATGTTGCGGCGACTGCCCTTGTTCTTGAAGGGGCGGCCGCGATCGTCCATGGGGACGAAGTCGTTGAAGCTCGGCGGGGCGGCTCCGTACCCTGGGGGGCCGGAGGGCCGGTAGGGAGCGCCGCTTCCCGGAGCTGGGCGGTACCCGCCGCCCGCGCCGCCGGGCGCGCCGCCCATGCCCGGGGGACGCGGCGGACGGTTCTCCGCCTCGTTCACCCGCAAGGGTCGGCCCTTCAGGTCCTTGCCGTTGAGCAACGCGATCGAGCGCTGCGCGGCGTCGTCATCCTCGAACTCGACGAAGGCGAAGCCGCGCGGCCGGCCCGTCTCGCGATCGGTCGGCACCTTTGCGTCGACCACCTTGCCGGCGGCGCCGAACGCCTGGATCAGCTCGTCACGGGTGACGTCGAAGCTGAGGTTACCCACGAACACCTTGTTCGAAATGGCCGGATCTCCTTCTCGCGTTCACGCGCCGCCCGTTGTCGCCGACGCGGCGACCAGGTACAGGCCCCGGGGCGCGGGCCGGGGCCGAGACTGTAGCAGAAATTGCCTGCATTCACCTTAGCACGCGCGACCAGCCGGTACGGAAGCGGTATCCGAAAGTTTCGGATGGAATAATGCGGGCCGTGTGGAAAGTGGGCGCGCTCGCGATCATCGCCCTGACCTTCGCGTGGGCCTCGCTCGTGGAGCTTCCCGCCGTGCGCGTCGAGATCGGCGCCTACGACCGCGCCGCGATCGGCAACGGGTGGCCACGCGCCTCGCGGGCGGACATTGATGAGGCGTCGGCGGGTGGCGATCCGCGGTCCTTTTACTACCGCGCCGCGCCCTGGACGTCGCCCGTCCGCGTCCCGCTCACCGCTTCGGGCCCGGTCCGCGTCTCCCTTCGCGCCACGTCGCGGATCCGCAGCGGGCTCACCGTCTCCCGCGACGGCGTGGCCGCGCCGGAGGAGATCGTTCCCGCCGGCCGCTTCGAGCGCTTTCCCGGCCCGTGGGCACGACACGCAGTGGATCTCGGCGGTGGCGAGAGGCGGGGGATCGACCTTCAGCTCGCCGTGCGCCCGTTGCCCCTCGTCGGGCGCACCGTGGAGGAGATCGCCCGGCCCGAGCTGCTCGTCGACTTCATCGAGATCGCGTCTCCGTCGGGGCTGCGCCTCGACGCGCGCGCGGTGGCGATCGTGGTCGCCGCGCCGGTGGCCGCCATCCTCTTCCTGGCGCTGGCGGGGGCTGCGCCGGCCGCCGTCGTCGGGGGGGCGGGCCTGGTGGCGGTGGTGGTCTGTTCCGCCTTGCGGGTAGCGCCGCTCGCGACACTCACCGCGATCCCGCGCTTGTTGCCCTTCGCGGTCGCCGCCGG
>JANMPI010000328.1:0-4434 GCA_031369785.1 Acidobacteriota bacterium
GCCGGGCAGGAGCGTGACGCCGAGATTCACCGCCAGCAGCACGGACAGCTTGCCGATGACGTAGTCGCGGCGCGTGAGCGCGCGGGAGAGGTACACGAGGATGCCCCCGGTGCGCAGGTCGTTGGCGACGAGGCCGGCGCCGGCGAACACGGTGAGGAGCAGCGTGAACAGCGTCTGCTGACGGAGGAAGTCGCCGAAGAGCGTCCCGTCGATCGGGAGGATGCGCCCGGCTTCCGGAAATCGCGTGACCACGTAGACCTGCACCACGCGCACGAGAAAGGGCACCCAGGCCAGCATCAGCAGGCCGAGGAACGCCCGCTTGACGAGGACGAGCCGCAGCGCTTCGCGGGTGATGGGCCAGAAGCGCACGCGGCGCAACGCCGCGCGGGCTTCGTAGCGACGATAGCTCTGCTCGTAGATCGGCACCTACGAGGTCTCGTGGCCGAGGGCGCGCAGGAACACGTCCTCCAGGCTCTCGGCGCCCGGGCGGAGGTAGCGCACCTGCACGCCGCACTCCTGCGCGGTGCGGAAGATCGTGTCGGGACCGAGGCCGTCGGCGAGGAACAGTCGATAGCCGTCCTCGCCCTCGCGCCACTCGCAGCCCTGATCGCGCAAGTCGGTGAGGAACGCCGCCGCGTCGCCCTTCAGGCGCAGGTCGTAGATGGAGCGGCGGGCGCCCGTGAGCTCGGCGATGGTGCCGCGCGCCGCCACCGCGCCCTGGTTGAACACGATCACGCTCTCGCACACCTGCTCGACGTCGCGCAGCAGGTGCGAGCAGAGGATGAGGCTCATCTGACGCCGTTGCGACACGTCCTTGATGAGGGTGAGCATCTCCTCGCGGCCGTCGGGGTCGAGGCCGTTGGTGGGCTCGTCGAGGAGCAGCAGGTCGGGATCGTGGACGAGCGCCTGCGCGAGCTTCACGCGCTGCTTCATCCCCGTCGAGTAGGTGTCGACGGTGCGGTAGCGCGCCTCGTCGAGACCGACGTAGTAGAGGACCTCGTGGGCGCGGCTCACCGCCTCGTCGCGCGGCATCCCGGACAGCTCGCCCGCGAACGCGACAAAGGCCGAGGCGGTCATCCCCGGCAGGTGGCAATCGACCTCGGGCATGTAGCCGATGCGGCGGCGCACCTCGAGGGGCACGACCGCGGGATCGAGGCCGAACGCGGTCATCCGCCCGCGATCCGGGGTCAGGAACCCCAGCAGCGTCTTCAGCAGCGTCGTCTTGCCCGCGCCGTTGGGGCCGAGCAGACCCGTCGCTCCGGGAAGGAACGCGCCGCTGACGCCGGCCAGCGCCGGTCGCGGGCCGTAGGAGACGGTGAGGTCGTGGAACTCGACGAGGGGCGCGGGAGCGTCGAGCGCCGCCGAAATCGAAGTGATGGGAGCCTCCAGGACGGCGGCGGGTGGCATCTGCCTTACAAACGGCGCGCCCACCCGTAAAGTTCACATTATGGTCCGATCGCTCGTGGAGCCCATCGCACGCGTCGGCCTGGCGGCGCGCGGCGCGGTGTACGTCACCGTCGGCATGCTCGCGGCCACCTCCGCCCTGGGCTTCGGCGGCCGCGCGACGGGGCCGGACGGCGCGGTGCGCGCGATCGGTCGCGTCGACCGCACCGGCGTGCTGCTCCTCGCCCTCGGCCTCGTCGGCTACGCGATCTGGCGCTTCGCGCAGGCCATCCTCGACCTCGACGACCGTGGAAAGAGCGTCCGGGGACTCGCCGACCGCGCGGCAGACATCATCAGCGGCGTCGGGCATCTCGGCCTCGCGCTGACCGCTGGCGGGTATGGTCTGACGAGCGGCGGCAGCTCGCTGCGCGCGTCGGTCGCGCGGCGGCTGGTCGAGCCGTGGGGGCCGTGGACCGTGGGCCTCGCCGGCGCGGTCGTGGTCGGCATCGGCGTGTGGCAGTTCGTGAGTGCGTGGCGGTTGAAATTCGAGAAGCACCTGCGTCTGCGGCGGATGACCGTGAGTGCGCAGCGCTGGTCGCGCCGAGTCGGACGATTCGGCCTCGCCGCCCGCGGCGTGACCCTGCTCGTCATCGGCTACTTCCTGATTCGCGCTGCGCGGGACATGAACGCGCGCGAGGTGCGCGACCTCGGGGGCGCGCTACGGACGTTGCAGCAGCAGGAGAACGGCGCGTGGCTGCTCGGCATCGTCGCCCTCGGGCTGGTGTCCTACGGCCTGCAGTGCTTCGTCGACGCGCGCTATCGCCGGATCTGCTGATCCGCGACGGGCTCGATCGTGATCGCGCCCTCGGTGGCGAGGCGCGAGCGGTAAAGCCATTCCTCGACCCCGCGGCGGCCGACGAGATGCGCGACCGGCGCCATCGCGACGTCGATCTCGCGCGTCGCGTCGGCGAGCGCCAGCGGCGGCTGGCCGGGAACGCGAACCGTCCCATGTCCGGTGGCGCGCACGCGGACGGTGGTGATCGGCTCGCGTGAGCGGACGACGATCTCGCGCCCGTCACCGGTGAAGAGGGTGACGCCGGAGCGGATCTCGATGGCGTCCGGGAAGGACGGCCCGCGTCGCGGGGACGGCCAGCGCTCCAACCCGAAAGCGAGGGCGAGCAGGAGCGCGGTACCGGCGGCGAGAGCGCGCGTCGCGGATCCGCCGGCGCGGCCCTCCGCGGCCCGCGACGTCCACCACGCGAGCACCGCCGCCACCGCGACCCAGGCCAGCACGCGCGCCCACAGACCGGGCGCGGCATCGGCCCACGTGCGCAGGAAGAGGCCGGGAATGTAGACGGTCCCGTCGGCGAAGACGCTGCGCGCCAGAAGCTGCGCGCAGTCGTTCGCGGCGTGCGGATCGCGGGCGAGCAGAAAGGCGAGGACCGCCGTCCAGCCGGCCAGGGTGAGCGCCACCGCGCGGACACCGGCGCGGGATCCGGCGCGGGCGAGGACGACGGCCACCAGCGCCATCGCAAAAGGAGCCACGGGCATGAAGTAGCGCCCGAGATTGCAGGTAGCACCGCTCCAGTTGTCGGCCGCGGCCACGGTCAGGTAGTAGACGGTCACCGCGGGCAGCGCGCGGCGGAGCGGCGTCTTCATCAGGAGCGCGCCGCCGCCGAGCAGCAGGATCGGGACGTAGGGCACGATGCCGTACCGCGCGTCGAGCAGGAGGCCGAGCAGCCCCTGCCCGATTCGCGCGCCGCTCACTCCACCCGGTCCCCAGGCGAGGAAGAGCGCGTCGGGCCGCACGCTCCCGGTGATCGCGAAGTTGTAGAGCGCGAACAGGAACAGCGACACGGCCTGGGGAATCACGATTCCGAGAAGCGTGCGCAGCGGCGCCAGCTCGCCGACGAGGCGCAGCACCGCCCAGACCGCGAGGACGCCCCACACGGGGAGGAACTTCTGGTGGAGCCACGGCAGCGTGGCGAGCAGCGCGCCGAGGATCCACGCGTGCGACGCGCGCCACCAGTTCCGGAAGAGGAGCTCCCGCAGCGCGATCGCGAGCACGAGCGCGCCCAGCATCTCGGGATAGAACTGGTAGGAGTAGAAGAGAAACGGCGGCACGAGCGCGGCACCGCCGGCGAGGATGGCGGACAGGCCCGGCCGCCCCGTGGCGTCGCGGAACAGGACGAGCAGCGCGCCGACCAGCGCGGCCGCCAGCGCGTTCCATCCCAGCACCGACACCGCGAGACGCCCGTAGTGGCCGTCGCGACGGTTCAGCCAACGGTCGACGCGCAGCGCGGGCGCGAGCAGGACCGAGGGCCCCGGCGCGAGCACGTGGTAGACCCCGCCCTCCTTGCCGCGGATGGTCTGCCGCGTGACACGCGTCGCCCGGATCGCGTCGCGGCCGGCCGTCCCCCGCGCGAGTCCTTCGACCATGCGCGCGGTCTCGGTGACCGCGCCGCCCGCCGCGCGCGCGGCCGCGGCCGGCATCGAGTCCACGGGCAGGTCTTCCATCGCCGCCGACACCGGCTCCACGTCGAGCGTCATCCAGTGGCCGATCGCGACCGCCATGCGGAGCGTCTTCGGCTCGTTGCCGGGATGCGCTTCCCACCGATACGCCCACGCCGGGGCGAGAAGCGCGTAGGCGAGAAAGGCCGCGAAGGCCATCGAGAGGGTACCTGGCGCAGGCACGCGCCACCGGATGCGCGGCGCGAGCGCGGCGGCGATGGCGGCCGCGGCCGCGATGTCCTGCGCGATCCCCCAGTCCTGGGTCAGCGCCACCGGCAAAGTGAAGGCGTACGGGTACGCGGGATCGACGGCCAGGGAGACGAGCGCGAGCAGCGTGATCACCGGCCGCAGCAGGAGCGGCAGGAGGCACGATGCCGATCCCCCGCCCGTCGCTCGCCAAACGACGAGACCACCGGCGCACCAAAGGACGATCGCGGCCGCGAGCGCGCCGGGGTCGACGACGGCGAGCGCCTGGGGCACGACCCGGGGCAGGTCGTGGCTCGTGTGGAGGAGGAGCCCGACGGCCGCGTCGACCTGCCG
>JANMPI010000427.1:0-26446 GCA_031369785.1 Acidobacteriota bacterium
GTGAGCCTCGGCGGGGATCCCCTCGCGGGCAAAGCGCGCGTTCAGGCTGGCCGCGATGGGCGCGGACGGCGCGTCCACGTCCTTCTGCCGGAAGACGAGCACGGCGGCGGCGGGGCCCACGTCCACCAGCTCCTGGACCGACGCGAGGTCGGCGTAGCACGCGCCCCACTCGTACGACTCGAGCCCCTTCACCACCCAGATGCCGGTGACGCTCAGCTTCACGGCGGTGAGCCGCCCATCGGAGGCATTGCCCAGCGCAACCACGGTGTCCCCGACTCCCACCCCCAGCCGGCGCGCCACCCCGCGGTTCAGCAGCACCCCCCGCTCGCCGGGAACGAAGTGGCGGCCTTCGCGCAGCGCCACCGCGGGATAGACCGCGGACCGGGCCGCGGGATCGATCCCGATGAGAACGGCCTCCAGCGATTCATCCCCCGCGGACAGTAGCGCGCCCACCATCAGCCGGCTGAGGCCCGCGGCCAGCCGCGGCTCGGTGGCGACGACGTGCGCGATCAGCCCCCGCGGGTCGGGGATCATCCGGTAGTTGTTCTGCGGCATGATGAACGAAAGATGGCCGCCCTCGTCCGCCGCCGCGTCCTTCGCGAACACCTGCACGTGGCCCAGCGTCCCGTCCTTGGCCGGGACGACCACCGCCCGCTCCATGGCGCCCGTCCACGCGCGGCCGAGGACCATGAGGCCGATGCCGAGCACGAGCGCGCTCACGGTGAGGAGGGTGCGCCGCGGGTGGCGGAACAGGTTGCGCACCGCGAGGACGAGCACCAGGGGCACACTGGAAATGTACATTGACGGCGGCCGGCGCGCCCCATCGCGGACGATCTCGGTGGAACATGGGATGGACGAAGAGCGGAGGAACAGCATGCGCGTGAGCCTTTCGATGCCGGTTGCGGTTCTCGTCGGACTCCTGGCCGTCGGCTGCGGCGGAGGCGGAAAGGGCGCCCCGAGCCCGGCGCCGGCGGCGGCGGACAGCGAGCAGCGCGAGCCGAGCGCGGTCGCCACCGAGCGCGATCCCGTGTGCGGGATGTTCGTGGATCCGAAGACGGCGCCCAAGTCGACGTTCGAGGATCACACCTACTACTTCTGCTCCGCGGAGGACAAGGCGAAGTTCGACAAGGACCCCGGCAGCTACGCGAGCCAGGCCCCCTAGGCCGCGGCCGGAACGCGTTCGCGCCGGCCGCGCAGGAGCGGGTACGCGATCACGGGCACCAGGATCATCGCCACCCCGAGGTAGAACCGCGGCGAGAGCTCGTGGTGCTCGCCGAGGAGCGGGATGGCGAGCAGGATCGCGTAGACGGGCTCGAGGTTGGTCGCGAGCGCCACCCAGTACGCGGAGAGGTGGCGCAGCGCAACGAGATGCAGCCAGTACGGGAGCAGCGTGCACCCGAGCGCGAGGCCGACGAGGAGCACGGCGTCACGCTGGCCCGGGACCGGGAAGGCCGGCCCTTCCCGCGGGACGACGAGGGCGAGGACGCCGAGGAGCGCGGCCCCGGCCGCGATCTCCACCGCGGTGACGGCCAGCGCGTCCGCGTGCAGGATCAGGCGCTTGTTCAAGGCGCCGAAGATCGCGACGATGACCGCGGACAGCGCGCCGATGGCCACGCCGTGGTGCATGCCGCTCGGGATGCCGCCCAGCACCGTGACGACTCCGGCCACCGCCGCCACGCCCAGCACCAGGTCGCGGGGATCGAACCGCCGCCGGGTGACGAGCGGCTCGACGAACGAAAGGAAGACTGGCGGCAGGGCCATGCAGGTGGCGCCCACGGACGCGTTCGACCACTTGATCGACAGATAGAAAGTGAGCCAGTGCAGCCCGAGCAGCGCGCCGACACCGGCAAAGGCGGCCAGCGTCCGCCACCGCATCGCCGCGCACGCCCGCCAGACGCTCGGGACGCCGGCGAGCACCGCCGCCACCAGGGACATCCGCCAGAACACGAGCGGCAGCGCGGAGAGAGTGATGAGGCGGCCGAAGATGGCGGTGAAGCCCCAGAGCAGCACGCAGAAATGGATCTGCGCCTGGGCTTTCGTCGTGGGTGACAAGCGGGAATTCTAGGCCGGCGGAGCGCCCGCGCGGCCGAACGCCGCGGCGCCGCCGAAGCGCACGCCGCAGTGCTTCAGGAAATCGAAGGGCGGCTCGCCACCCGCGAAGACGAACACGTAGTCGTTGGCGAGCTCGTGGATCGCGCCCGCCACCTCGAGGCGCACCCGGTCGGGGAGCACCTCCACCACCCGCGATCCGAAGAGCGGCTTGATGCGGCCGGAGGCGACGAGGGGCGTGAAGCGGTGCTCGTTCTTCTTCTTGATGCGCACGAGCTTGTCGCGCCGGTAGGAGAGCGTCACCTCGTTCCCCGCCTGCTGGGCCAGGCCGATGGCGGCCTCCACCGCGCTGTCGCCGCCGCCGACGATCAGAAGCTTGTTGTGCTTGTACCCCTCGGCGTCGATCAGGCGGTACATGACCTTGGGATGCTCCTCCCCCGGCACGTCGAGCTTGCGCGGCGTGCCGCGTCGTCCCACGGCGAGGATCACGGAGCGCGCCCAGTGCATGTCGCCCGTGGTGCCGACCTCGAAGAGCGCATCCTCGACGAGGCGGACGCCGGTCACCTTCTCCCCGAAGCGAATGTCGAGCTTGTGCTCCTTGACCAGCCCGTCCATCAGCGCGAGGAAGTCCTCCTTCTGGTACTCCTCCCGCTTCAGGCGCCCGTGCAGGGGCAGGTCGACCGGCTGCAGCAGCACCATCTTGCGCCGCGGGTAGTGCAGCAGCGATCCCCCGAGGTCGCTCTCCTGCTCGAGGACGAGGAACGACAGGCCGCGCTCGGTGGCGGCGAGTGCCGCGGAGAGGCCGGCCGGCCCCGCGCCGGCGATGAGCACGTCGACCGTCCCCTCCGGCGCGGGCGGCAGCCTGGCGATCCGCTCCGCGATGCGCTCCACGACCTTGCCCCCCTGGCCGATGGCGTTTCTCACGAGGGCGAACCCGCGCACCTCCCCGGCCAGGAAGAGGCCGGGGGTGTCGGTCTCGTTCCACTCGTCCACCTGCGGCATGTCGGCGCGGCCCTTCATGTCACCGAGGCCCACGGTGATCGCACCCACCGGACAGGCTTCCTCGCAGCGCGCATGGCCGACGCAGCGGAGCCCGTTGATGACGGTGGCGGTGCCGCCGACGACGCCGAGCACGTCGCCTTCGGGACAGGCCGCGACGCACGCGCCGCAGCCGATGCACAGCCGCGGGTCGACGTAGGGGAACTGCGCGGTCGGGCGATCGATTCCGAGCGCGGCGGCTTCGCTCTTCCGCTCGACGTCCTTTTTCTGGCGGCGCCGGAACGAGATGGCGAACGGCACCACCACCGCGGCCACGATCACGGCCGCGATCGACCAGAGGAGGACGGCTTCGTTCACCATAGTTCCAGGCGGCGCGCGGAGCCGAATTCACTTCGGCGGAGCGCGCGGGGGGTCTGGGGGGTGCGGCGCAGCACTCCCCGGCTCAGAAACGATAGCCTGCTTCGAGCAGGGCGCGTATTCCGCGCAGGTCGTTGCCGATCCCGTACTCCAGGTCGCCCCGGCCGTACGCGCCCTTGCTCACCTGCCCGTACCCGGACAGGCGGATGTACTGGCTCTGCAGCCGTCCCTCCGGCCCGCGCATGTCGTAGCCGTTGAAGTTGTAGGAGGCGTCGATGCGGTGGCCTCCTTTCAGATCCCGCCCCACGCGCGCGGTGGCGAGCACGCCGAGGTTCGACTCCGTGCGGTAGAGGGTCCCCTCGATGCTCGTGCGCATGGACAGGAAGCGCGGGGTGCGGAACCCGCCGTGGACGTCGTAGACGGCGAGGTCGTCGCCATCGCGCAACCGAACCGAGCCCCCGGCCCAGATCCCGGCGGTGTTGGCGCGGGCGAGATCGATGTCGGCGCGGATCGTCTGCAGCGTCCGATCGTCGAAGGCTTCGACGGGGAGTGCGCGGTTGAACGCCGCCCAGAAGTTCCGCCGCTGCTCATAGGAAAAGCTCACCGAGCGCGTCGGGGACTGACGCCAGGAAAGCAGCGAGCGCACGTCGGTCAGCTGCGTGGACGTGCCCGCGCGGTCGAGCCGCCATCCGCGGTTCAAGTCGATCTCGGCGCGCTGGTAGAGCCACAGGCCGCCCGCACGCAGCTGGCCTTGCAGTCCGACGTACTCGCGGCTCACGTCGCCGGCTTCGTTCTCGCGGACGCCGGAGGCCACGACCTCGTAGTGGAGGCGCGTCTCGCGCGGGGCGATGCGCAGGAAGCCTCCGGCCCTGGTGCCGCCCGCGGGCCCGCCGATCCGGACGGTGTTGCCGGCAAAGGCGCCGAGCTGGAGGTTGCCCGTCGGCCGCACTTCAGCGAGAACGCCGTCGAGATAGCCGATGCTGACGAAGGGATGCGCGCCGATCCGCCCCGCCGTCGCGGAAACCCGCCCGCTCATGGGCGCCCAGGCCAGCGACGCCTCGTAGAGCCGGTCGCGGGTGTCCTTGTTGGTGAGCACGAACCCGCGGGTGCCGGTGCGATCGATCTGGCGGTTGGTCCCCCGCACCCGCGCCTCCAGCGGCTGGCCGCCGATCTGGCGCGCCGCGGCGTCGTAGCGGACGCCGACCTCGGTCACGTCGCGGTTGGACGGCGACGCGTCGAAGAAGCCCGAGTAGCCCAGGGAGACGCCGCCCGTCACGCGTCCGCGGGCGCCGGAGCGGCGAGCGCGATAGCCCCCGGCGGACGGCTCGGGGGGAGCCACGGCGGCGGTCGGAGCGGCGGGTGACGCCGCCGGCGCGGGAGCGGCGGCCCGCGGAGCGCCGACGCGCACGACGCGGTCTCCCGTCTTCGCCGTCTCCGTCTCGGAGACGATGCGGCAGGACGCGGAGTGCTCGGCGAGGAAGAGGACCTCGAGCTCCGCCACCGTCTTCCCCGAGGAGACGACGTTCAGCCGGTCGCCGACGGCGACGCCGGCCGCTCGTCCGCCCGACACGTAGACCGCGGTCGCGGACCGGTACGTGACCGCCATCTGGTCGGCGCGCCGCGCGGTCTGCGCGCCGGCTGGAATGGCGGCGATCGCGAGCACGACGACGAGCGCATGGAGGCGGGCCGTCATTTCTGGCCGTTCCGGTGGCAGCTGAGACAGGCGTTGCTCTCGTACTGGTAGCCCGCGACCCTACGATGCTTGTCGTCCATCTCGCCGCGCGTGTGACAGGAAGTGGCGCACTGGAACACGCGGAAGTTCCCGGAGTTCGGGTGGCAGCTGGCGCACGCGATCCCGCGGTGCTTTCCGGAAGTGATGGGGAAGAACGGATGGTCGAAGGTGGCCCCCGGCCATTGACTCGTGCTGTGGCAGTTCTGGCAGGTGGTCGGGAACCCCGACGCGCGATGGCTCGGGTTCGACGTGCGATCGTAGTCGCCCTGGTGACACGAGACGCATGCGGTCGGCGTCCCCGCGAACCGGCCGTTCACGTGACATCGGTCGCAGCTCACCCGCGTGTGCGCGCCGGTGAGCGGGAAGTTCGTCCGGCTGTGGTCGATGTTGGCGCCCTCCCAGCGACTGGTGCTGTGGCAGTTCTGGCAGGTGACCGGGAAGCCGGCCGCGCGGTGATCCGGCCGCGCGCGGTTGTAGTCGTCCTGGTGGCAGGAGAAGCAGTCGGTGGGCGTCCCCGCGAAGCGGCCGTTCGCGTGGCAGCGCGCGCACTGCACGCCGACGTGCGCGCCGGTGAGGGGGAATCGGGTGAGGTTGTGATCGACGGTCGCCCCCGGCCACTGCTCGGTGGTGTGGCAGTTCTCGCAGGTGGTCGGGAATCCGGCCGCGCGATGGTTCGGGCTCGCGGCGCGGTCGTAGTCGGCCTGGTGGCAGGCCACGCATTGCCGCGGCGTCCCCGCGAACCGCCCGTTCACGTGGCAGCCCGTGCAGGCGACGCGCGTGTGCGCGCCGGTCAGGGGGAACGTCGCGGGATGGGAGAAGCCGGCGCCGAACGTCCCCCCCTGCCATCGGCGCGACGCGGGCGAATGGCACCCCTCGCACTGGGTGGGGAAGCCGAGGCGCGCATGGTCGGGGTTCGTCGTCGCCTGATAGTCGGGAAGGTGGCATCCCGCGCACTCCGGCGTGAGGCCCGTGAACTCGCGCGGCTGCGCGCCGCGGTGGCAGGCCTCGCAATCGAGCGCGGCATGGGCGCCGAGCAAGGGGAAGCGCGTGCGGGAGTGGGTGCGGTACGTCTCGCGGCGGTTGGTCCACGATTCCGGCGTGTGGCAGGTGTCGCACTCAGGGCCCATCTCCCCGCGGTGCGCGTCGCGATGGCAGTCCGCGCATGCCGTCGGCACCTGGGAGAAGACGAGGCTCTGATGACAGTCGCGGCAGCCGGCCTGGGAGTGCGCGGCCACGAGCGGGAACCCCGTCCCCTGGTGATCGAAGAGGATCGGCTTGCGCAGCGGCGTCCAGCCCTCGGCGGTGTGGCAGGTCGCGCAGTCGCCGGCGAGATCGCCGTGCGGGCTCTGCACGGCGGACGGCGCCTGCGCGGTGACGAAGAGCGGGGCGAGGACGAGCGACGTGAGCCCGAGGCCGAACAGGAATGCGCGACGGTTCACGGCGTTGCCCCCTTGCCCGGCGTCGCTCCGCCGGTGTGGCAGTCGGCGCAGGCCGTCCCGATTCCACTGTAGCGCATGGCGAATGACCCATCCGGTGTCTTCTGCCGATGACATCCGGTGCAAGGAACGGTGCGATGAGCTCCGACGAGGGGGAAGGCCGTCTCCTTGTCGTGGTCGAAGTTCACGACCTCGACGAAGCGCGTCGGCTGGTGGCAGCGCGCGCAATCCGTTCGCCCGTTGCGCGCGAACCGGCCGCCGTGGGGATCCGGGTGGCAGCCGGAGCATGTGGTGGGCCGCCCCGAGAGCTCGAGGCTTCCTCCGTCTCCGGGGTGGCAGCGGCGGCACGCAAGCGCGCCATGGGACGCAACGAGCGGGAATCGTGTCCGCGCGTGGTCGAATCGCACCGTCGCCCAGCCGTCGACGGCGTGACAGGCCTCACAGGTTCCGAGGCGCGCGGTCTGCCCGCGGTGCGGGTCGCGATGGCACTCCACGCAGGCGGTGGATGCGAAGCGGAGCTGCTCGGTGACGCCGGCCCCCCCGTCGCGCGTGAAGCCGAGCGCGCGCAGCCGCTCCGGCGGGACTTCCTCGTGGCAGTCGTCGCAGGCGACGGCGAGGTGCGCGCCGGCGAGCGGGAACCGCGTGCGGGCGTGCTCGTCGGGACCGAAGTGCGCGGGCTCGAAGCCTTCCACGTCATGGCAGGACTCGCACCGTCCGCCGTCCGTCCGCTTCGCGAGCTGGCCCGCTTGGCGGTCGTCGTGGCAATCGGTGCAGAGGGCGTGTGGTCGTTGGCGGGGCTTGCCGGGCCGGTGGCAGGAGTCGCACTCGACCTTGCGGTGCTCGCCGCGCAGCGGGTAGCCCGTCTTGTCGTGGTCGAAGCGGCCGCCTTCCACCTTCGAGAAGCCCGACGTGTTGTGGCACGACGCGCACTGCGCCCCGAGCCGTCCTCCGTGCGGATCCTTGTGGCAGCTGGCGCAGCGCTGAAAGGCGATGCCCTGGAACTTGAGCCCGCCCCCGGGGGCGGCGGGATGGCACTTCACGCAGGCGACGGACTTGTGCCGCCCGGTGAGCGGGAAGCGCGTACGGGCATGGTCGAAGCTCGCGGTGTCGATCTGCGACCACGCGGCCGGCGTGTGGCACGTCGCGCACTGCGCGCCGAGGCGCCCGCCGTGGGGATCCTTGTGGCAGCTCACGCAGGTCGCGAACGGCGTGCCCTTGAACCGCCGCGGCTTCCCCGGCGCCGCCGCGGGATGGCACCCCGCGCACGCCACCTTCTCGTGGCGCCCGACGAGCGGGAACGCCGTCTTGCCATGGTCGAACTCCGACGGCGGGTTCCAGCGATCCGGCGCATGGCAGTCCGCGCATCCGCGGGGCGCGAACTGGCCGCCGTGCGGATCGGCGTGACAGGACGCGCAGCTCGTGCCGAGCCCGAGGAACGTGCGCGCGAGGTTGGCCCCGCCGCGGGCCAGGGCGGCCTGGCTCTGCACCTTGCGGCCGTTGTGGCAGGACTCGCAGGCGAGACGCCCGTGGCTCCCCTCGAGCTTGAAGCCGGTTTGCGAATGATCGAACGCGGACCGCCCTTCCTGGCCCCAGAACACGAGCTCGAAGGCGCGGCCCTGATGCTCGACGTGGCAGCGCTCGCAAGCGCGGTGCTCGGGGCGCGCGTGCAGCCCCTTGCCGGCGGCGATCCGTTGCGCGAGCGCGGTGTGGCAGGTGAGGCAGCGCTGTGCGGTGATCCCCTTCCCCGCCTCGTGGCACGCCCCGCAATTGCGCGCGCCTTCCAGGGCTTGATGGAAGCGGCTCAGGTCTCCCGGCGAGAGCTGGGCCCGCGCGGGGAGGGCGGCGCCGAGGACACAGGCGGCGGCGAGGAGAAACGCCCTCAAGGCCAGCCGAACCCGTACCCGGCGAGGCTCGCCACCACGACGTGCACCACGACGAACAGGTACATCACCACCGCGAACGGCTTGTGGATGATGTGCCAGTGATGGAAGAGCCGATGGATCGCGTCCCACAGGACGATGCGCCGGCGCAGTGTCTTCTTCTGGGCGATCACCGACGCGAGCTCACGCGCGATGTCGGGCGGAAGGCCGGGAAGCGGGGCCACCCGGGGGCGGCCCCCGCGCAGTCCCATGTCCTCGAGGAGGAGAACCAGCAGGACGGCAATCAGCCCCCGCGCCAGAGGCGGCGCCGAGGCCTTCTCCACCTGCTCCAGATACGCGGCGTCGGCGCTGAACTCGTCCTTCAATCGGCGCGTGAGATCGCGGTCCGCCTTCTCGACCTCGGCCAGGCTCAGCTCCTCGCCGGCGCGCGTGCGCGGGATCTGCAGGTACAGGTAGCGCCCGAAGATTCCCGAGAGCGCCACCGCCACCATCGACCAGAAGCTGATGGAGATGAGCCCGCTCACCTTGAACGAGCTGTGCAGGACGACGAACAGCGGGCCGAGGATGCCGAGGAGGATGTGCCCGTTCAGCCAGTTCCGCAGCGCACCGAGGGCGCGCAGGCGGCGGATCCTCTTCCGCGCCGAGTACAGGTGCATGACCGTCATCATCACGAGGCCGGCGATGCCGAAACGCAGGCCGAGGCTGCCGCCGGGCTTGAAGGTCCAGAAATCGGGATGACGGGCGCGGTCGCCCACCGGCGTCAAATAGTAGGAGAGCCCGGTGATGAGGAAGTACCCAAGAGCGCCGAGGCCGGCGAGATAGCCGAAGACGAGGAGCGCTCCGGGTCGGGTACGGCCGCCCGGCGCCCTGGGGTGGTCTGACAAGCGGCCTCCGCGATCCGGTCCCGGAAGGAGTATAGGCGGCGCGGCGGCCGTTAGACTCGGGCATGGCCCTCGCAACGACATTGCTGTGCCTGACCGCACTCGCGGCCGGTCCCGCGTCCTTCGATCACTCCGCTTTCGACCGCCTGTTGAAGGCGCACGTTGCCGCGGGCCGGGTGGACTACGACGCCTTTGCCCGCGCGCCGGAGTTCCCGCGATATCTCCAGGCGCTGTCTCAGGCACAGCCCGACGCGCTCCCCGAGAAGGAGCAGGTCGCGTTCTGGATCAACGCCTACAACGCGTACACGATCGCGCTCCTGAACGCCCACGGCGAGCGGGAATCGATCCGTAACATCAACAAGACGCTCGGCGTCGTGAAGGCAATGGGGCCGTGGAAGGAGGAGATCGTCCAGGCCGGCGGGAGGACGACGAGCCTCGACACCGTGGAGAACGGGATCCTGCGCAAGCGCTTCCGCGAGCCGCGGATCCACTTCGCACTCGTCTGCGCCGCCCGGAGCTGTCCCGCGTTGCGTAGCGAGGCCTACACCGGGGCGCGCCTCGACGCGCAGCTCGACGAGCAGGCGCGGCTCTTCATCGCGGGGTCGCCGGACAAGAACCGCGTGGACGTCGCGGCGGGGATTGCGCACCTGAGCCCCATCTTCGGGTGGTACAAGGAGGACTTCGGCCCCTACCTCGGGGCCTTCCTGGCGCGGTACGTCCCCGAGGGCCCGGCGCGCGCGCTCCTCGCCTCCGGCCGGTTCAAGATCGTGGAAACCCCGTACGACTGGTCGCTGAACAAGAAGTAGCGCCGCTCCGCGCGCAATTTCCCTACCCGTTCCGGAACGAGTGATCGGTGCACGGGAGCGGTATCCTGTTGTTCATGCCCAGCTATTACATGTCCGAGGACCTGGCGCGCTTCGGGGAGATGGGGCGCACCAGCCCGCGGCTGCACGATCTCTTCATGAAGTGGTACGCGGCCACGATGGAGAAAGGCGCCCTCGACGAGCGCACCAAGAAGCTGATCGCGCTCGCCGTCGCCTACGCGATCCAGGAGCCGTACTGCATCGACTCCTACGCGACGGGATGCACGGACGCGGGGATCTCGCCGGAGGAGATGGCGGAGGCGGTGAGCGTCGCGGCGGCGATCCGCGGCGGCGGCGTGATCGCGCACTGGGTGCAGGCGCAAAACGCCGTCGGCCGCAAGGAATGACCCACCGCCGGGTGGTGGTGATCGGCGCGGGGCCCGTCGGCCTCGAAGCGGCCCTGGCCGCCGTCGGGCGCGGTTACGACGTCACCGTCCTCGAGCAGCACACCGTGGGCGCGAACCTCCGCCGCTGGGGCGCGACGCGCCTCTTCAGCCCGGTGCGGATGAACATTTCGCCCCGCGCACGCGCGATCCTCGGCGCGGACTGCCCGCCGGGGGATGCGCTCCTCACCGGGCCCGAGATGGTGGAGCAGATCCTCGAGCCCCTCGCGTTGTGCGCGCCGCTCGGGGGGCGGATCCGCACCGGCCATCGCGTGACCGCGGTCGGACGGGCGCGGCTCACCCGCCGCGATCTCCCCGGCCATCCGCTCCGTGGCGAGCGTCCCTTCCGCCTCCTGGTCGACGGGCCCGAGGGCGAATACATGCTGGTGGCGGATTACGTCCTCGATGCGTCCGGCGTCTACGGCCATCCCGCCGCGCTGGGGGCGGGCGGCATTCCGGCGCCCGGTGAGCGCGGGCTCGACGGACGCATCATCCGCGACCTCGGCCGGCTCGACCAGCGGCTCCACGACCTCGCCGGGCGCGACGTCCTCCTCGTTGGCCACGGGCATTCCGCCGCGAATGCGCTCGACGCCCTCGCCGCTCTCGACCCGTTGCCGCGGGTCACGTGGGCGACGCGGTCGGCCAATCGCCGCCCCTGCGCCGAGGTGCCCGCCGATCCCCTCCCCGAGCGCGAGCGCGTCACGACGCGGGCGAACCAGATGGCCGAAGCGCCTCCGGCCTTCCTCGCCATCGCGCGCAAGGCGAGCGTCGAGTCGATCGCGACCCGCGGCGACCGACTCGTGGTTCGCCTGACCGACGGCGGGGGCGGCGAGTTCGACGCCGTGGTCGGGCTCACCGGATACCGCCCCGACCTCTCGTTCCTCTCCGAGCTCGCCCTCGAGATCGCACCCTCCAGCGAGGGCTCGGCGCGCCTCACCCGGGCGATCGGCGGTGCTTCCGATTGCCTGTCCGCTCCCGCGGTGACCGCCGGCGACCTGCAGTCCGGCGAGCCTGGGTTCCACCTCGTGGGCGCAAAGAGCTACGGGCGGCTGCCGACGTTCCTGATGCAGACGGGGATCGGCCAGGCGGCGGCGATCGTCGACGCCCTCGGCACGGCGTGAGCCAGGCGGCCAGGGTCCTCGATCCCTTTCCCGAGGCGCCGATCCGCGCCCTCGACACTTTGTGGCTGCAGGTGGCGGGGACGCTGTGCAACCTGCGGTGCACGCACTGCTTCATCTCCTGCTCGCCGACCAACACGACCCACGGGATGATGACGGTGGCCCAGGTGCGCGCGCACCTCGCCGACGCGGCCGCTCTCGGCGTGCGCGAGTACTACTTCACCGGCGGCGAGCCGTTCCTCCATCGCGACATCTTCGAGATGATCGAGATGGGGCTCGCCCAGGGGCCGGTCTCCGTGCTCACCAACGGCCTCCTCATCCGCAAGGACACCGCCGCGCGGCTGCGCGCGCTCGCCGAGCAAAGCGAATACAGCCTCGACCTCCGGGTCTCGCTCGACGGGTTCGATGCGGCCAGCAACGACGCCGTTCGCGGCGCGGGGACGTTCGACCGCATCCTGGCCGCGATGGCGCACCTCGGCGCGGCCGGCCTGTCCCCGGTCCTCACCGTGACCGACGCCTGCGCCGGTGCGTCCACCACCGAGGGACGTGCGCGCCTGCTGCAGCTGCTGCACGGCCGCGGCCTCACCCGGCCCCGCCTGAAGGTGATGCCGCTCCTCCGCATCGGCGCCGAGGAGGGGCGCACGCACGGCTACGCGGAATGGGAGACGCTGCGCGGGCGCACACTGTCCGAGGACGATGCGGCGAGCCTGCAATGCTCGTCCTCGCGGATGGTCACCGCGCGCGGGACCTGGGTGTGCCCGATCCTCATCGACGCTCCCGACGCCCGCATGGGTGCGCGGCTCGGAGACACCCTGCGCCCGTTCGAGCTCCGCCACCCCGCCTGCTACACCTGCCACACCGAGGGTCTTTCGTGTCGGACCTAGATCTCGGGCCCTTGCGCCGCGTCGCGCTCCTCGGCGGCATCTACTCCAATCACCTCGCCCTCGAGGCCGCCCTCGCCATTGCCGCCGCGCGGAAGGTCGACCGCGTCATCGCCCTCGGAGATTTCGGCGGCTTCGGCCCCCATCCGGATCGCACCCTCGAGATCCTCCGCGACCGAGGCGTCGCCGCGCTGCAGGGAAATTACGAGCAGTCGCTGTCCGGCGGCGGCGACGATTGCGGCTGCGGCTACACCGACCCGCGCGACAACCACTACGCGCAGATCTCGTACGACTACACGCGCGCCCATACCGCGCCCGACCACGTGCGCTGGATGGCCACCCTGCCCGGCCACCTGCGGCTGACCGTCGGCGGCCGGCGCGTGCTCCTCTGCCACGGCTCGCCGCGGCGCGTGAACGAGTTCCTGTGGTCGAGCACGACGCCCGCCCCGTTCATCCGCCGTCTCCTCGCCGAGCACGACGCCGACGTCATCGCCTGCACGCACACCGGCATCCACTGGCAGCGCTTCGTGGAGGATGGCCGCGGGCTCGTCAACGTGGGCGCCCTCGGCCGTCCCGCCAACGACGGCGCCACCCACGTCTGGCTGACGATCCTCGAAGAGGACGACGCGCGCGGGCTGCGCGCGGAGCACGTCCCCGTTCCCTACGACCACGAGCGGCTGGCCGCGGAGATGCGGGACGAGGGTCTGCCCCCCGAGTTCGTCGAGACCATCCTCACCGGATGGTGGACGACCTGCCTCGAGATCCTGCCCGCCCGGGAGCGCGGCCTCGGCCTCCACTGAGCGCGGTCTCGGCTGGGTCGTGGACTCCGTCGCCGCCACCGCCCTGGCCGCGATGACCTTCCACCCGCTGTGCAACCTCGTCTTCCGCTGCGGCTGCGCGTGGTTCTTCGCCGGGGCGGCGGACCACTGCAACATCCACGATCCGGCGCCGCCCGACTGTCCGCCCTGCGCCTCGCTCGCGGTGGGGGCGGCCTTCGGGTCCGCGATGGCCTTCGCATGGCTGGCCGCCGCGCGTGCGACCCGCAGGGGTTACGCTCGGTTGAGGCCTGCGCCATGAACGACAACGACATCCTTCCCCCGGAGGGCGATCGCCGCCGCCGCATCGCGTTCGCCGCGCGCCTGCGCGCCACCCGGGAGCGAATGCCCTGGTGGTCGAGCCACCTGCTCGGCGTGGGCAGCGTGCTGGTCATCGTCGGCGGCTTCCTGAAGCTGACCCTCGAGGTCTTCGAGGACACCCGCGTCACCGCGATCGACGATGCGATCATGACCTGGGTCGTCGCTCATCGGACGCCGTTCCTGAGCCACGTCGCGGTGGACATCACGGCCCTCGGATCGGCCACGCTGGTGACGCTCTTCGCGTTCGGCGCGCTCTACGTCCTGCTCGTGGTCGGCGACCGCCGCGGGGCGTTCCATCTTCTTCTCGCCCTCGTCGGCAGCAGCCTGATGATCGCGGGGCTCAAGGGATTGCTGGAGCGGCCGCGCCCCCTGGGGCACCGGCTGGTGGACGCCGGCGGGTACTCGTACCCGAGCGGCCACGCGGTGTCCGCCGCCGTCCTCTACGTGACCCTGGCCCTCGTCGGCTCGAAGCATTTCAAGGGGCCGGCGTACCGCCACATGCTGGTGGCCCTCGCGGTGGCGGTGACCCTCCTCGTGGCGGCGTCCCGCGTCTACCTGGGCGTGCACTATCCCTCCGACATCACCAGCGGCACTGCCCTCGGCGCGGGCTGGGCCGTGCTCCTGACCAGCGTTTTCGCCTACGACAGCGAGCGCACGGCCCGCACGCGGGCTCTCGCCGAGAAACCCGCGGCGGTTCCCCCCGCCGTTTGACGCTTTGCCGCGGCGACGAGTTTAATTAGCGATGCTCCGACGCGCCGCCATCACCTCGGTCGGGCGATTCCTGCCCGAGCGCGTGATGACCAACGCCGATCTCGAGAAGATCGTCGACACCAACGACGAGTGGATCCGTAGCCGCACCGGGATCGAGGCCCGCCGGATCGTGGAGCCGGGAACTCCGACCAGCGAGCTCTGCCTGCGCGCGGCGCGGCAGTGCCTCGAGCTCCGCGGAGTGTCCGCGGACGAGATCGACCTCATCATCGTGGCCACCATCACGCCGGACATGGTCTTCCCCGCCACCGCCTGCATCCTGCAGGAGAAGCTGAAGGCGACCAACGCCTGGGGCTTCGACATCTCCGCCGCCTGCTCGGGATTCGTGTATGCCCTGACCGTGGCCGCCCAGTTCGTGCAGACCGGCGCCCACAGGAAGGTGCTGGTGCTCGGCGCGGACGTGATGAGCTCGATCCTCGACTACCAGGACCGCACGACCTGCGTGCTCTTCGGTGATGGCGCGGGCGCGGTGCTGGTGGAGCCATCCGAGGACGGAAACGGAATCATCGATTTCGCGCACGAGGTCGACGGCATCGGCGCGTGTTACCTGAACATGCCCGCGGGCGGCAGCCTCCGTCCCACCTCGCACGAGACGGTCGACCGGCGCGAGCACTTCGTCCGCCAGGAGGGCGCCCACGTCTTCAAGTACGCGGTGCGCAAGTTCGCGGAAGCGAGCCTCGGGCTTCTCGAGCGCAACGGCCTGAAGCCGGAGCAGCTCGACCTCTTCGTCGCCCACCAGGCCAACCTGCGCATCATCGATGCCGTGCGCGATCGCCTCGGGCTGCCGGACGCGAAGGTCGTGAAGAACATCCAGACCACCGGCAACACGACCGCGGCCACCATCCCCCTGGCCCTCGCGTCCGCGCTCGACGACGAGCGGCTGAAGAAGGGCGACCTCACCCTCCTCACCTCGGTCGGCGCCGGCTTCACGGTGGGGAGCCTCCTGATGCGGTGGTCGGGAGTGAACTGGGTCTGACGCCTTGCTGGGACTCCTGGTCGGACTCCTCCGCCTCCTCGCCATCCTGCTCGTGGTCCGCATCATCGGGCGGTTCGTGAGCGCGGCCGTGCGGGGATATCGGGGCCAGTTCGAGGGCGCCCCGGCCGCTCCCCCGCTGGGCACGCGCGAGCTCGTCCGCGATCCCGTCTGCGGCGCCTT
Source organism: Acidobacteriota bacterium (assembly GCA_031369785.1). GTDB lineage: Bacteria > Acidobacteriota > Vicinamibacteria > Fen-336 > Fen-336 > JANMPI01. Next base: position 15,640 of record JANMPI010000427.1, read on the forward strand.
CGTGGCCCGCGATCGGGCCCTGACGGCTGCGCTCGCGGGCGAGACACGCTACTTCTGCTCGCCGGCCTGCCGCGACGCCGCGCTGGCGGGGCCTGCGGCGAGGGCGCTCCATGGATGACCGCGAGCTCCGGTGCGACATCGTCGAGGTGGGGCGCCGCCTCTACGCTCGCGGCCTGATCGGCGGCAACGAGGGCAACGTCTCGGTCCGGCGCGGCGATACGCTCTTCGTCACCCCCGCGGGGGTGTGCAAGGGGTTCCTGACCCCGGAGATGATCGTCCGCACCGACCTCGAGGGCCGCCCGCAGGGCGGAGGGCGGGCGTCGACGGAGATCCTCATGCACACCGCCGTCTATCGCCGCCGCGCGGACGTGAAGGCGGTCGTGCACGCGCATCCGCCCACCGCCACCGGGTTCGCCGCCGCCGGCATCCCGCTCGACCGTCCGCTGATCGCGGAAGCGGTGGTGACGCTGGGCGCGGTCCCGATCATCCCCTACGGCCAGCCGTCGACGAGCGAGCTCGCGCGGAGCGTGGGCGACGCGATCTGCACTGCGCACGCGCTCCTGATGGCGAACCACGGCGCGATCACCGTCGGGGACACCCTCGCCCGTGCGTGGGAGCGGATGGAGACCGTCGAGCAGCTCGCGCGCGTCGCCCTCGTCACCCGCATCCTCGGCCAGGACCGGCTCCTGTCCGGCGCCGCGGTCGAGGGCCTCCTCGCCGCGCGCACCGACGCAGGGTACCCGCCGCCGTCCTGCGCCACGGGGACCGACGGGCCGCCCTTTCTCCCGGCCGCGACGATGCCGGCCCTGACGCCGGATGGGATGGTGACCTTGAGCCGGCGCGAGCTCGTGCGCTTGATCGAGGACGCGGTCGAGCGCTTCTCCCGCGGGGGCGGCGGCCGAGCTTGATTTTGAAGCGCGCGCGGGTCACAGTGCCTTTCGCTGACCGGGAGGACTGATGGGTGAAGCTCTGGGGATGATCGAGACACGCGGCCTGGTCGCCATGATCGAGGCCGCCGACGCCATGGTGAAGGCGGCCAAGGTGACGCTCGTGGGTTACGAGAAGATCGGGTCGGGCTACGTGACCGCGCTCGTGCGCGGGGACGTGGCCGCGGTCAAGGCGGCCACCGACGCCGGCGCCGCCGCCGCGCGCCGCGTGGGCGAGCTCGTCTCCGTGCACGTGATCCCGCGCCCGCACGCGAACCTCGAGGACGTCCTTCCCATCGGCAAGGGCTCCAAGTAGACAGGTGATCCTGGGGCGCGTCGTGGGGACGGTGGTGGCCACGCGCAAGGACGAGCGGCTCGTCGGGGCCAAGCTCCTCATCGTGCGCACCATCGATCCGTACGGCAAGGACGAGGCCAACCACATCGTCGCCGTGGACACCGTGGACGCCGGCCTCAACGACCGCGTGCTGGTGGTCTCCGGCTCCTCGGCGCGCATGGCGCAGGGGCTGAAGGACACGCCGGTCGACGCCGCCATCGTCGGGGTCGTGGACGAGCTGGAGATCGAGAAGCGATGATGCTCGCGCGCGTCATCGGCACCGTCGTCGCCTCGCGCAAGGACGCGGCCCTCGGCCATTCCGCGCTCCTCCTCGTGCAGCCCCTCGCCACCGACGGGACGCCGGCCGGCAAGCCCATCGTGGCCGTGGATTCCATCGGTTCCGGCGTCGGTGAGCAGGTGTTCTACGTGAAGGGGCGGGAGGCCGCGCTGCCGTTCCTGCCCGCCGAGGTCCCGACCGACGCCGCCATCGTGGGCATCGTCGACCATTGGAACGTGGGCTGATCGAGGTTCCATGCAGGTCGCGCGCGTGGTCGGGAACGTCGTCTCCACCCAGAAGAACGAGAAGCTCGAGGGCGCGAAGCTGATGCTGGTGCAGCCGCTCACTCCGGACGGCGAGGCCAGGGGCCCGGCGTTGATCGCCATCGACGGCGTCCAGTCCGGGATCGGCGACCGCGTCCTCCTCGTCCAGGACGGCAAGGCCGCCATGCAGGTTCTCGGCCGGGGGCTCGCCGGGGTCGACGCCGCCATCGTGGGGTTCGTGGACGAGGTGGACATCCCGTGACGATCGACGACGCGCGCATCCAGAAGCTGCGCGCCGAGGTGCTCGGCCAGCTCGACGCGTCGCGCCCCGCGCAGGAGTCGTCGGGCCTCGAAGCCCGGGTCGAAGCGCTCGAAGCGGCCATCGGCGCGTTGCAATACCAGGGCGGCGCGCGCCCGGCGGCGGCGCACGGAGCCTCGGCCGCGGCGTCGCATCCGAGCCTGCAGGTGCTCGGCGCCGGCGGCGGGGGCGACCGTTGCGTGATGGAACCCGACAAGCCCTGCGTCCAGAGCCACGCCTGCCGGACGTTCGGACATTGATCGTAGTGAGCTCGCCGCGCCGAAGTAAATTCGTCGCTCCGCGCCGCTTGGGCTGATGGCTGACGTTCGTGCCCCCACCCGCCGCATCCTCCATGTCGACATGGATGCGTTCTACGCCGCCGTCGAGCAACGGGACCGGCCGGAGCTGCGCGGCAAGCCGGTCATCGTCGGCGCCGATCCCCAGGGCGGGCGCGGGCGCGGGGTCGTCGCCACCGCCTCCTACGAGGCGCGCAAGTTCGGCGTGGGCAGCGCGATGCCGATCTCCCTGGCCTGGAAGGCCTGCCCGCACGGGGTCTTCGTCCGCCCGGACATGGCCAGGTATTCCGCGGAGTCGTCGCGCGTGTTCGAGGTGCTGCGCAGGTTCACGGATCTGGTGGAGCCGGTGTCCATCGACGAGGCCTTCCTCGACGTCACCGCGTCCCTGCGCGCGATCGGGCCCGGCGGCGGCGCGCCCGCGGCCACCGCGGAGACGTTGTCGCGGCGCTTGAAGGACGCCGTCACGGCGGAGACGAGGCTCACCGCGTCGGTCGGGCTCGCGACCTCCAAGATGGTGGCCAAGGTCGCCTCCGAAATGCGCAAACCGGACGGGCTGGTGGTGGTGACGCCGGGCGAAGAGGCGGCCTTCCTCGCACCGCTGCCCGTGCGGCGGCTCTGGGGCGTGGGCCCGAAGATGGAGGAGTCGCTGCTCCAGGTGGGAATCCACACCATTGGGGATCTCGCGCGCGCGGACGGCGGCTTCCTGGAGCGCAAGCTGGGGTCGCAGGCCCCGTTCCTGCAGGACCTCGCCCGCGGGATCGACGACCGCCCGGTCCTCTCGGACTCGGAAGCGGCGAAGAGCATCGGCCAGGAGCACACGTTCGACGCCGACACCGCGGATCGCGCCCAGCTCCGCCAGACGCTGCTCGCGCTCGCGGACGCGGTGGCGCGCCGAGTGCGCGAGCACGGCGTGAAGGCGCGCACCCTCACCCTCAAGTACCGGGACGAGCGCTTCGTGACCGTGACCCGCGCCCACACCTCGCCCGAGGCGGCGGACTCCGGCGACGCGTTCTTCGCCATCGCCTGGCGGCTGTTCGAGGGAGTGCACGGCGCGCGGCGCGTGCGCCTGCTCGGGATCTACGCCTCGGGGTTCGGCGCGTCGCAGCTCGGCCTCTTCGCGCCCGCGGCGAGCGCCGAGCGGGACCGGGTGCGCGACGCGCTGGAGGAGCGGTTCGGCGAGGGCGCGATCACCCGCGCCAGCCTCCTGCCACGTCCGGCAGCCAGGGGGTGTGACGACACACCCCCTGGGCCGGTGGACGACCGGAAAGGCAGTCGGCGCCTGCGGCGCTGACCGCTCGCGGCTACTTCTTCTTGCGGCTGCCGCCCCGGCGACGGCCGGTCTGCGCGAGCGAGCGGTTCGCGCCGGCGACGGTGCCGCGCGCGGCGCGCTTCACTCCCCGTCCCGCGGCACGCCCCGCCGCGGCTCCGGCCTTGACTCCGCGCCGGGCGCCGCGGACGCCCTTGCGGGCAGTCTTCATCGCGCTGCGTCCGGTCTTGCGCGCGCTGGAACGGCCGCGCGACCCCGCCGTCTTCTTCCGCCCGCCGGTCTTGCGGCCCGCGGTCTTGCGACCGGACGTCTTCCGCTTCGCGGTCTTGCGCGCGCCCGTCTTCCGCGCCGTCTTCTTTCGCCCGCTCGAGCGCGAGGTCTTCTTGCGACCGCTGGAGCTGCGCGAGCTCGTGCTCGAGCCGCCGCCCATCGAGCTCGGGACGACGGCACGCACCGCGCGACGGCCGACGTCCGCCATCACGCCCGCGGCCGAGGTCACAACGTTCCCGACCGTGTTAGCCGCGGTTCCCACGCCCGACGTCACCGTGTCGAAAACGCCATCGTTGGAGTCCGCCATCGTGCCTCCTGAAAGTGCGGCGAAGCTACGGTAAATGCGTCAGAGTTGTGTGCGTCAACTAGACGTTAACACCGTGCGCGCACGCGCGCGCGGGAAAATTCCGCGATTACGACGCGCATGCGATGCGCGTCACCGGGCGCGCGGACGCCCGACGAGATTGGCCAGCATCCGATAGGCGCCGGGCACCCCCGCGGGGAGCTCGCGGAAGAGCCCAAGGCCGACGTATGTCCAGTGCCCCTGTCCCACCCTCGCGTCGACCAGCGCCCCCGTCTTCTCCCCGGCGTTCAACGGGAAGGGGTCGGTGAACGCGACGATGTCCTGGTAGCGCCCATCCCGCGCGGCGAGCAGGTTCAATCCCCGCTCCTGCACCCACCCCTGCCAGTCGGCGGCGCCGATCCGGTTGGGCGTCTGGAGGAGAGCGGCGTCGGGATGCAGGAAGCGCGGCGGCGCGTTCTCGTCCGAGACGCGCTCGGAAGTGACCGACGCCGGGTAGGGCGCGAAGGGGCTGTCCGCCGGCGGGGCCGTGGTTCCCGCGGGGGCCGGGGGCGCCTGGTTGAACTCGGGCCGGTTGTACTGGACCACGAGGTTGCCGCCCGCCTCGACGTAGCTCATCAGCCGATGGTGGAAGGCCCGAAGGTCGGGCCGCGCCTCGTACGCACGCACGCCGGTCACGATGGTGGAGAACCGCGTCAGGTCGGAGAAGGCGAGGTCGTCCCCGGTCAGGTACGTGAGCGGGACGCCGAGCTGACGGATCGCGGCATCCACCTCGTCGCCGGCGCCGTCGACATACCCGACGGAAGTCCCCGGCGCGACCGCCACGTCGACCACGACTACCCGCACCACCGCCGGGCGCACGAGCCGCCGCTCCTGGATGTGCGCGTAGGCGACGACCTGGTCGCCGGCGCTCCACTCGTGACCGCTCTCATCGACGAACACCGCGCGGATCGCCGCCTCGCCCGCGGCCGCTCGCCCGGGCGTCACCGCGAACCGCACCGGGACCTCGTCGTCCTCGCCGCGGAACCGGATGGCCGCCTCGCGCGGGTCGACCGCCCATCCCGGGGGCGCCTCCAGCCGCACCCGACCCGCGGCGGCCGCCTTCCCCTGGCTGCGCACGGTGACGCGCACCTCGCGCGGCGCGCGGGACCCCGTGGCGACGACGGTGATCTCCGGCTGCACGCGCACCGAGAAGAGGGAGCCGACCGCGACACCCATTTGCTTCTCGCCGCCGCCCGGCCATTCGTAGCGCCATTCCGCCGGCTGGCCGCGGGTCGCGACGGCGGCGGCGCTCCGGTACCGGAGGACGCCCACGATTTCCGGCGCCGGCCACGGCAGTCCGACCGGTGCCTGGTCGACGAGATCCAGGCGATCGACGCCCGGCTTGCGCCGCCAGTACGGCTGCGAGGGCCGCGCGTCGGCGGGCGAGTGGGCGGTGAAACGGTAGAGGCCGATCTCACCGGGCGCCAGCTCGCGGAGGCGTCCCTCGGTGTTGCCGAACGACCAGCCGGGGGCGGCGAGCAGCGAGACGCCGTCGACGTTCACCATCTCCGGCCCCTGGTTGACGACGCGGATGGTCACGGTAAAGGACTGCCCGGGGACGATGACGCCGTCGTCCACCGTCACGTCCATGGCGAGGCCGTGCGCCAGCCACAGGGCGGACTGGATGTCGGCGTCTTCGTCTTCGAGGCGGCCCGTGATGTCGCGGCGGGCCGCGGGATCGAGCCCCGAGCCTGCGAGCTTCGCGGAGAGCGCGCGCACTCCGGCCAGGACGGCGCGCAGGGGGACGATCGTCTTTCCCGGGGCCAGGGCATCGAAAGACGCCCGGGCCGCGTCGAGATCGGCCTGCAGGCGCTCGAGGTCGCCGCGCAGGAACGGCGCCGCCGTCGCGGCATCGGGCGCGTAGCGAGCGAGGCCCGCGAAGGTGAGATCGAGCCCGTCGAGGATGTCGGCCTCGGGCGCGCTCACCGGCGGCGCGCTGTCGAGGAGGATGAACGACGCTTCGCCCTCGCCCGCGGCGGCCATCCGCTGCCCCGTGGCCTGCGAACGATGCATGCCGCGCGACACGCTGCCGAACTGCTGCCAGGTGAGCCCCAGCAACGGATCGTAGACGCCGGTGCGCACGGTGACCCGTGACTCCGCGTTCGCGGCCGCCCCGCCGCCGACGCCGCCCTGGTAGATCTTCGCCGCCTGCCACGACGGGCCGAGCTCGGGATACCGCGCGGGATCGGCGGCCACGCGGAAGGCCTCGCGGGCGAGGCGCGCGGCGGCCTGGTGATGGAGCCCGCCGCTCACCGCATCCACGGGCAGCGTGAGGATGACGTCGGGGCGGAAGGCGCGCACCGTGCGCACCACGTCGCCGAGCGCTCTCTCGCGGCCCCAGCGCGCGAGCGTCTCCTCGACGCTGAACGAGTAGCCGAAGTCGGACGACATCCCGAAGTACTGCTCCGCCCCGTCATAGCGATGAATGGCGGCCAATTCCTCCGTGCGCAGCACGGCCAGCGCGTCGAACAGCTCGGGGCCGATGGCGTTCTGCCCGCCGTCGCCGCGGGTCAGGGTCAGGAGGCCGGTGCGGACCCCGAGCCCGCGCGAGAGGCGCACCAGTATCCCGTTGTGCTCGTCGTCGGGATGCGCGGTCACGTACAGGACGCGGGGCGTGACTCCGATCCGCCGCAGCGCCAGCCCGAGGCCGGTGGCTCCCCGGTCCTGGGGGACCGGGTCGAGCTGCGCGCCCGCCGGCGCGGCGAGGGCGCCCACGAGCGCCAGAGCGGCCATTGGACGCCGCAGGGTTTCCTTATGAATGCGCATGAGTGCTCGTGCCTCCCGTCCCGTCATTCTAATTGGGCGCCGGTATACCATCGCGCCGTGGGCGCGGCGGACGACGTCCCGAAGGCGGTGCTGGCGCTCGTCGACCGCGTCGCCGCGGACGGCGGCCGGGCGATCACGACCTATCGGGAGCCGGTCGGCGACCACTGGCAGGTCTTCTGCCTGCTGCCCCTGGACAAGGTCGCGCCGACGCCGTACCAGCGCGATCTGTCCCCCGCCCACGTCAAGCGTCTGCACGAGGCGGTCAAGAAGATCGATCGCTTCGTCGACCCCATCGTGGTGGTGTCGCCGGAGGCGGGCCTCTACTGGACGCCGAACGGCCACCATCGCCTGAAGGTGCTGCAGAAGATGAAGGTGGACTTCTGCCCCGTGATCCTGATCCCCGAGCCCGAGGTCGCGTTCCAGATCCTGGCCCTGAACACGGAGAAGGCGCACAACCTGAAGGAGAAGTCGCTCGAGGTCATCCGGATGTACCGCGCCCTCGCCGAAGCGGAGCCGCGCAAGGGCGAGGAGGATTACGCGTTCCAGTTCGAGGCCGCGCACCTCGTCACGCTCGGGCTGCTCTACGAGACGAACAAGCGCTTCGCGGGAGGCGCCTTTGCGCCGCTCCTCCGCCGCGTGGACGGCTTCCTGCCGGGATCGTTCGCAAAGACGCGGCCCGTCCGCGAGGCGCGCGCGGAGAACGTGCGCGAGGTGGACGCGGCGCTCGCGGGCGTCGTCGCGAAGATCCACCAGCGCGGGATCCGCCATCCCTTCGTGAAGAACTACGTGCTGGCGCGGACGAATCCCTTGACGCGGGCGCGGAAGACGCTTCCCACCTTCGACAAGGCGCTCGCCACGCTGCTCGCGAGCATCGAGGCCTTCGACGTCGACGCGGTCAAGTACCAGGACGTCCAGCGCGCGGGCGTGATGGCGATCCCCGCCGCCGACTAGCTGAGCTTGACCTTCAGGGCCACGTGGATGCGGACGTGGCCGGGGGTCCCGGGGCGGCCGACGACGATCTCGATGGGGACGGTGGTCTCGTGCTCGCCCGCCGCGATGCTGATCTCCACCGGCACGCTCACCGGCGCCGGCTCGAGGTGCGAGCGCACGTCGATATGCGCGGCGGGCGCGGGCGCCGGCGCGGGCGCCGGTCGGGGCGCAGGGGCGCGAGGAGCCACCGGTCTCGGCGCGGGGGCGGCCACCGCCGCGGCGGCCGCCCGCCCGGCGTCTCCGAGGCCCGTGAAGCTGTCCCCCCGGCGCGCGGGCGGCGCGTCGAGCGAAATCTCCTCCATGTCCTCGTCCATGCTCAGCTCGTCGAGGAGGTCGTCCGCGGCCGGAGGCGCGGACGGGCGGCTGATCTTCCGCCGCATCTCCTCGCTCTCGTCCGGGCCCTTGACGAGCGTCGTGCGGCCGGGCCGATCCGGGGGCAGCACCACCGCCTCCGGAGGATCGTCGGGCAGGACTTCCAGCTCTTCGACCGTCTCCTCGACGTCGCCGAGATCGAGGTCGGACGAAACGGGGCTCGACCCGTCGAGGTCGAGTGAGTTCAGGAGGTCATCCGTCGACTGGAGGTCGGAAGGGCGCATCGCGGGCGCGGGGGTCAGATCGAGGAGCGGATCGTCGGAGCCGCGAAGCGCTGCGGCAACGGCGGCGGAACGCGGGGGCGCCGGTGCGGCCGCCACGGCGATCGGCGCCGGTCGGGGCGCGGGCGTTGCGGGTGCAGCCGGCGGGGACCCCGTCGCAGGGCCGGGCGCAGGACGCGCGGCTTTCGCGGCGGTGGTGCCTGCCGCCTCGCCTCCTCCACCATACCTGCCGGCCAGAGATTTGAACACGAGCGTCGTGGCGCCCTTCAACGTCTCCTCGACGCCGATCCCCTGCTTGGCCACGGCCTCGAAGAACGGCACGCCGCGGGGATTGAGGCGCTCGTTCAGGATCTCGAGCGGTAGCGCGTTCGGCAGGTCCCGCTTGTTGTACTGCAGGACCATCGGGATCTCTTCCGCACTGATCTCGTTGACCTCGAGGTTCTCGCGCAGGTTGGCCAGGCTGTCGAGGTCGGCGTCGATCATCGCTTCCTGGCTGTCGGCCACGAACACGACGCAGTCGGCGCCCTTCAGGACCATCCGGCGGGTCGCGTTGTAGAAGACCTGGCCGGGAACCGTATAGAGCTGGATGCGCGTCTTCATCCCCCGGATGCTGCCGAGCTCGATGGGGAGGAAGTCGAAGAAGAGGGTGCGGTCCGCCTCGGTGGCCAGGGAGAGCATCTTTCCCTTGTTGCGGATGGGGAGCTTCTCGTGGATCCACTGCAGGTTCGTGGTCTTGCCGCAGAGCCCGGGCCCGTAATAGACGACCTTCGCCGTGAGCTCTTTCGTCGAATAGTTGAACAGGACCATGGGTTTGGAGGCCTTTGCATTCTAAGTGTCGCGGCGGGGCCGAAGCAACCAAGGCGCCGTTTGTTACCATGGGATCCTAGGAGAACAAAGAACCAATGATCATTGCCAGTGCCCTGCTCGCCGCCCTTGCCCTTGCCCAGACCGGCTCCACCAGCCCCGCCATGAACGGGCCCGTCGTCGTCCTCGAGACCTCGCTCGGCGACATCCGCATCGCACTCGACGAGGCCAAGGCCCCCGTCAGCGTCAAGAACTTCCTCACCTACGTCCGCGCCGGCCACTATGACGGGACGATCTTCCATCGCGTGATCCCGAACTTCATGATCCAGGCCGGCGGGATGGACGCTTCGATGACCGAGAAGGCCACGCGCCCGCCGATCAAGAACGAAGCCGCCAACAAGGTACGGAACGACCGGGGCACGGTGGCCATGGCCCGCACCGCGGATCCGAACAGCGCGACGGCGCAGTTCTTCATCAACGTGAAGAACAACGCCGCCCTCGACTACGGCGTGGGCGGAGCCGGCTACGCGGTGTTCGGCAACGTGGTCGGCGGGATGGACGTCGTCGACCGCATCGTCGCGGTGCCCACCACCAGCAAGGGGCCGCACCAGAACGTCCCGATCGCGCCCGTCCTCATCAAGCACGCCCGCGTCGAAGGGGCCGCCGCACGCACGCCGTCGACCGCGGACCCGGTCGAGAAGCCGGCGCCCGCGCGCCCGGCCTCTATGCCGCGGCGGAACTGACTACAGATCCGTGAACGCCTTGATGAGCTCGGCCGCCTTGGCGGGGTCGAGCTTCATCACGGCGGCGTCGCCTTCCCGCCTTCCGTAGTACGCGCCGTCCTTCGTCCCCACCTCGAACCAGAGCGGCGGACGCCCGGCGGCGTGACGCAACGTCACCCGTAGCACCGGCGCGTCCAGGCCATACGTGGCCAGAGCCGCCGGCGCGTCGATGAACCCCAGCACCTCGAGCCCGCCCACCGCGAACAGCGCGTCCTGGACCTTGCTCGTGTCGACGTCCTTGGCGTCCGGGGCCGTCCGCTTCCACTTGTGGGTGTCGCCGCCCTGCTCGTCCTTGGTCACCGTACGCGCGTACGTGCGAGGCGCGCCCGCGGCATCCTCGTCGAACCCCTCGACGTCGTAGGTCGAGACCTCGAGCAGGCGCTTCGCGCGCAGCTCGTTCATCCCCTTGGCGAGGTCGCCGGGGAGCGCGCCGGGGATGATCGCCACCCGCGGGCTGCCCGCGACGTGCGCGTGCTGGAGCCCCGCCGAAGGGCTGTTCCCGATCTCCAGAGCGACCGTGGCGCCACCGGTGAGGCCGACGGTGACGACGCGTACCGGCGGAGCGAGACCGAACCGGGCAAGGTCGGGCGCGGTCTCG
>JANMPI010000385.1:0-2719 GCA_031369785.1 Acidobacteriota bacterium
CTGCCGGAAGATGTTCGGCCACGCGTCCGGCACCTGCATCTTCAGCTGGTCGACGCCACGACGGAGGGTCAGCTCCTCGAACGCCGCGCCGGCTTCGGCGAAGAGGATGGTGTTGAGCGAGCCGTACGGCCAGTCGGGGAGTGAGACCTCGACCGTCTCCAGGCCAAGCGTGCGCAGGCTCGCGAGGGCGGCGCGATCGACGTCGGTGGCGGGCGCCTCGCCCATCCAGCGCGGGAAATAGCCGAGCTTCAGGCCCTGGACGGGCGCGGTGGCGTCGAAGTCGAGGGGCCGGGTGACGCTGGCGACGTCGCCGGGGTCGGCTCCGTTGATCGCGCGCAGGACGAGGAGCGTATCCTCGACGTAGCGCGCCATCGGGCCGAGCTTGTCCAGCGACCAGCACAAGGTCATCGCGCCGGTGCGGGCCACGCGGCCGTACGTGGGACGCAGGCCGACCACGCCGTCGCGCATCGCGGGGGCGATGATGCTGCCGCCGGTCTCGCTGGCGATGGCGAAGGGCACGCATCCGGAGGCCGTGGCCGCTCCTGGCCCGGCGCTGCTGCCCGACGCGCCCTCTTCCAGCAGCCACGGGTTGTTGGTCTGCCCGCCGAACCAGATGTCGTTCAGGGCCAGCGATCCAAGGCTCAGCTTCGCGACCAGGACCGCGCCCGCCTTATCGAGCCGATCGATGATGGCGGCGTTGCTCGCCGGCACGCGGTCGCGGAAGGGCTCGGCGCCGTAAGTAGTAAGGATGCCGGCGGTGTCGACGAGGTCCTTGGCGCCGTACGGGATCCCGTGCAGAGCGCCGAGGTAACGGCCGGCCGCGATCTCCGCGTCGGCCTTCCGCGCCTGCGCCAGCGCGTGATCGCGCGTGAGCGTGATGACCGCGTTGATCTTCGGCTGGAAGCGCTCGAGCCGCTCCAGGCAGATGCGCGTCAGCCGCTCCGACGTGAGGGCGCGGGACTGGATCCAGCGCGACAGGTCCCGGACGGACGCGAACGCGATGTCGTCGTCGCGAGAGGGGAGTGGGCGGGCGGGGCCGGTCGTCGGCACGAAGCGGTCGCGCGTGGCCACGATCGTCACCCCGGGGATCGACGCCGGGTCCCAGACGCTCGCCGGGGCCAGCGCGGGATCGAGGGCCACCTTGCGCGGCCCCGTCCTTCTTTCGTACAGCGGCGCCATCGAGACGCGCCAGTTGCCGGCGGCCTGCGCGCGCTCCGCGGGCGTCAGCTGCACCTGCATGAGCTTCTCGGCCTCGGCGATCGTCTCCGGCGTGATCTCGGGCCCGACCCTGGGCCCGGTGCCGAACGCCGGAGGCATGCCGGCCGGTGTCTCCGGCGTCTGTGCGCCGCCCACCGACGGGGCCATCGCCGCCGTGGCCAATCCGATGGCGGAGCGCTTCAGGAAATCGCGTCGTGCCTTGCTCATGGGCGGATTGTGCGCCGGACACGGTTCGTGCGCAAAGCGCAAATGGCCGGCCGTCCGTTGGCAACCATACCGGATGCATAATGGATCCTTGGAGGAACAAGCCATGGCGACGGTCACCCTCAAGAACGTGCCCGCCGAGCTGGTCCGAATACTGAAGGGCGTGGCCAGGGAGAACCGCCGCAGCCTCAACCAGGAGGCGCTCGCGAGACTGGAATCGAGCCTCGTAGCGCCGCCGCGGCGTACCGGTCCCCAGACGGTCAGGGCCTTGCGCGGCCTCCACAAGCGACTCTCCGGGATGCCGCCCCTGACCGACGCGTTCCTCCGCCGCGCGAAGGCTCACGGCCGTCGATGATCGTCGTCGACACGAACATCGTGGCCTACGCGGTGATCCCCGGCGAGCGCACCCGCGACGTCCTCCTGCTCGCGGAACGTGATGCGGCGTGGGTTGCTCCCGCGGTGTGGCGCCGCGAGCTCCGCAACGTTCTGGCGACGCTGATGCGGGTGCGCGCCCTGCCGCTGGCCAAAGCGCTGGCCGCCTTCCGCGCCGCCGAGCAACTCGTGGCGGACGCCAACGTGGAGGCATCGACGGAACAGTGCCTCCGGCTCGCCGCGGAAGGCGGGATCAGCGCGTGGGACGCCGAATTCGCCTTCGTGGCGAAGAGCCTTGGTCTTCCGCTCGTCACCGCCGACAAGCGACTGGCTCGGGCTTCCGGAAGCCGCGGCGTCCTCCTCCACGACTTCATTCGAGGCTGACCCCGTCCGCGATCAGCTTTTCTTCTTGAACGCCTGGGCCCGGATCCGGTCGAGGCTGGGCGAGCCAAGCCGGCGGACCAAGGTGACCGCAGCCGTACAGTCCTTGTGCTCGGATGCCTCCGCGTCGAGGCAGACGGGACAGACTGTGCCGGCGGGCTCGTACGCTGGCGCGTCGGCCCCGCGGTGCCGGGCGCGATTGACCAGTTGATAGAGTGCCATCCATTCGCGGTGCTGTTGCGTTTCCCGGAGCCCGGCCGGGAAGACCGGAAACCCGTTGGGATTCAGCTCCTTGACGCCGTACCGGGACTGGTACGCGCTGATCCGCTCGCGAACCTGGTCGTCGGTCAGCGGAGGGCGGCCGGTCCGAGGCATGTCGCGACGCTATCGAATCCCGTGACTTATGTCAACTAAATATACTTACTGTCCGAACACACCTTATCGGAACCTGAAAACGGGCAGGGAAGTGGTCTGCTGCCCCGCGTTCGCCGCCATGTCAGCCCCGACCACGCCCGCCCCTCTCCACCAGGCGTAACGCGCCATC
>JANMPI010000439.1:0-16738 GCA_031369785.1 Acidobacteriota bacterium
CCTACGACTGGACGAAAGCCGAATCGTAACAGCAGGATACGGGCCTGTCAATCGTCCCCGATGTGCGTCAGAGGATCTTCTTGCCGAGGAGAGAGGCCAGCAATTCGACACCCAGTCTGGCCGTACCGTTCCGCTGGTCCAGGATCGGATTGACCTCCACCAGCTCCGCCGAGACCACCTTGCCGGTGTCCGCCAGCATCTCCATGGCCAGGTGCGCTTCGCGGTACGAGATCCCGCCCGGCGACGGCGTCCCCACCCCGGGCGCGAAGTCGGGATCGATCCCGTCGATGTCGAAGCTGACGTGGATGCCCGCGGTCCCGGTGGACGCGCGCTTGATCGCTTCTTCCATGACGGTGCGCATCCCCCGCTCGTCGATGTCGCGCATGGTGAAGGCGCCGATCCCCGTCTCCTTGATGTTGGCGCGCTCGGCCAGGTCGACGTCGCGCAGGCCGACCACCGCCGCCCGCGAGCCTTCCACCATCGGCGTCTTGCCCGCGAGTTCGACCAGCGAGGGTTCGCCGAGGCCCAGCGCCACCGCCAGCGGCATGCCGTGGATGTTCCCCGTCGGGCTGGTCTCCGGAGTGTTCATGTCGCCGTGCGCATCGAACCAGATGAGGCCGATCTTCTTGTCCCGCAGACGGTGATGCTGCGACGCGCCGGCGATGGTGCCCATGGCGATCGAGTGGTCGCCGCCCAGCACGATGGGCATGCGGCCCTCCGCCAGTACGCCGGCGACCACGTCCCGCAACGCCATGCAGGTCTGCCGGATCTCCTTCAGGTATTTGAGCTTCGGATCGCCGGGCTCGCGCGTCTCCGCGATGGAGACCTCCATGTCCCCGTGATCGGCGACGTCGTAGCCGAGCTCGCGGATGCGGGCGTGGATCTCCGCCCCGCGCAGGGCCGAGGGTCCCATGTCGACCCCGCGACGCCCCGCGCCGAGGTCGAGGGGAACGCCGATGAAGGTGACCGAGCGCATCCGTCCCTTATAGCAGGAAGGGACTGGGTGCGCTCGCGACCTATAATCGTCCGGTGAGCACGCCGACGCCGAGGCGGAGGGCCGGCGACGCGCCGGCCCCGCCGACGGCGCCCACCCACACCACCGACATCCTCCCCATCCTCGTCACCCAGAAGGTGCTGACCGCGGAGCAGGCGGACCGCGTCCACCGCACCATCCGCATGAACGCGGTGCCGGCGGAGCAGGCGGTCATCCAGCTCGGGCTGTCCAACGAGGTGCAGATCGCGCAGGCGGTGGCGGCGCACGTCGGCCTGCCGTACGTGAAGATCAATCCGCTCGACCTCGACCTCGACGTCGTGACCAAGGGCTTTGCCGGGCCCTTCGCGCGGAAGCACGGCCTGGTGGCGATCTCGAAGACCGAGACCACGATCACGGTGGCGGTCTACGACCCCTTCGCGCCCTTCCCGGAAGAAGACATCAAGCGCGTCACCGGCCTCGACGTCACTCGCGTGGTCTCGACGCGCAGCGACGTCGAGACCGTGAACAAGGGCTTCTACGACCAGAAGACGAGCCTGACCACCGCCGAGAAGCAGCTGACGCAGAGCCGTATCTCCACCGTCGACCTCGGCAACCAGGAGTTCCTCTCCGGCGAGAACAAGGAGCTCGACCCCGCGGCGGCGCCGGTGGTGAAGGCGCTCGACCACATCCTGAGCTACGCGTTCGAGCAGCGCGCGTCGGACATCCACTTCGAGCCCAAGCGCACGCTCACCCTGGTGCGCCTGCGCATCGACGGGATCCTCCACGACGTGCATCTCATTCCCGGGATCGTCTACCAGGCCGTCGTCTCGCGCATCAAGCTGCTGTCCGGGTTGAACCTCGCGGAGAAGCGCCGCCCCCAGGACGGCCGCATCAAGCGCGAGCAGGGCGGCCGCGAGATCGAGCTGCGCGTCTCCACCATGCCTACCGCGTTCGGCGAGAAGGCGGTGCTCCGCATCTTCGATCCCGACATCCTGCTGAAGGGGATCGACGACCTCGGGCTCTCCGCGCGCGACGTCCCGCGCTTCAACGACTTCATCGCGCGGCCGACCGGCATCATCCTCGTCACTGGCCCCACCGGCAGCGGCAAGACCACGACGCTTTACTCGGTGCTGAAGCACCTGTCGAAGCCGGAGGTCAACATCATCACGATCGAGGACCCGATCGAGATGGTGTTCGAGGACTTCAACCAGGTGTCGGTGCGGCCGCAGATCGACATCACGTTCGCGTCCGCGCTACGCACGGTGCTGCGCCAGGACCCGGACATCATCATGGTCGGCGAGATCCGCGACCAGGAGACGGCCGAGCACGCGGTGCAGGCGGCGCTCACCGGCCACCTCGTCCTTTCCACGCTGCACACCAACGACGCGCCGTCGTCGGTGACGCGCCTCCAGGACCTCGGGATCCCCCACTTCCTGATCACGACGACGCTCATCGGCGTGCTCGCGCAGCGCCTGGTGCGCGAGATCTGCACCCATTGCACCGAGGAGTACGCGCCCACGGCGGAGGAAGCCACGCTGCTGCGCATGGATCCCGAGAAGCTGAAGGAATACAAGTTCCGACGCGGGCGCGGGTGCCTGCACTGCCGGCAGACCGGCTACAGCGGGCGTATCGGGATTTTCGAGGTGCTCCCCATGACGCCCCGCATCCGGGCGCTCGTCACCGCGCAGGCGGGGGCGCAGGAGATCTTCAAGGTCGGACGTGAAGAAGGCATGCGGACGCTCCGCGAGGCCGCGGTCGAGAAGGTCTTTCGCGGCGTGACCACGACGACGGAGATGATCCGGGTCACCGGCAAGTAGCGCGGGCGTCCAGCGGGCGGTCCCCAACCGACCCCCTGGTGCCCTAGAATGCGCCGTCCCGTTACCCAGGAGGTCCCCCATGCGCTCACCGCGCGTCCTTTCGCTTCGTTACGTCCTCGCCCTCGTCCCGTTCGTCGTCCTCGCCTGCAACGACGGCTCCGCGACCGTCGAGCCGGATGCCGTCATCCCGCCCGCCGCCGCCGCCACGCCGACGCCGCCTCCCCCACCGCCGCCGGCCGCTGCCGTCGGATGCAACGCGGGTCCGGGCACGTTCAACGACAACTGCTCGCGGCAGAGCCCAGCCTTCCTGGCCGACGTCGATGCCGCCATCAACCGCGTGGTCACGCGCCGGCCGGATCTCTTCAACCTCGACGACGCCCGCGGCCCGGGCGGGTACTTCGTGAAGGACTCCGATTCGTACTATCACGAGGTGCTGGTCGAACTGCGCCAGGCCGGCTTCTGCGCGGTCGCGAACGGCGGCGAGGTCGCGGTCAAGGTCGACAACACGCTGAACGACCAGTTCCACATCATGATTTCGGCGGGCTACATCCGCCGCGGCGAGGCGTCGTACCGCGGGACATGCCGGCCCGCCTGGTTCTGACTTGGCTCTCGTCGAATCAGGAGTCGGTCGGATATAATGACCAATTCTGGACGGCTTACCGAAACGCCGTCGTCTTCGAGAGGACCTGAATGCGAATCCTAGCTGCCGTCAGCCTGCTTGCCGTGACCGCCGCGTGTGGCGGAAGCAATGCCGCGGTGCCCGGCAACCCCACCCAGCCGGCGCCGCCCACGCCGACGCCGACGGCCACCCCCGCCCCCAATCCGTTCGCCGCGGCCTGCGGCAGTCCCCTCCCGGCGTTCGCGGACTCCTACGGCTTCGGCACCAAGGTACAGCTCGAGCCCTCACGCAATCGGAAGGTATTGAACACCCAGCCCCAGATCCGGAACGCCACCTATTGCCAGGCGGTTGGCATCCCCGGGCTCATCTGCAACACGCGGCGCGAAGACGATCCTTCCCGCGTGCCCTGCGACCACTACATGTCCGGGATCTCGGACACGGGCAGGCCCGGACCCAACTGGTTCCAGAACGTCAACGGCCGGCTCCTGAAGTGCGGCGGCTTCGGCGGCGTCCCGGCGGAGGCCCCGAACTGCTTCCTGAAGGAATCGAACCAGTATCTGATCGACGTCACCGCCGGTGGCGAATACGTCGCCTGTGGCGGAACTGGTTCGCCCGGCACGTGCGGTCCCTGCGTCCTCGACGATGCTCTTTTCGGGCGGTTCAATCCGACCACGGCCGGACAATGCAAGCTCAGCTGACGGCAGGGTAAAGCGGCCTTCGCGTTGGCCGGCTCCCCGCCACGGGTCATCCGGCCTCGCTGGCGGCCGCCCTTGCCACGGGGGGAGCGGCAGCGGTGTCGGAAGGCTGCGGACGGTTCGGGTCGCGACGTCGAGCGGTGCGCGTCACCCTTCGGAGTGGGTCTCCGTCTCGAACACGAACAGCTGACCGCGGCGGTCACGCCAGGCGTCGGGCGGCAGTCCCGCCTTGCGGGAGAGCTCGGACAGCAGCGTCTCGCGGTCCCATCCCTGGTCGGTCGCCACCTGGGGCAGGAACAACGCGCTCCGGCCGTCGCAACGGATCACCACGCCGTGGCGCCCGACCTCGACCGCGTCGACGGTCGATGGCGCGAGCGGCCCGAGCACGGAGACGGCGAGGACCACCACCGGCAGCTCGTCGACCGACACGGGCGGAAACCGCGGATCGTCGAAGGCGGCCGACACGGCGGCACGGCGGACCGCCTCCCGCAGCGGAAAGCGCGGTTCGATCACCCCGATGCAGCCCCGCAGCTCGTGGTCGGCGCGCTGGCGCAAGGTGACGAACACGCCCCGCGGCTCGTCGAGCGGAGGTGCGGACGGCGGCGGTCCGGCGACGCCGAGCCGCTCCGCGATCGCGTGCCGCGCGAGGGCGACGAGGGCCTCCCCGCGCTCCATCATGCGGAAAGCGCCGCGGCCATGTACCCGACGACGCGGCTCTTGTCGCGCTCGCCCGCGTCGCCGCTGTCGGCGTACCGCAGCACCCGCGACACCCGCGCGCCGGCGGCGATCGACGCCTTCATCACCGCGACCATCGGACCGCCGCCGCACGCGTGCTCATGCGATCTCTCGAGCAGCGCCATGAGGCCGTCGGGACGCAGCGCCGAGACTTCCGCGACCACCTGGGCGTCGAGGCGGTTCGCCACGGCCGCGGGTTGGTAGTGGCTGAGGTCGCTGGACGCGATCAGGAGGACATCGGGGCCCGCCACCGCCGCGAGCGCCGCCGCCAGCGCATCGACCTCGGCACGCACCTGGCTGCCCATCAGCAAGGGAACGATTCGGAGATCCGGAACCAGACGCTGCAGAAAGGGCAGCTGCATCTCGAGCGAATGCTCGTGGCGGTGCGGGCGATCGTCCGCCACCACGACGTCGGCGCCGGCGAGAATGCGGGCCGCCACGTTTTCGTCGACAGGAGCGGAGCCGAACGGCGTCGCGAACGCGCCCCGCGAATAAAGTGCGACGCCTTCGAATGCGGCGCGATGGGAAGGGCCGACGAGGACCGCGGTCAGCCGCTCGCGCCCCGCCAGAGTCGCATACGCGTGGGCGGCCACCGGCCCGGAGTAACGCAGACCGGCGTGCGGCGCGATGAGGCCGATGACACGGCCAGGCCGCGACCATGGCGGCACGAGGCCGAGGTAGCGATCGACTTCGGCGCGAATCGCGGCCGCGTCGCCCGGATACCAGGACCCCGCGATCGCCGAGGGACGCACCGGGCCGGCCGTCATCGACGCGTGCTCATGGAGCGGGCCGAAAGCTCGCCCCCACGAGGTACTCGTCGCGCGGGAACAGGTCGAGGTTGATGTCGGTGTTCGAGCGATCCGACGCGGGCGTGTAGA
Source organism: Acidobacteriota bacterium (assembly GCA_031369785.1). Classification (GTDB taxonomy): domain Bacteria; phylum Acidobacteriota; class Vicinamibacteria; order Fen-336; family Fen-336; genus JANMPI01. The sequence continues at coordinate 5,718 of JANMPI010000439.1, forward strand.
CGACCGGCGTCTGCGAGAGGACGTCGGCCATCAAGGCCGCGATGTCCACCTGCCCACGGCGGTAGTACGACTCGGTGAAGGCCTCGCGCATGCGCGCGCGGATGACGTCGGGCTCCCAGACGATCGGTGACTCGCTGGCGACGAGAAGGGCGCGGAAGGCGAGGACGTGCGGGAACGCGCTCACCACGGTGGCGCGCGTCCGCGGCGTCGGGTCCCAGGTCACCGCGAGACCGCCCGGCTTCAGGTGGCGGCGCAGCAGGTCGAAGTACTCGCGGGAATAGAGGTTTCCCGAGTACGCGCTGGTCGGCCGCAGGGCGTCGGCCTCGATCACGTCGTACTTCCTCCCGCCTTTCAGTATGAACGCCCTCCCGTCGGTGAAGGCGTGGTGGACGCGGCCGTCGCCCAAAAGCACCTTCAGCCCCGCGTAACCCCTCTGCGCCCGGAGCTGCATCAGCGTGTCCAGCTGCGGGACGACGATTTCGATGCTGCGGAGCTCCGATGTTTCCGGCCGGCCGGAGGCCCCGAAAAGCGTCTCTCCGGACCCGAGCCCGATGAGCGCGACGGCGTCGGGATGGGGATGGATCAGCACCGGCAGCGCGCCGAGGACGCTGTGGAATCCGCCGTAGGGCAGCTCGCTCTGCCCCACGCCGTTCACATAGACGACGCTCGCCGCGCCCTCGTGCTTGATCACCGACAGCCCGGAGCCATCCTCGGCGTACAGGACGTCCTCGATGCGCGCGCCGTGAAGGCGCGCCCAGAGCTTCGCGCTTCCGGGGGCGAGTCGGACCGTCATCGCCACCACCGCCGCCGCGCCGAGCGCGGCCCGGAGCCGCGTGCGCGACGGCACGCCGGCCAGGGCGGGAACGAGGAACACGACCCCGAGCACGACCAGGAGCCGCAGCGTGAGTGCCGTGCCCAGCACGTCGAGGAGCACGACCCCGGTGAAGATCGAGCCGAGCGTCGAGCCCGCGATGTTCGACGCCTGCAGCCAGCCCACCCGCCGGCCCAGCGCGGCGAGGTCGGTCTGGATCGCGCGCTGCAGCAGCGCGAAGGAGAGGCCCATCATCAGGGTCGGAGGCCCGACGAGGAACACCGGCAGCGCGACGTAGAGGAAGGCGAGGAGCGCGGTCAGCCGTTCGGCCTGCGGCGCCACCGCGCCCAGCTCGACGACGTAGCGCTGCGCGGATCGCACGGCGGCCGCGATGTCGAGGCTCTCGTAGCCGTTCATGTACTCCCACACCGGCTGCATCGCGGCGAAGCGCGGGGCGGCGAACAGGAAGAAGGCCAGCGCGAGCGCGGCGTAGACCGGGATCAGGGCCTGCAGGACCAGGAACGCGCGCGCGGGGTTCCGCACCCGCGCCGCGACGCGATGGCCGGCGAGAGCGCCGGCGCCGACTCCGGTCAGGAACAGGGCGAGGAGCGTCGCGAAGGTGAACGAGATCGATTTCAGGATCACGCCCAGCAAGCGGAACCAGACGATCTCGAGCGACAGCGCGATGAAGCCGGAGAGCGCATAGAGGGCGATCCAGGTCCCGAGCCGGAGCGCCGCGGGCGGCGGAGGCTCGAGGAAGGCCGCCGGCTCGTCTTCCCGCGCGACGACGGAAGGAAGGCCCCGCGACAGCCACAGCGCGGCCAGCGCGCAGGCCAGGTTCAGCGACGCGCCGAGGAACGTCGCGTGGCGGAAGTCGGTGGCGCGCAGGATCACCCAGACCGTGACGAGGGATCCGAGCGCGGCGCCGACGGTGTTCCACCCGTAAAGCGACGCGATCCGCCGCGATGCGGTGGCCGTCGTCTCGGCAAAGGCGCGGGACAGGAGCGGCAGGGACACGCCCATGAAGAACGTCGGCCAGAGCAGCACCCCGAAGAGCACCGCGGCGGTCCCCCATCCCGGCAGGTCCACCGGACCGAGCCGGACGTACAGCACGTCGTAGAGGATCCACGTCGACGCCGCTCCGAAGAGGCCCACCGCGAGCTCGGAGAGCGCGAAGGCGAAAAGGCGCCGGCGCAGCGTCAGGCGGTCGGCGACGTGCCCGCCGGCCAGGCTCCCGAGGCCGAGGCCGGCCATGAAGGCGGAGACGATGAGGGTCACCGAATAGACGTCGGCGCCGCCGAAGAGCGTCAGCAGGCGCTGCCAGATCATCTGGTAGAGGAGCGCGGCGAAGCCGCTGCCGAGGAAGACGGCCTGGAAGATCGGCCACGCCGCCGGGCTCATTGCTCCCTCACCCGGGACGCCGCGGCGCTCCGCCGCCGGCGTCATCGATACACGCGGTAATCGATCTCCGGGAAGATGTTGTCGCGCTCCTCGAACTCTTCGACGAACTCCTCGCGCAGCTCTTCCTGCCCGGTGAGCGTGCGGTACAGGTGCGTGAAGCGCGCGATGTGATCGCGCGTGCGCTTTTTCGCGTATTCGACCGTGGTCCCCGTCTTCATGATGAAGGCCCAGTCCGACGACTGCGCCAGGAGCAGCTCGCGGGCGGCCTGGGCCAGCGCGCGGCGGTGCAGGCCGTCCGCCTCCGGGTAGCGGGCGGCGAGCTCGACCATGCGCTCGGCGGCCACGTCGAGGTGGGGATAGATCCAGTCGTTGCTCGGGTTCAGCCAGACCTCCGCGAACCCGCGCGCGCCCCACGTGCTCATCGGCGGCTGCGCGACCTCGCACTCGGGATGGCGATCGAGGAATTCCGGCGGCGTGATCGACTTCACGACGTCCTGGTCGAAGTGCATCTTGCGGAAGAGGAAGTCGAGGAACATCGGGCCCTCGAACCACCAGTGGCCGAAGAGCTCGGCGTCGTAGGGGCTGACCACGAGCGGCGGGCGGGCCATCCCCGCCGCCGCCTGCTGAACCTGCCGCACCCGGTGGCTCAGGAAGTTCCCGGCGTGGCTCGCCGCCTTGGCCCGCGCCCACTCCGGGACGTACGGCTGCTTCTCGTGGAGCGCGACCTTCCCCGTCACGCGGTAGTACTTGATGCCGACGTTCTTCCGCAGGCCGTCCGGGACCACCTCGCCCAGGTAGTCGAGGGGCAGCTCCCAACCGATGTCGCGGTAGAACTCGCGGTAGTCGTAGTCACCGGGATAGCCGACCTCGGCGCTCCACACCTGGCGCGACGATTCCATGTCGCGTCCGAAGAACGCGATCCCGCCCGGCGAGACGATCGGCGCCAGCACGCCGTGGCTGGGCTGCGGATCGGCATCGGTGATGCCGTGGGACTCGAGGAACGCGTAGCGCAGGCCGCCTTCGAGGAGGAAACGCTCGTGCCCCGGCATGTAGCCGCACTCCGGGAGCCAGATGCCGACCGGGTCCCGCTCGAAGTGCCGGCGGTAGTGCGCGACCCCGACCTGCACCTGCGCGCGGACCGCCTGCGGCACGGTGTCCATCAACGGGAAGAAGGCGTGGGTCGCCCCGCAGGTGATGACCTCGAGGTTGCCCGCGTCGCGATGCTTGCGGAAGGCCGCGGTCAGGTTGGAGCGGTACTGGTCGCGGAAGATCCGGCGGATGTCTTGGAGCTCGGTCACGTAGAACCGCGCGACGTCGGTGAAGCGCGCGTCCTCGCGGGCGGTGCGGTCGACCTCCTTCTCGGCGAGGGTGACCAGCCGCTCGAGGTGGCGGTGGTAGCGCTGGATCAGGAGCTCGTCCGTCATCATCGAGACGAGGGGCGGCGACAGCGTCATGGTCAGCCGGTAGTCGACGGCGTCGCGCAGCAGCCCGTCGAACACGCGCACGAGGGGGACGTAGGTCTCGGTCAGCGCTTCGAAGAACCAGTCCTCTTCCAGGAAGTCCGGGTACTCGGGGTGGCGCACGTACGGCAGGTGCGCATGCAGGACCGGGCACCAGTACCCCGACGGCATCTCTACCTCGCTCGGACGGATGGGCTCGGCGGAGCCGAAGGCTGACGACTATCGGCGGAACGTATCGCTCGCTCCGCCGCGCAAGGGGGCCGCTGCCTCTCCGGACTCCGGTTTCCCGGCCCGCCGGGTGTCCAACATGCGCTCGGCGTTCGCGCGGCTCGCTTCGCGCGCCTCCCTGGCCGCGGCCATGACATGACGGCCCGAGGGATCGTAGCGGACACGGCCGACCGCCGCCCGCGGCGCGGGACCGACCCGGGGGGTCCCGACGACGTTGCTCGCGGCGAGCGGGTGGAAATCGCCGGACGGCAGGGTCAGCCCGAGCTCGGCGCGGTACGAGCGCGCGGTGCCGTCGGCGCGGATGTACCACGCGCGCGCCGTCCGCGGCAGCAGGATCACCGTCGAGCCGCCGGCCATCGCGTCCGAGAGCCGGAGGGTCAGGCGCGCGAGCGCCATCGCGCGCTCGCCGACTTCCTTCCGCACCGCGGCCAGCGCGCCGGGATCCGTGTCCCAATGCGCGAAGAGCCACTCCGGATCCTTCACCAGCAGCCGGACGCGGTTGACCCCGTAGCTCTCGGGGAAGACGAAGCGCTCGGTCTCGAACCCGCGCTTCACCGCGCGGCGCGGCTGGTACTTGGAGGACTCGATGCGCTCCTCTTCGGTGGCCGCGGTGTCCATCTCCGGTGCCGGGGGCGGCAGGGAGCGGAGGTGCTGGACCGCGGCCACGCCGGCCGCGGCGAGCCCGACGCCGATCGCGCGGACCTTGCGCACGACGCCCCGCGCCGAGCGCTTGCCGCCGGCAAGACGACGCCGGGCCGCGGCGCGGCCCGTCTTCATCTTTGCCCTGGCCTTCGCGGCTACCTTTTTGCGCCGGGTTGGTTTCGCGGGCTTGACGGCGCCGCGACGCTTCGCTGCCATCTCACGGAGTATAGCCCGCGAGGTTTGGCGGGAGGCTTTCCTAGCGCTGATCGTGCGGCGGACGACCGTCGTCGCGCGCGCCGGCGCCGCCCGATCGCGGCCCGCGAACGTTCGCCATCACCCGACGCATCCGATGCTCGACCTCCGCTTCGAGCACGCGGAACTGCGCCTGCTGCATGGCGGTGAGCTGCGCATCGATCGCGTCGTGAGCGGCGCGGACCGCTACCGGCTCTTCCGCTTCCGCGGTCTTCACCTGCTGGAGGAGCTCCGCGACGCGAGCCTCGGTCGCGGTCCCGTCCTTCAGCATCCGGCGCATCTGGAAGAGCGCGCGGAGGCGGCGCTCCGCGAAACGGCGGCGGTCCGCGTTCAGCTTGCGGACGAGAGGCATCAGCTTGTCCAGCTGATCGTCGGAAAGCGAGAGGCTCTCCTGGAGGTGCTCCGCGATGTAGGTGTCCACCATGCGGAAGATCTCTTCCCGCGGGGGACGCCGGCCCGGTCCGCCCTCGCGGCCTGCGAGTGGACCCTCGGGACGACCCTCCTGCGCGGCCGCTCCGGCCGCGCAGGCAAGGACGAACAGGACGGTGAGCGCGCGCTTCACAGGTCCTCGCTGGCCGCGAGCTCGGCGCGCAGCGCGTCGGCGAATGCGCGGCTCTCTTCATCCGACAGGTCGGCGACGCACTCCGCGACGTCGCGGCAGCCGACGATCTCTTCCGCGGCGACCGCCGGTGGCACGGCGTCGAAGGACGCATCCTCGGCTACGGGCAGCGACGACGACGCGGATGCGGCCGGAGACGGCGCCGGGGCGGCAACGTCCGTCGGCAGGTACGTGATCACGGCGATGGTCGCCGCCGCGGCCAGGAAGGCGGGTAGGACGAACCCCGCATAACGCCGGCGCGCGGGTGGCGCGGCGATCGCCGAGGCCACGCGTCCACGGAACGCGTCCCAGAACAGGGGCGAGGGCTCCGGCGCCTCGGCCTCGGCCACCATCGACAGCGCGGCGCGAACGTCGGACACGCGCCCGGCGCACTCGGCGCATGACGCCACGTGGCGCTCCGTCTCCGCGCCCGCCGCGCCAAAGGCCGCGTCGAGGAGCGCCTCGTCGCCCGGATGATTGCGCATCGTCATTCTCCCACCTCGGCCGTCGCCGCCGTCCCCAGCATCTTCCGCAGATTCCCCATGGCGTGGAACAGGTTCGCCTTCACCGTGCCGACGCTCGACCCGAGGATCGACGCGACCTCTTCGTGGGTCAGGTCATGGTAGACCTTCAGGATCAGCGTCGCCCGCTGCTTCTCGGGGAGACGCGTCACCGCCTCGCGGACCTGCTCCGACCGCTGGCGGTCCTGCATCCTCTGCACCACGGGCTTCCCCGGATCGGCCAGCGTCTCCGAGAGCTCCTCGAGGGCCATCCGCCGCGCGGCCCGGAAGTTGATGCAGGTGTTGACCGCGATCCGGTAGAGCCACGTCGAGAACGTGCTGTCACCGCGGAACCGGCCGATCGCTTTGTAGGCCTTGACGAACGAGTCCTGCGCGAGGTCGCTCGCGTCCTCGTGGTTGTTCACGTACCGGAAGCAGAGGCGGTAGATCGCCCGCTGGTGACGCTCGACGAGGCCATCGAATGCCGCGCGGTCGCCAGCCTGGCAGGCGAGGATCGCCTCGCGGTCGTCTTCCCGGTCGGCCGCCATCGCCCGCACCGCGTCAGGCATGCCGGCCAGCCCCATCGGCGCCAGGGTCTGCGCGCTCATTCCGTTTCCCCATCAGCCCTGCCTCGCCCCGGGCTGTCATCGTGTTGGACCGGCAAGGGCGGAAAAGGTTGCACGATGGAGGCGGATCTCCTTCAGGACGAAGGGCCCGCCGCCCATGAGGGAGATGGTGACGGGACCGGCGCCGCCCCGGCGGAAGCCGCCCTCGAGGGTGCCTCCAACCGCCCGCAGGGCTACCGGGGATGATCCCTCGGTCCCGCGGACCTCCAGGATGGGCGGCGCGAGCGTCGACGGCACGGGCTCGCCCACGATCTCGATCGCGTAGTCCCCCGCCGGCAGCGGAAGGCGCGAGCCGATTTCGGCGCCCCCGGGGTGACGGTGCGGCTCGTAGAGGGGGCCCCAGGGAACGTCCATCGCGGGCCACGCCGCATCGCCGCGAACGATGGGGCCCAGCGGAACGACGATGCCTGTCCGGTCCAGCAGGCGCACCGCTTCCCGCCCCCCGGCACGCTCGGAGGCCAGGCGCGCGGCCACGGCCGAGGCGGCGAGAAGGCCCGCGCAGCCGAGCATGACCCGGGCCGGCGTCGGTGACCGACGACTGGCGGCGGCGGCCGCCAATGCCGCCGACCACACCAGCGCCAGAGCGACGCGATCGCGCGCGGACTCGTCGAGGACGAACCCGGGCAGCAATCGCGTCCACTCCACCGCGCCCGAGTGCACGCGGAACAGCGGCGCCGTCCCGTCGCGATCGCGATGCACGAGCCGGCGATCGACCGTGCCCGCGAGGCCGGTCCACGCCCCCCATCCGATGAGGAGCGCGATCGGGAACGTGATCCCGCGCTTCAACCACGCCGCGACGCCGAGGGCCAGGGCGGGCAGGACGGGCAGCAGGAAGCGCGCCGGTGGATTGAATCCGCCGCGCCACATCGGCCACGCGGACGCGACACAGACCACGGCGAGCACGAGGCCGATCGCGGTCGCGGCTTCCAAGCGACGCGTGCGCGCCAGGCGGATGAGGCCGGGAACGGCGAGCACGAAGACGGGGGCATACGCCCAGAGGCCGAACTCCTGATCGAAGAGGAGCCCGGGAAGGCCAGTCGGGATGATCGCGGGCGAGAACTCGGGGGACCGTCCGTACACGCGCCGTGGATCGAAGAAGCCGTAGAGCGTGTGGTGATACGCCAGCAGCGCGATCGCGGACGCCATCGAGGGGGCGATCCACCCCGCGAGCGCGCGCGGGTGCGGCCGCCGCACCAGCGCCGCCGCGAGGACGATGAGGGCGAGGATCGCGTAGCGGACGTTGAGCCACGGCAGGGCCGCGATCAGCAGCCCCGCGCCCCACGCCCGGCGCCTCGTCGCCGCGCCCAGCGCGACCCGGAGCGCGATGGTCAGCGCGAGCGCCGCCGGCACCTCCGTGAACACGAGTCCCGCGAAGTGGAGGAGCGGAGGTCCGAGCCCGACGATCCATCCGACACCATCCGCGACACCGTCCGTCAGCACGTCGCGGACGAGCGCGCGGACCTGCCACGCCGTCGCGACCCCGAGCAGCGCCATGAAGAAGGAGACCGCGGGGTAGCCGCCGAGCGCGTAGGCGGGAAGGATCAGGACGGACAGGCCGATCGCGTGCAGCGAGTAGATGGCGCCGCCCGCCCCGCGCACGCGATAGTGCGGCTCGAGGTCCGCGGGATGGAACGCCCGATAGCGGCCGCCCGCGTAATCGTTCTCGAGCGCGAGATCGCCGTCTTCGAGGATGCTGGCCGCGACCATCAGGTAATGGGGCTCGTCCCCCTCCGCGCCCACCTGCAGCTGGGCGCGCGCCGCCCCCGCGAGGTGGACGACGAGCAGCACGGGGACGAACGCGCGGCGCGTGAGTCCGGCAGGAGCGGCGGCGAGAGCCACCGCGGCCACCGCGAGCGCCATGGCGACGAGCGGCCCCGCGGTCCATGCGCCGAGGCCCGGAACCGGAGCTCCAGAACCGATCAGGACCAGAAGGGGAACCAGTCCCAGCCCCAGCGTCCCCGCGCGAGCGCCGGCGACGCTGGCGAGCACCGTCGTCGCGACGATCACGGCCAGGACCTCGAGCGCCGAGGGCACGCCGAGGACGAGCCCCGGCGGCGACATCGCCGCGCCGCTCAGCCCGAGAAGGAGGGCGATCCCCCAGGCGAGCCAGCCCGCGAGTCCGGCGCGCATCGACCCCGAGTTTGGCACCGCCGCGCATCTTAGTGCGGCGGCCGCGGCAGACGATTGACTGCGCCCCCGCGGTGCCCGATAGTGGAATCGGGAGCATGGTCATGGGGATGAAGCGCGTCATCGCAGTCGCCGTCTTCGTGGTCGCGCCCACGGCGTGGGCGGACGAGGTCTTCCTGCGCGGCGGGGGTTCCATCCACGGCGAGGTCTTGCAGCGGACCGCCACGTCCATCGTCATGGAAGTCGGCCCCGGGCGGATGACGCTGCCCCTCACCCGCATCGACCACATCGTCTCCACCACCAGCGATCTCGCCATCTATCGGGCGCGGGCCGCCGCCCTCGCGACCTCGGACGCCGCGGGCTGGGTGGCGCTGGGCCGTTGGGCCGCCGATCATGATCTGCTCACCCAGTCGCGGGGCGCGTACGAGCACGCGCTGGCCGTCGACCCGCGGAGCACGGCGGCGAACCAGGCGCTCGGCCGCGTCCGGCTCGCGGGCGACTGGGTCAGCGCCGAAGAGTCTTATCGCGCCCGCGGCTACGTTTCCTTCGAGGGCCGGTGGGTGACGCCGGAAGAGCGCAACGCGAGCCTCGCCGAGCGCGCGGCGGAGGTCACGAACCGCCAGCGGACGACGGAGGCCGAGGCGCGGGCCCGCGAAGCGGAAGCGCGGGCCGACGCCGCCGAAGCGGATGCCCGGCGCGCGGAGGCGGAGGCCGCGACCCAGGGGACCCTCGCGTCGGGCGGGATCCCCTACCCGTACGTCTATGGCGGGGTCTATGGTGGTGGCGTGATCTACGGCGGTGGCGTGATCTACGGGCAAGGCCCCTACCGCGGCCAGTACGGCGGCTCGGGTCACCGCGGCCACGGGGCACGTGGCCAGTCGACGCCTCCGGTGGAGCCGCCCGCCCGGCCTCCCGCGCGGGACAACGGCTCGACCCGCGACATGCATGAGCCGGCAGGGCAGACGTCTCGACGAAACCATTGACTTTCGCCTGATTTTCGCCTACCGTCGTCGCCGGAGGTTTCATGCACCTGACCCGGCGCCAGAAGGAAATCCTCGACTACGTCGCCGCGCACATCGCGCGTGAGGGTTACGCCCCCACCATCGAAGAAATCGGCCACAACTTCGGCCTCCGCTCGCTCGCCACCGTCCACAAGCACCTCGCGAACCTGCAGGAGAAGGGGCTCATCAAGCGGGCGTGGAACCGCAGCCGCGCCCTCGAGCTCGTCCCCACGGAGATGACGGTGCGCGCGGTCGAGCTACCGCTCATGGGCCGGGTGGCCGCCGGATCGCCCATCGAGGCCGTGCAGTCGACGGAGACGATCTGGGTGCCCGAGGACATGATCGGCCGCGGAAATACGTACGTCCTGCAGGTGAAGGGCGAGTCGATGATCGACGAGCAGATCCGCGACGGCGATTACGTCATCGTCGAGGACCGCGAGACGGCGCGGGACGGCGAGATGGTGATCGCGCTTCTCGACGGCGAGAACGTCACCCTGAAGAAGCTCTACCGCGAGGCGGGCGGCCGCGTGCGCCTGCAGCCGGCGAACAGCCAGATGGATCCCATCTACGTCGAGGCGTCACGGATCCGCATCCAGGGCGTGGTGATCGGCGTGCTGCGGAAATACTGAGCACGTCCCCGGCTACACTGGATCATCTGGAGGGAGAGATGGCCGAGGAGCGCAAGGGCGTCGATTTCACCGTCGTGCCCGAGGACGACACTACCGTGGCGCGGGTCTACAGCAACTTCTGCTCGATCCAGAACTCGCCCTTCGATTTCACCCTCACCTTCTGCGAAATGCTTCCGCTCGGCGAGCGCGACATCAAGCAGGCGCAGGCGACGCACATCGTGAAGGCGCCGGTCCGGACGCGCATGGTCGTCCCCGTGCAGATGATCCCGGGGCTGATCGCCGCGCTGCAGGAGAACTTCCGCCTGTACCAGGAGTCGTTCGGGCCCCTCCGCGGGCCAATGAACTAGGCCTTTTCTCCATTTCCGCTGCGGACATGGGACCTACCGGGGCGCACCCACCGCATACCCTGTGGTTGTGAAGGGCACGTCGCGATCCCGGAGCATCCTGCACGTCGACCTCGACCCGTTCCTGGTCTCGGTCGAGCGAAGCCTCGATCCGTTGCTCAAGGATCGCCCGGTGATCGTGGGGGCAGGACCGGCCGGCTCCGGCATCGTGGCCGCGGCCAGCGCGGAGGCGCGCGCCTCCGGGGTGTGTGCCGGTCAGTCCATCGCCGCCGCGCGCCGCGCTTGCCCGGGCGGGATCTTCCGGCAGGGCGACCTCGACTCCTACGCGCGCTTCAGCGAAGACGTCACCTCCATCCTTCTCGCGGCCAGCCGGCGCGTCGAGCGCCCGTCCGCGGACGAGGC
>JANMPI010000495.1:0-5694 GCA_031369785.1 Acidobacteriota bacterium
GCAGGCCGCGTACTCGAACACGTTTCTGCATGAGCTCGGGCACGCGATCGGGCTCGGCCATTCGCCGCGCCTCACGGACGTGATGACGCCCGCGGAAGGCCCGGGCACGGAGCAGTCGGTGTATCAGCCGGGCGAAGTGGAGACGCTGCACATGAGCTACATGCATCGCCGGCCCGGCAACTTCTTCCCTGACCGCGACGCGGCGCTCGGCGCGGCCTCCTCCGCCACGCCCCGTACCACCGTCATCCTCGACTAGGCGACATGAACCCCTTCGCCGTCGCCCTTGCGACTCTCGCCGCGGCGGCGGCTCCGGCGGGGTACTGGACGGCCGCGCAGGCGAATGCCGTCCTCTCGCGTACGCAGGAGATCCGACTCGCGCCCGACCTCGGGCCCCTGACCCCGGGCGAGCGCAAGGCCCTCGGCCGGTTGCTCGAAGTCGGCGCCATTTTCCAGACCGTTTACGAGCAGTCGCGCCACCGCCAGACGCGGGAGGCGCTGGCCGCCCTCGAGGGGCCGCGGCGCCCGCCGCACGCCGAGGCGCTCCTCCGCCTGTATCGCCTGAACCAGGGGCCGATCGCCACCACGCTCGAGAACGCGCGGGAGGCGTTCGTCCCCGTCGATCCCGCGGCGCCCGGCAAGAACGTCTATCCGTGGGGCGTCCGCCGCGACGAGATCGAACGCTTCCTCACCGCACATCCGACGGACCGCGCGCAGATCCTGGACGCGCGCACCGTCGTGCGCCGCGCGACGGCGGCCAACCGCAGGCGCGATCTCGCCTCCCTGCAGGCGCACCCCGCCCTCGACACCCTCCACCCGGGGCTTCGCGCGCGTCTCTCCGCGGCGCCCGACCCGGCCGGCTTCTACGCCGTGCCGTACGCCCTCGCCTACGCGGACGAGATGCGGAAGGCGCATGCCCTCCTGTCGCAGGCCGCGGACGACCTCGCTGCGGATGATCCCGAGCTCGCCGGCTATTTGCGGAACCGCGGGCGCGATCTGCTCACCAACGACTACGAGTCGGGCGACGCGGCCTGGGTCACGGGCCGGTTCCGCCATCTGAACGCGCAGATCGGCGCCTACGAGACCTACGACGACGAGCTCTTCGGGACCAAGGCCTTCTACGCCTGCAGCCTTCTCATCCGTGACGACGCGGCGACGGCGCAGCTCCGCGAGGCGGTCAAGGGCCTGCAGGACGTCGAGAACGCGCTTCCCTACGAGGGCCACAAGCGCGTCCGCGAGGACATCCCGGTCGGGGTGTACCAGGTCATCGCCGATTTCGGCCAGGCGCGCGGGACCAACACCGCGACCATCCTGCCCAACGATCCGCTCCTCGCGCGGCGCTACGGCCGCACGATCCTGCTGCGGTCGAACATCATGCGCCACGAGGACATCTTCGAGAGCGCGGGCAGCTCGTGGCGGGCCGCCGTCGCGGACGAGTTCGATGCGGACCTCGGGCCGGAAGGCGACTTCCATCGGACCCTGTGGCACGAGATCGGCCACTACCTGGGCGTCGACCGCGACACGCAGGGGCGCGACCTCGACGCCGCGCTGCAGGAGAACTCCGACGCGTTCGAGGAGATGAAGGCCGACCTGGTCTCGCTCTTCGCGGTGCCGGCGCTGCGCGCGCACGGGTACTACCCGGACGACAAGGCGGTGCGGGACGTCTACGCGGCGGGCATCCGGCGCACGCTTCCGAACGTGAAGCCGCGCCGCGACCAGCCGTACCAGACGATGCAGCTCATGCAGATGAACTACTTCGTCGAAAAGGGGCTCCTGTCGTGGGACGCCGCGCGGCAGGCGCTCGTCATCCACTACGACCGCTACCATCCGACGATCGAATCCCTGCTGCGCGAAGTCCTCGCCGTCCAGCGCGCGGGCGACAAGGCGGCGAGCGATCGTTTCATCGAGCGCTACACGGCGTGGACCCCGGAGGTGCACGAGCCCCTGGCCGCGAAGATGCGCGCGAGCCTTCCCTACCGGTTCCGCCTCGTCCGATACGCAGCCCTCGGCGAATGAGAGAAGCCCGCGGGGCGCGTGACCCCGCGGGCTCCGAATCCTCCCCCAGAGCCCACACGCCCGTCCGCGAAGCTGGATTTGCGAAAGCTGAAATGCCAGCCGGCCGCCAAGTAGGCGCGGCTCGAGGCTTAAGTTTTCAAGCTGGGGGGGAACGTCGGCAATCCCCGACGACAGTGCCTCGCTCCCCCCCAGACCCCCCACCGGGCGCCGGTCGCCGCCCGCCATGGCTGATCGGGTCCTCGTACCGCCATGGCTGACCGGTGCTGGCGCGTCTCCCGCCGCCCTCCCGATTCGCTGTCCTATCCCCTACTTCTTTTCCGGCACCGGGAACCCGCGGTCGCGCAGGAGCGGCTCGATGCCCGGGTCCTTGCCGCGGAAGGCGCGATAGGCCTCCGCGGGATCGACCGTGTTGCCGATGGCGAACACGTTGTCCCGCAGCCGCTTCGCCACGTCCTTGTCGTACGGGCCTTTCCCGGCCGTGAAGGCCTCGAAGGCGTCGGCGGTGAGCGTGTCCGACCACAGGTAGCTGTAGTAGCCGGCGGAGTAGCCGTCGCCCGCAAAGATGTGGCCGAACTGCGGCGTACGGTGGCGCATCACGATCTCGGACGGCATCCCGAGCGCGGTAAGCGTCTCGCGCTCGAACTTGTCGGGGTCGATCGTCTGGTCCCCGGCCATGTGCAGCTTCAGGTCGACGATCGCGCTCGCCAGGTACTCGAGGGTCTTGAAGCCCTGGTTGAAGTTCTCCGCGCGCTTCTTCTTGTCCACGAGCGCCTGCGGCATCGGCTGTCCGGTCCGGTAGTGCACCGCGAAGCGGTTCAGCACCTCGGGGGTGATCAGCCAGTGCTCGAGCAGCTGGGACGGAAACTCGACGTAGTCGCGGGCCACGTTGGTCCCCGACAGCGAGGGGTACGTGACGTTCGAGCTCAACCCGTGGAGCGCGTGGCCGAACTCGTGAAAGAGCGTCTCCGCATCGGTCCAGCTGACGAGGACGGGCTCGCCCGGCTTGCCCTTCACGAAGTTCGCGTTGTTGGAGACGATCGTCGTCATCGGCCGCGCGAACCGCTCCTGGTTCCGGTAGGCGTTCATCCACGCCCCGGACTGCTTGCCCGGCCGCGCGTAGGGATCGAAGTACCAGACGCCGACGTGGTTGCCCGCGGGGTCCTTCACTTCCCACACCCGGACGTCGGGGTGGTACACGGGAACGTTGGTGATGGGCGTGAAGTTGAAGCCGAAGAGCTGCCCCGCCACCCAGAACATCCCCTCGCGCAGCTTCTCGAGCTGCAGGTAGGGCTTCATCTCGTTCTCGTCGAGGTCGTACTTCGCCTTGCGGACCTTCTCCGCGTAGTAGCGGTAGTCCCAGGGCTCGATCTTGATCCCGGCCTTCTCCTTGTCCGCGATCGCCTGCATGTCCGCCACTTCTTCGCGCACGCGGGCGACGGCCGGAGTCCAGACCGCTTCCAGCAGCTGCATGGCGCGCTCCGGCGTCTTGGCCATGGAGTTCTCGAGGCGCCAGTGCGCGTGGGTCGCGAACCCGAGGAGCTTCGCGCGCTCGGCGCGGAGCTTCAGGATCTCCGTGATGATCTTGTTGTTGTCCTTCGCGTCGCCGTTGTCGCCGCGGTTCACGAAATTGCGCCAGACCTTCTCCCGCAGGTCGCGACGGTCGGAGTAGGAGAGGAAGGGATCGACGCTGGAGCGCGTGTTGAGCACCGCCCACTTCCCCTTGTGCTCGCGAGACTCCGCGGCCGCGCTCGCACTCGCCCGCACGGATTCGGGAAGCCCGGCGAGGTCGCTTTCCTTTTCGAGGACGACGACGTAGGTCGTCTCGTCGGAGAGGACGTTCTGCGTGAAGCTCGTGTAGAGCGAGGCCAGGCGCTGGTTGATCTCCGACAGGCGCTTCTTGGCCACCGGATCGAGCTTCGCGCCGCCGCGCACGAAGTTCGTGTAGTCGAGCCAGGCCAGGCGCTTCTGCTCCGGGGTGAGCCCGCTCGTCTCCCGCGCGTCGTAGACGGCGGCGATGCGCTTGAAGAGCTTCTCGTTCTGCGTGATCTTGTCGCTGAACTCGGCCAGGCGCGGCGCCATCTCGGTCTCCACGGCCTGGAACTCCGGCGTGCTCATGTTCCCGCTGTAGATCCCGAAGATCGTGCCCACGCGATCGTTCATGCGGCCGGTGTTCTCCATGGCCGCGATCGTGTTCTGGAAGGTCGGCGGCGCGGGATCGTTCGCGATCGCGTCGATCTCACGCAGCGTCTCCGCCATGCCCGCTTCGAGGGCGGGCTTCAGGTGCTCGACCTTGACCTGGTCGAACGGCGGCACCCCGCCGTACGGGCCCGTCCACGGCGCGAGCAAGGGATTGGTCATGGTGGTCTTCTCCGCGGCGGCAAGGCCGGGCGTCCCGGCGGCGGCGGTCACGAGCGCGGTCACTCCCGCGCCGATCAGCAAGGTTCTGGGCATGTCGGTGGGCTCTCCTCGGTTCAACTGATTCTAGCCAGTCGAGAAGGAGCGGGTTCGACTACGAAGGTGAAAGAGTGTGTCGGCGCGCGTGGACGCGAACGGGCTCTAGGGACAGCCCGACGTGCACACCCGCACCGGCATCTCGTAGTACGCGGTGTAGGTGTCCATCGCCGGATCCCCCGCCCAGCGCCGGCGCCACGAGAACGCGTTCGCGGGATCGGCCACCGTCACGTCGCCGCCGAAGCCCTTCGCGGGGTCGGGATGGTAGCTCCACCCGCAGGTCGCGCCCTCGCACGAGTAGTCGACGCGCGTGATCCGTCCCTCGCGGTCGCGCAGGGTGTCGGTCCCCGCCGCAATGACGTCGGTGCGGCCCTCCCGATTCTCGGTCGGGTGCTTGAAGACCTCCTTGTAGGGCAGCCCCTCCGCGTTGGTGGCCTGCCAGCGCAGCCGGTAGACGGGCGACTGCACCGGCGCCGCCTCCACGTACGCGGCGCACTCGCCGATTGTCGTTTGCGCGATGGCGAGGAGCGGCGCGCCGGCCGTGGTGCGGCGGATGGGCCACTCGCGGGGGCCGGTGAGCGGCACCGGCCGTCCGAACGGCGTCCCCAGCACCCCGCCGTTCACCACCCGCACGCTGTGCACGGCGATGCCGGAACGGGACGCGCCGGTGGTCGCGACGTCGAACACGTAGGTGTCGGTCGCGGGCGTTGCCGGCGCGCGCAGCGCGCACCGCAGATCGCCGGAGGTCGACGCCGTCCGCGGCGCCACGCGTGCGAATCGGATCTCGTCGGGCAGGAAACCTTCGATCGCGATCGTCGGCTGCTGGCGCAGCGACGCGCCGATGCTGCGCGCGCTCTCCGGCACCGCCTGCTGCACGTAACGGAGCAGCGAGCCGAGCGTGATCCACCCATCCGCCGATCGCCCCGCGCCGCCCCGGACGCCCTCCACCAGCGCGTGCGTGAAGAGGGACCTCTTCGCCGACGGATCCGTGTACGAGGTCGCGCCGGCGGAGGTCGCATGCACGACGGCCACGGACTCCATCGGTGGCCGCGGATCGAGCCGCATCGCCTTCACGAACTCGGGGCGGAGCGGCGCTCCCGGGCGGCCCGGATCGCCCACCGTCGAGTCGACGAGCAGGACGACCTGCCGGACGCGGCGCGCGATGAGGCGCTGCTTGATGTCGGTGTCGAAGTCGATGGACGTGCTGGTGAGGAGCGACGCGCCGCCGCG
>JANMPI010000534.1:0-26860 GCA_031369785.1 Acidobacteriota bacterium
CCGGCGGCACCGAGGCCCGACAGATCGCCCTTCACATCCGACAGGAACACCGGCACCCCGGCGGCGGAAAAGCCTTCGGCGAGGACCTGCAGCGTCACCGTCTTGCCGGTGCCGGTCGCTCCGGCGATCAGCCCGTGCCGGTTGCCATAGCTCAACAACAACTGCTGCGGCGTGCCATGACCCTCGCCGCCGCCGCCCACGATCTCGGAATTGACCTCGATCCCGACGAGGCGGCGCGGAACCACCGCCGGAGGTCCCTACGGTACAACCGCGTGCAGGTGCCGGCCCTGCGCGCCATCGGCCTCGCGATGCTCGCCGCCGTCGTGCTCCTCCACAACCGCTTCGTCCTCGGGCGCGTCGACTGGCGCGAGCTTGCCACGATGCTGTCGATCTTCATGGTCTACGCGGCCGCGTCGTGGGTCGCCCTCGCCCTGTTCTACTCCCGCGTCGCCCTCATCGACCTCGGGTTCTTCTTCCTGGCCCTCGACATCGCCGTCTTCACTCTCGCCATCCGGTACTCCGGCGGCGAGCACAGCTGGCTGTTCTTCCTTCTCGTGGTCCGAGTCGCCGACCAGGCCAACACCGCTTTCCGGCGCACGCTCCTCCTCGCCCACGTCGCCGCGCTCTCGTACGTCGCGCTCATCCTCTACCTCGCATTCGTGGACGGGCGCGCGGTCGACTGGGACGAGCAGGCGGCCAAGGCGCTCATCATCTACATCGTGGGGCTGTACCTGTCCCTGACCGCGCGAACCGCGGAGCAGCTGCGCCATCGCACGTCGTCGGCCATCGGCGTCGCGCGGACGTCGATCCTCGACCTGAAGCGCCAGTCGCACGAGCTCGTGGAATCCCGTGAGAGGGCGGAGGCGGCGAGCCGCGTCAAGAGCGAATTCCTGTCCAACATGAGCCACGAGGTGAGGACGCCCATGAACGGCATCCTCGGCATGACCGCCCTCGTCCTCGACACCCCGCTTTCCGACGACCAGAAGGAGTACGTCCGCACGATCGAGGAATCGGCGGCGGCGCTCCTCGCCCTCGTCGGCGACATCCTCGACTTCTCGGGATTGGAAGCGGACAGTCTGAATCTCGAATCCGTCGAGTTCGACCTGCACGAGCTGATCGGGACCGCCGCGCGCGCGGCGAGCGCGCGGGCGCTCGAGAAGGGCCTGGAGTTCGGCGCCGCGATCGGGGAGGGCGTTCCCGCACGCGTGCTCGGGGACCCACGACGCCTGGCCCAGGTGCTGCGCGCGCTCCTGGGAAACGCGGTGAAATTCACCGCCAAGGGCCGCATCGATCTGGCCGCGGGGCTGGACGCGAACGATGACGCGACGGCGATGGTGCATTTCGTCGTCTGCGACACCGGCATCGGCGTCCCCGTCGCGAAGCAGGGAACGATCTTCGAGCCGTTCACGCAGGGCGACGGATCGCTGACACGCGCGTACGGCGGCGCGGGTCTCGGCCTGGCCCTCTGCGAGCGGCTGGCGCGATTGATGGGCGGTCGGGTATGGGTGGAGAGCGCGGGCGCCGGAAGCGCGTTCCACTGCACGGTGGGCCTGACGGTTCGCGCTCCGTCGGCGGCGATCGTCGATCCGGCCCGCGCCCGACCGGTGTTCGACCGCGCCGCGACCCTCGCGCGGCTCGACGGCTCCGAAGAGCTCCTCCTGGACATCGCCGCCGCGTTCGTCGAGGAGTGTCCACGTCTCAGGGCTGCCTTGCGCGCGGCGGTACGCGACCGCGATGCGCCCGCGGTGATGGAGGCCGCCCACGCCCTGAAGGGAAACGTCTCCCACTTCTCGACGGAGGGGGCCTGCGAAACCCTCGCCCTCCTCGAAACCGATGCGCGCAAGGGCGATCTCGCCAAAAGCGTCGCTCGCATGGCCGTTCTCGAAGGCCAGATGGACGCGCTGACCGCCGCCCTCGCCGCGATCGTGCCCGAAAGGGCCTAGGAGGGCTCGGCGCCGGCCAGGGCGTCCACCGCCTCGGACTCGGTGGCGAAGAACTTGAAGACACGCTCCATGCGCGTGAGCTTCATCAGGTCGAGGACGGCGGGGCGGCAGGCGGAGAGAACGAAGCGGCCGTCCGGCCGTGGCGTCTTCTTGAAGAGGAAGAGGATCGCCCCGAGGCCCGTGCTGTCGACGAGCTCCACCTCGCCGAGATCCAGGACCACGCGCGGGTGGCCGGCGTCGATCTGCGCTCCTACCTGCGCCTTCAGGTCGGGGGCGGCGCTGGCGTCGATGCGGCGATCGGCGATCCGGGCCACCAGGACTCCCCGCACGGTCTTGAATTCGACGTTCATCGGGAGCCCCTACTGTCCATGACGGCGCGGCCGAGTGCAAGCGCGCGCGGAAGCGTATAGTCGTCGCAAGGCTCTCGCCTGAAGCTCCTCATCGCCGACGACACGGTCGTGAACCAGAAAGTCCTCCAGGGCATCCTGCGCAAGGAGCCCGACCTCGAGATCGTGACCGCCGCGAACGGGGGGGACGCCGTGGCCATGGCGCAGCGGCTGCACCCCGACCTCATCCTTCTCGACATCATGATGCCGATCAAGGACGGCTACCAGGTGTGCACGGAGCTGAAGGCCGACGCCGCGACGGCCGAAATCCCCATCATCTTCCTGTCCGCGCTCGGAGAGGTCGCGGACAAGATCAAGGGCCTCGACCTCGGCGCCGCCGATTACATCACGAAGCCCTTCGACAACGGCGAGGTGCTGGCGCGCGTCCGCACGCAGCTCCGCGTGCGCCAGCTGTCCCAGACCCTGCGCGAGGTGAACGGCCGGCTCCTCGAGGAGCAGGCGCGCCTACAGGCCGATCTGCGTGCGGCGTCCGACGTGCAGCGCGCGCTCATCCCAAGGCCGGGGTTCGAGCTTCCCGGGATCCGGCTCGCGTGGCTCTTCGAGCCCTGCTCCACGGTGGGCGGTGACGTCTTCAACGTCCGGCGCCTGGACGAGGAGCACGTCGCCTTCTACGTTCTCGACGTCAGCGGCCACGGCGTGCCGGCGGCGATGGTCTCGGTGTCGGTGTCCCAGAGCCTGGCCCCCGGGTCGGGGATCGTGCTCGCACGCCCGCCGGGGCGGGCGGTGACGATAACGGCGCCCGGCGACGTCCTCGCGCACCTCGACGGCGAATACCCGATCGGACGCTTCGACCACTTCTTCACGATCAGCTACCTGGTCCTGCACGTCCCCTCGGGCCGGCTCCGCTACAGCACCGCCGCGCATCCGAGCCCCGTGCTCCAGGCCGGCGACGGCTCGCTGCGCCTTCTCGAAGAGGGTGGCCCGGTGATCGGACTGGGTGACATGACCTTCGATCCCGGAGAGACGTCGCTCGTGGCCGGTGATCGGCTGTTCCTGTACACCGATGGGATCGTGGAGCATGCGGAGCGCGATGGCCCGGCCTTCGGTGTCGACTCGCTGTACGCCATTCTCCGCCGCACGCGCGCCGGAACCCTCGAGGAGGCCTGCGAGGCCGTGCGGGCCGAAGTCCATGCCTTCGCGGCCGCGCCTCCCGCCGACGACATCTCCCTCCTCGCCTTCGAGTACAGGGGCTCGCCCTAGCGTCGATGGAACCGCGTCAGGTGGCCCTCACCATCGACAGCCGTCTGGACAGCGTCGCGCTCGTCGGTGTCGCGGCGCGCGGCGTGTGCCAGGAGGCCGGCTTCGCGCCCGCCGAGGCGGCCGCCATCGAGCTCTGCATCGTGGAGGCGGTCAGCAACTCGGTGCGGCACGCCTATCGCGGCGAGGCCGGCCACGCGGTGACCACCCGCATCACGCTCACTGCCGGCGGACTGGAGGTGCGCGTGCTCGACGAAGGGTCGCCGGTGCCCATGGCGCGCCGCACGCCCCCGTACATCGACTTCGACCCCTCCGATCCGGATTCCATCCCGGAAGGCGGCCGCGGGACATTCCTCATCCACGAAATCATGGACCACGTCGAATACGCCACGGAAGGGGCCGCGAACGTCCTTCTCATGACGAAGGCGCTACCCGCGCCGCGCGAATGACCGGAAGGGAGGCCCCTCGTGGCTGAAGCACCGGGCCGGAAGAATACGGACGCGTCGGCCATGCACGGGGGTGTGAGCGAGATTTCCAACCGCCGCCTCCGCGAACGGCTCGTCGCCCGCGGCCTGTTGACGGAAGATCTCGAGAAGAGGGCGGCCGCGGTCGCGGTCGCGATCAGCTCTCGCTGGCCGACGCGCTGGTCAAGGTCGGTGCTCCTCGGGCCGAGGTCCTTGCCGCACTCGGAGAAATCCACGACATTCCGGCCGTCGATCTCGACCGCACGTTCGGCGACCCGCTGATCCTCGACGTGCTGCCCAAGGAAAAGGCCTACCAGATGGAGGCCCTGCCCCTCTTCCTCATCGAGAAGCAGCTCACGGTCGCACTGGCCGATCCCGACAACCTGAAAAAGCTCGACGACCTGCGTGCCATCACCAACAAGGAGATCCTCCCCGTCGTGACGCTGGCGCAGGACATCCGCCGCTATCTGATCGAGTACTACGGAGCACGCAGCACGGCGCCGGATTCGGTGAGCATGGATGCGCTCGAGTTCGACGCACCGCCGGTGGAGGCGGTGGTGGCCAGGGACCTGTCCGCGGTCGCGGGGGAAATCGAGGGCCCGGTGGTCCGGCTGCTCAATCTCATCCTGATCCGAGCCCTCGAGGAGCGCGCTTCGGACATCCACATCGAGCCGCGCGAAGGCAAGACGGTGGTGCGCTACCGGATCGACGGCCGCCTCCAGGTGAAGCCCTACGCGATCCCCAGCGCCGTCCACTCCTCGATCGTGTCCCGGATCAAGATCCTCTCCCGCCTCGACATCTCCGAGCGGCGGCTACCGCAGGACGGAAGGTTGAAGCTCCGGTACGCCGGCCGCGCCATCGACGTCCGCGTCTCGACCTTCCCGTCCATCCGCGACGAAAAGGTGGTGATGAGGGTCCTCGACAAGGAGAAGGTCGACTTCCGCCTCGACAGCATCGGCATGAGCGACTCGGTGCTGAAGACGTGGCGGAACGCCATCAAGGCCCACGAGGGCATCGTGCTCGTCACCGGCCCTACGGGCTCGGGGAAGTCCTCGACGCTTTTCGCCACGCTGCGCCACCTCGACGTCCCGGAGGTCAACATCGTGACCCTCGAGGACCCCGTGGAGTACGAGCTGGACGGGATCACGCAGGGGCAGGTCCACGAAAGGATCGGGTTCACCTTCGCCAAGGGACTGCGCTCGATCCTTCGCCAGGACCCCGAGATCATCCTCGTGGGCGAGATCCGTGACGCCGAGACGGCGGGGATCGCGGTTCAGTCGGCGCTCACCGGCCATCTGGTCCTCGCCAGCCTTCACACCAACGATGCTCCTTCCGCGGTGACGCGGCTGGCCGACATCGGCGTCGCGCGGTATCTGTTGTCCGCGGCCCTGCTGACCGTTATCGCCCAGCGCCTCGTCCGGCGCATCTGTCCTGACTGCGTCACCGATGCCGTGCCGACCGAGGACGAACGCGAGTATCTGGGGCGGTGGCTCGACGAGCCCGGCCTCCCGTTCCGAGAGGGTGCCGGCTGCCCGAACTGTCTCGGCTCCGGGTATCGCGGGCGGACGGCGGTCCACGAGATCCTTCACATTTCGCCCCAGGTTCGCGCCCTCATCGCGACGGGTGCCAACGCCGTCGCGCTGGGAGCGGCGGCGCGCCTTTCCGGCTATCGTTCGCTGTGGGCGGACGGGATCGAGAAGGTGAAGGCCGGGGCGACGAGCCTCCGGGAGCTGGCGCGGGTGGTTGGCCAGGATCCGGCAGCGTAGCAAGCCGCCCGATTCTTCCCGATCAGCAGGGCGATATTCCCGGTCCGCAGCCCCCTGCGTCAAGGGTCCCCCGTGACAGGTCAGCGACTTGCGCGCGGACGCCATCGGCATGCCGCGTGCACTACGAGACGACCATGGCAACCATGGCACGGATCCTCATCGTCGACGATTCCTTGATCTGCCGCGCAGTCATCGGTCGCGGCCTGAAGGCGGCGGGAATGCGCGTCGACGAAGCCGCCGGTGGCGTGGCCGCGCTCCAGATGGTGGCCGCGAACTGTTATGACGTCGTGATCAGCGACCTCTGCATGCCGGGCATCGACGGATTCGCCCTCATGGCGGCCGTCAAGGCGCAGTCGCCGGGTACCGAGGTGATCATTCTCTCGGGCGTCACGGACATCGAGAAGGCTATGCAGGCGCTGAAACTCGGAGCGCATGCGTACCTGGCCAAGCCGCCGGCTCATCCCGAGGAAGTGCTCCTAACCGTCAAGCGCGCGCTTGAAACGAAGCGGCTCCGCGACCTCTGCGCGGAGCTTCAGGGGCAGCGCGCCGCCCGCGAGCCGCACCTCGCGGCGACGCCTTCTTCCCGGTCACAGGCGAGGCACGCCGCGGCCAGCTAGGCTATTCCAGCAGCTTGCGCACCACACGCTCGAGCTCGGCGCCCTTGACGGGTTTCTGCAGGAACATCGCGCCGTCGTCGAGGACGCCGTCGTGGAGCGCATCGTCCGCGTAGCCGGAGATGTACAGCACCTTCATCTCCGGGCGCTGCGCGCGGAGCTCCCGGCCGAGCTGCGTTCCGGTCATCCCCGGCATCACGACGTCGGTCACCATGAGCCGGATCGGCGCCTTGTGCTCGGCGCTGATCTTCAGGGCCTCCCGGCCGCTGGCCGCCTCGAGGATCACGTAGCCCGAAAGCTCCAGCATTTCTCGCATCAGGTGGCGCACCGCCTCCTGGTCCTCGACGAGGAGGATCGTCTCCCCGACGAACCCGGGCTGCGGCTCCGGGAGTTCCGGGCGCTCGGCCTCCAAGGCGCCGTCGACGCGGGGGAGGAAGACGTGGAACGTGGTGCCGCGGCCGATGGCGCTTTCCACCCAGATGTAGCCGCCGCTTTGCTTGACGACGCCGTACGCGGTGGCGAGGCCGAGGCCGGTGCCCTTTCCCTTTTCCTTGGTGGTGAAGAAGGGCTCGAACATGTGGGCCTGGGTCTCGGCGTCCATCCCCTGCCCGGTGTCGCTCACCTCGAGGCGCACGTAGGGGCCGGGACGCGAGCCGAGGTGATCGCGGACGTAGGCTTCGTCCATCTCCACGTTCGTGGTCGAGATGCGGATGCGGCCGCCGTCCGGTATGGCGTCGCGGGCGTTCACGACGAGGTTCATCAGCACCTGCTCGATCTGGCCGGGGTCGGCGCGCACGCTGCCGAGGCTCGTGTCGAGCTGCGTGTCGAGAACGATGTCGACGCCGATCAGGCGCTCGAGCATGGCCTCCATCTCGGAGACGACGGCGTTCAGGTCGAAGAGCTTCGGCTGCAGGACCTGCTGGCGGGAGAAGGCCAGCAGCTGGCGGGTGAGCCCCGCCGCCCGGGCCGACGCCTTCAGGATCTCCTCGCCCTTCGCGCGCTGGGGGCTGTCCGCCGGAAGCGCGCGCAGCATGAGCTCGGCGAAGCCCGCGATCACGCTCAGCAGGGTGTTGAAGTCGTGGGCGACGCCGCCGGCCAGGCGGCCGATGGCCTCCATCTTCTGCGACTGGCGGAGCTGGGCTTCGAGCTGCTTGCGGTCGGTGACGTCGCGCAGCACCACCAGATGGCTGCCGGGCAGGAAATCCGCGGTGGCCACGAGGTCGAGGTCGCGCTGCACGCCGTCGGCGCGGTGGAGGCGCATCTCCGCGCGCACGCCCTGCTGCGCCTGCAGCTCCGTCCACACGGACGCGAAGTCGAACCCGGGCGCGGCGAAGTCGCCGATCCAGTGCCCGAGGAGCGCGCCCCGCGGCAGTCCGTGCAGCTCGCAGGCCGCGGGGTTGACCTCGACGTACCGTCCCTCGTCGTCCGCAACCACCATCGCGTCCAGCGAGCCCTCGAACAAGGCGTGAAACTGGCGGCCGCTGGCGCGCAGCGCTTCGTCGGCGCGGCGCCGGTCCGTGATGTCGCGGACGAAGGCGATGAACAGGTGGCGGCCCTGCACCTCGAGCGGCGTCACCGCCATCTCGATTGGAAACTCCGTCCCGTCCGCCCGCATGCCGAGGGTCTCGATGCGCCGCCCGACGATCGTGCTGTCGCCGGCCAGCACGTGGCGCTCGATCTCGCTGCGCTGGCCTTCGCGGAGTTCGGGCGGCACCAGCGTCGTCACGGCCTGGCGGCCGAGCACGTCGCCGCGGGTGCGGCGGAAGATCTTCTCCGCCGCCTCGTTGAAATCGGTGATCCGGCCCTCGTGATCGACGGTGATGATGCCGTCGAGCGCCGACTGGAAGATCGCCTCCTTCCAGGCCTCGCTGGCCCGGAGCTGCTCCTCCCACTCCTGGGTCTCCTGCCCCGGGGCCTTCTCGTGGATGGAGGCGTTGGACTCGACGAACGCCTGGATCCGCTCGCGGGCGTCCTCGCGGCGCACGAGGAAGCGGACACCGCTTCGCGGCCGGCCTTCGACCACTCCGGCGCGCCGCACGACCTCGCCCACGACGCCGACCTCGCCCGCCTGCTCGGGCAGCTCGAAGCGCAGGTCGAGCTTCATCCCGACCTCGAGGCCGAGCAGCGTCTCCATCAGCATCCCGTGGACGCTGATGTTGAGCGCCACCGCCTCCATCGGGTCCGGCGTCGTCTCCACGCGCGACCAGACCTTGAAGCGCACGGGGATGCGGGCGTCGCGGCGATAGGGGACGTTCAGGATCTCTTCGAGGCGGCGATCCCAGAGGATCGGATCCACCTCGCCGGAGAGCACGACGGTTGCGCCGGCCAGGCGCAGGGCCTCCTCTTCGCGGATCGTGGGGGAGCGTGCGAACACCGCGATGCCGGTGGAGCGGACGACGGGATCCTTCCGCATCCGGCGCACGAAGGCGATCGCCTCCTCGTGCCCGCCGGCGTCGACGATCAGAAGGCTCGGCTGCACGGTGCGGGCCGCCTCGTATCCCGTCTCGAGGTCGGGCGCGTGCACGCGCTCGATCTCACGCCGCCAGAGGATCGTCCGTCCGAGCTCGGCGCCGAGGTCGCCGGGCCCGACGATGAGGATGCGGCGTGGCTTCTGCGCATGGTGCGCGGCGGCGATCGAGGCTGTCAGGGTGACCCCTCCGACACATAAGCTACCCGGAAACCGACGCTAAGTGGATAAACGAGCGACGCTATCGGCCCGCGCGTCGGTGCAGCCGCGTGTCTTCCGCGAGGAAGACCCCGCCCATCGCGCCGCCCCGATCCCCTAGAGGATGCGGTGGTGGGAGGCGGTGCCGCCGATCACCAGGCGCGCATCCGCTTCGAGCGCGTCGACCATCCTCTCCGCCGCGCCGGGCGCGCCGCCGAAGAAGAGAGTGGGCTCCACGAGCTCGAGCTCCATCAGGCAGGGACGGCCGGCATCGTCGCGGGCCAGGTCGACGCGCGCGTAAAGGGCGCGGCGTGCGTCGCCCTCCGCGGGACCGGCGAGGCGCAGGACCAGCGCCGCCGCGGCGCGCTCGTCGTCCGCGGCCTCGACCGCCATGCCCTCGGGCCCGACGTGCCGCCCGCCGAGGAAGTGCGAGCGCTTGCGGACGGCGTGCGAGAACTGCCCGTCGATGTGAACGAGACACCGCTCGCCCGGCTCCTCGACGGACGCGAAGTAGGGCTGGATCATGATATCGCGCTCGGCGAGCAGCTGATCGGCGTGCGCCTGTCCGGCTTCGATCGCGTCCGGCGTGACGAGAACCGTCCCGAAGCTGTCGGCGGACACCGCGGGCTTCACCACCGCGCGCGCCCAGCCGTTGGCCGCCATCCGGCCGCGGAGGTCGACGCGCGACCCCGCGGTCACGATCTCGGTGGGAATCACGGGCGCCCCGCGCGCCCGCAACTCGACGAGGTAGCCCTTGTGGCTGTTCCACCGGATGAGGTCGAGCGGGTTCCACAGCCGGGTGACCTTCGCCGTTCGCTGGGCCCAGCGCAGAAACTCGTCGCGGCGCTGGTAGTAGTCCCACGGCGAGCGGAGCATCGCGATGTCGAATCGCGGCCAGTCGATGGCGGGGTCGTCCCAGACCGCGGGCGTGACGTCGTGACCGCGCGCGGCGAGGGCCGCGGCGAGCGGGCGATCGTCGGGATCGAGGTCGGGGAGCTTCCGGTAGGTGACGAGGGCGATGCGCATGGGCCGACCGCGGATCTTACCGTGGCCAGCGCGATAAGCTTCGGTTATGCCGATCCTGATCGACGCCCCCACACGCGTGGCCGCCGCCGGCGAGCCGCCCAAGCGCATAGACGAGTTCATCGGACGCGTCCGCAGCGGGACGGAGTCGGCCAGCGTCGCCCACATGCAGTCGCCCTCGGGCTGGGCGGAGCCGGGACAGCGGCCGGATTTCGACGAGCATACGGTCGTGCTCGCGGGCACGCTGCACGTGGAATACGAGGGCGGCGCTTTTGACGTCCACGCAGGCCAGGCCGTAACCGCGCGGCGGGGCGAGTGGGTCCGCTACAGCACGCCCGGGCCGGCGGGCGCGGAGTACGTGGCGGTGTGCGTGCCGGCGTTCGCGCCGGGCCTCGCTCATCGCGACTGACGGCGCGGGGCATTCGCGCCAGGCTCGCTCCACCGGCCATCATCGTCCCGCCGCTGGCGCGCCGCCGTTCCGGAACGGCGTGTATTCCCGGGAAACACGATACATCTCGGACGTGTCGTTCGCGGCGGCGAGATCGAAGCGCCCGAACACCTGATCGCTCTCGTAGACGTTGTGGGCCCGGCATCGCAGCGAGATGTTCTCCACCGTCGCCGGCCCTTGGCGCCCGAATGGTGGACGTGGTGCCACTCGAGAAACCTCGTCTCGCCGCAACGACTGCTCCGTCCGTCGAAGGCGCATCGCCCCTCGTCCCTTTTCCAGACCGCGCGACGGACGTGGGCGGGGATGGCACGCGAGCCGCTCCTGATCCGACGAGGTGGCCGCGGACTGTCGGTCGCGGCCAGCTTCTTCTTCTCGACCTTCTCCAGCAACGCATCGAGGGCACGGTCGAAGATTGCCGCGGCGTCGCCATTCCGGATCTCCCGGCAGAGGAGGGCCTGGGCCCGTCGCAGCTTGTCGTGGGTTTCCTTCGATACGGTCATCCCCACGTGGTATCGCTCGGGCGTGAGCGGCGCGATGACGGGACGCGGCGGCGTCGGGGGAGGCACCGGCAGCGGAGGGACGGGATTATCCGGTTCCAGGATTGTTGGGCCAACGATCGGAGCGGAAGCCGACGCCTTTCGGATCGTCGAGGGCACATCGGGCTTCGGAGCCAGTCTCCTCACGATGAGCTCGACTTCGGTCTTGCTCCGGCGCCGCGCCTCCGTCAGGACGGCCTGATGGTTCTCGGTCGTGAGCACCGGTCGGAGCATCCGGACGGTGGTGACGTTCAGTGTTCCATCCGCGAGCCATCCGAGCACCATCGGAAACCGTCGCATCACGTTCGCGCTGGCGGCACGGTTCCACGCCGCGTCCTCGGAATAGCCGAGGACGTCGCGGCAATAGCTGCAAACGCTGCCCGGTCCCTCGCCGAGATGCGATCGGCGTGCGTCGAGCTCGGCGAGATGACCAACGACTTCGACCGTGGCCTCGCGCTCGCCGACCGCGAGCAACTTCAACTTGGAATGCAGTGCTTCATCCGACAACCGGGCCGCATCGGCAAGGATGTTTTCGTTCATGTCCGTGTGTAGCACGGCATCCTGCACGCACTTTTCGATGGCCCTGGCGGGCAGCAGGATCAACGATCGGCGGTCATTTCCTCGGCGAAGTCGCGAGTGCCTGGAAGGGGCGCGGCACGCCTCGCTGCTCTGTCACAGCAGCACTGTGCAGGCGATCACGGACGCTGCGCGAATCGACCATGGCGAGTCCGGAAATATATTTTTGACGGGTTACGGAAACAGGCCGCGGCGCAGAACCCTATCCGCGCATCACCCCGACCGATCGCGCCGCGTGTCCGGGGAAGACGCGAGACAGATCCTGGTCGCCCAGATGCGCGATCAGCACTTCGCCCAGCAGATCGCGGAAGTCGGTCGTCACCGCGAGGTCGCGTCCTTCGTACAGATCGCCGTCGCGCAGCCCCGGCCACCGGCCGTGCACGCGGCCGCCGCGAACACCGCCGCCCACCACGAAGGACACGCTGGCGTGCCCGTGGTCGGTACCGCGGTTGCCGTTTTCGCGCACCGTGCGCCCGAACTCGGTGAGCGTCACCACGACGACGTCGCGCATGCGGTCGCCGAGGTCGCGATGGAACGCGGCCAGGGCCTGGCCGAACTCGCCGAGACGCCGCGCGAGCTGACCCGTGACCGCGCCTTCCGCCGCGTGATGGTCCCAGCCGCCGATCTCCGTGAACGCGACCTCGACGCCGACGTCCGCCTTCACCAGCTGCGCGATCTGCTTCAGGCTGTCCCCGTACCGGCCACGCGGATAGGTCGCCCCCGCGGCGGGCGCGTACTGCTCCGGCCGCGCCTTCTTCAGGAACGCGACGGCCTCGAGGGTCTCGCGCGCGGTGCCGTGCAGGATGTCGCCCGCGGCGGCGCCCGTCCCGCCGTCGTCCATGGCCGAAAGGGACGCGGCGGCGGGACGCACGTCGAAGGCGCGGATGTCCGCCATGGCGACCGCGGGCGCCCGCCCGGCGAGCGCGCGCGGAAGCGTCGGCGTCATGGCGAGGCCGCGAAACGGTGTGGCGTGCGCGTCGCCGTGGCACTGCAGGTGGCGGTTCATCCAGCCGTCGTCGGTCGACTTGATGCCGGGCGTCCCGCTCTCCATGAAGTCCTGGGCGTCGAAGTGCGACCGCGTGGAGTCGGGGCTGCCCACCGCGTTCAGGATCGCCAGGCTGCCTTCACGCCACAGCGGCAGCAACGGATCGAGGGCGGGGTGCAGGCCGAAGTGACCGTCGAGATCAAAGGCGGCGTCGCGGCTTCCCCCGCGCGGAGCAGGAATCGCGATCGTGGGGCGCAAGCGACGATAGACCTCGTCGCCGTAGGGGACGACGGTGTTCAGCCCGTCGACGGCCCCGCGCTGGAAGATGACCACGAGCGTCTTCTGGCGAACGGAGCCGCCGGTCGCGTACACCGTGCGCACCAGCGCGCGCGGCGCGACGCCGAACGAAACCAGCGCGAGCCCGGACGCCTTCAGGAAGAAGCGGCGGGAGGTCATCGGCTATCTCCTCTGGAATTCGGGCGACCCGACCGCGCGCGCGGCCTCGGGCGACGCGGCGGCTCCGGCGCTGACGCCGGCGACGCGCCCCGCGGCGAGGTCGGCGGCCAGGTTGATCCGCGCCATCATCCCGCTCGTCGACACCCACGCGTCGGCGGTGTCCTTGTAGCCGGTCGGGGGCTGCTGCTGGTAGAGGGGCATGCCCATGGCCGCGATGCGGCGCCCGAGATCGCGGGCGCTCGACACGTCCGCACCGGAAGCCCTCACCGCGGAGGCGACGAACTCCAGCGGCGTCTTCACCTTGATCCCACGGTTCGCGGCAGCGAAGAACTCGGGCGACGTCACGATCGTCGTGACCACCGCGCGGATGTCGCCGTCGGTCTTGCGGAAGGTCTCCGCGGCGCGATCGACGAGGGCCGGCGGGGGATCGTCGGCGACGAACCGGCGGGCCAGCTTGGTGGAGATGAAGCGCGCCGTGCTCGGATGAGTGGCCAACCGATGCAGCACCTGCTCGCCTTCCTCGAGGCCGCCGCCTTTCACCGTCTGGCCGAGGATTCGCTTGGCGCCGCCATCGTGGACGCGCCCATTGAAGAAGAAGCGCGCCCCGCCGCCGTCGCCGCCCCCCATGCGCTTTCCGCCGCGCAGCCCGGCGATCGTCCAGCCGGTGAGCGCCCGCGCCACCTCCGTGACGTCCTGCTGGGTGTAGCCGCCCTCGACCCCGAGGGTGTGCAGCTCCATGACCTCACGGGCGTAGTTCTCGTTCAGCCCCCGCGCGCGCTTCCCGACGAACGTCGCATTCGGATCGGCGGACAGCCAGTTGTCGAGATAGAAGAGCATCGCCGGGCTCTTCGCGGTGGCGACGAGGAGATCCTCGAAGCGGCCCCAGGCATGGGGGCGGATCACATCGCGCTCGTAGGCGCCGACCAGGAAGCGCTCCGGCCCCTTGTTCGCGAAAACGTTGAAGTGGTTCATCCAGAAGTCGACCAGGACCTCGTCGAGCTGACGCTCGGAATACACCGCGCGCAGGACCTTGGCCTGCTGCAGCTCGTCCACGACCTGGCGCGGCGTCCCCAACAGGTCGCCCGCGTATTCGCGCACGAGCGACCGCCGCGCGCGGCGCATGTCGTCCTCGGACGCGCCTTCGCCCATTTCCGCCCGCTTCTTCTGCATCGCGCGCCGCGCCTCGCGTGGGACCTCGTATCCCTTCCGCAGCGCGGCGACCGAAAGCGCGGCGGTGGGGAGGGACGCGACGCGCGCCTCGAGCGCGCGATCGTCGATGCGCGCGGGGTCGAGCTGGCCGCGGATCCACTCGTCGAGACCCACGCGCCGCACGCCCTCGACGTCGCCGGGACGCGGCCCGTACCCGAGCCGGTTCAGCGCATGGACGATGCGCGCGGTCTCCTCGCCGCCGGCGGCGGTCACCGGCGCGGCGGGGCTCGGAACGGCGAGGGCGAGCGACACCACGACCGACGCGGCCACGCGGAATCCGTTTGTCTTCATCACAAGCTTGGACCGGGCGCGGAGCGCGACGGTTGAAGCCTTGCGGAGCCGCCGCGCGGCCCTTATCATCGCGAAAGTGATCGAGGTGATTTGAAGCACGCCCGCGTCGCCGCATGGTGCGGGCTGGCCGCGGCCGCCCTCGCCGCTCCCCTCCTCGTTCAAGCCTCGACGGACCCGGTCGTGGTCCTCTTCGGGCGCGATCGCCGCGAGCTGACGACGGTGACCCGGGGCCCCGCCGAGCTGGTCCCGCTCTCCCAGCTCGTCATGGGAATGGGCATCGCGGTGACCCCCGACCCGCGCACCGCCGCCGTGACCCTCGACTACCAGGGGCGGTCGGTCACCCTCTACGACAAGAAGAGCCTCGCGCAGGTGGGCGGCGAGCTGCGCCTCCTGTCCTCGAACGTCCTCCAGGAGCAGGGCCAGTGGCTGGTCCCCGTCGACTCCGCGCCACGCCTTCTCGGCCCGCTCCTCGGCAAGCGCGCGGAATGGCGTGCGGCGCGCCGCGTGCTCCTCGTCGGCGACGTGGCCGTGCCGCAGATCAGCGTCGCCACCTCGGTGGGCGGCGATGCGGTCCGGGTCACGCTCCAGTCGAGCGAGAAGCTCGCCTTCCGCGTGCAGCAGGACGCGGGACGCGTGACGGTTTCCGTGGCGCGCGACGTGGTGGACGTCGCCCATCAGCCGGAGCGGCTGACCGGCGGCATCGTGGAGAACGTCCAGTTCGCGGGCGGGCGCGACAACACCTTCTCCATCGGCCTCGGGCATCGCTTCAAGACGCTGCAGACGTTCGAGCTCGAGGATCCGCCGCGGCTCGTCCTCGAGTTCCAGGCCGCGCCGCTCGCGACCTCGGAAGCGGGCGCCTCGCCGGCCCCGTCTCCCGCCCCGCATGCCGAGGGGGCGGGCATCCGCACCGTGATCATCGATCCCGGCCACGGCGGCGCCGACGAGGGTGCGCAAGGCCCTTCGGGGACGCGCGAGAAGGACATCACGCTCAACATCGCCCGCAAGGTGCGCGCGAACGTCGCCAACGGCCTCGGCCTGCAGGCGTACCTGACCCGCGATCGTGACCAGGAAGTCGCCCTCGAGGACCGCCCCGCGTTCGCCAACAACTACAAGGCCGATCTCTTCGTCTCCATCCACGCCAACGCGTTCCGGAGCGAGGGCGCGCGCGGCAGCGAGGTCTACTTCCTTTCCTATCAGGCGACCGACGACGACAGCCGCCGCCTGGCATCGACGGAAGGCGGGGACATCGCGCCGCCGGCGGTGGCGCCCGCGGGGTCCGACCTCGCCCTCATCCTCTGGGACATGGCCCAGGCCGAGCACCTGGAGGAATCGTCGGCGCTGGCGTCGCGCATCCAGGAGGAGCTCGCGGAGGTGACGGGCAGCCAGAGCCGCGGGATCAAGCAGGCGCCCTTCCGCGTGCTGGTCGGGGCGGCGATGCCGGCGGTGCTGGTGGAAGTCGCCTTCATCAGCAACGCGGCCGAGGAGAAGCTGCTGGCGTCGGACGATTACCAGTCGAGGATCGCCGCCGCCATCACCCGCGGCATCGCCCGGTACCAGCGCGAGCGCGAGCAGCGCACGGGCACGGCCCCCGTGGACAGCCGGCCGAAGTCCTAGGCCGCATGAAGATCGGCCGGGCCAACGCCTTGACCGCGCTCGGCCTGCTGACGCTGCTGCTCGTCGTGGTGCTGTCCGCGCCGCGGTGGACCAAGCTCCTGACGCGAAATGCGCCCGGCGACGAAGCCGAGGAGGGCGCGACTCCGAGCCCCGTCCCCCCGCCGGAGGGAGAAGAGGCGGCGGCGATCGAGCAGAAGATCAACGTGAAGCTCTTCTTCCTCGCCACCGACCAGCCCGCGCTGCTCATCGAGGACCGCGAGGTGGCGTACTCGGCCGACCTCGCCCGCCAGGTGCGGACGGTGGTGGAGGAGATCGTCAAGGGCCCGCAGAAGGGACTGCTCGGCACGCTGCCCGCCGAGACGCGCGTCATCGAGACCTTCGTGACCCCGGCCGGCGTCGCCTACGTCGATCTTTCGAAAGAGGCGACGGAGAAGCATCCCGGCGGATCGCGGAACGAGCTCTTGAGCGTCTACTCCATCGTGAACTCGCTCACCGCGAACTTTCCCGCCGTGAAGCGCGTGCAGCTCCTGGTCGAGGACCGCCAGGTGGCGACTCTCGCCGGCCATGTCGACCTGACGCATCCGCTCGCGTCCGATCTCACGTTTCTCGTGGGCGCCGTACCGTCCGCGGCGCCGCCGGCGCCGTCGTCGCCCGCTCCGCCGCCGCCGTCATGAGCGTCCGCGCGTCGGCCAAGGCCGCGCGATTCACCGAATCCGTCATCCGCGAGATGACGCGCCTCGCGAACCTGCACGGCGCGGTCAACCTGTCGCAGGGATTCCCCGACTTCGCTGCCCCGGAGGAGGTGAAGGAAGCGGCGCGGCGCGCGATCTCCGGCGACGTGAATCAGTACGCCATCACGTGGGGGGCGCGGTCGCTGCGCCAGGCCATCGCGGCCAAGTTCACCCGGCTCTACGGCGTGCCCGTCGATCCCGAGCGCGAGGTGACGGTGACCTGCGGGTCGACGGAGGCGATGATCGCCACCCTGCTCGCCGTCCTCGATCCCGGGGACGAGGTCGTCATCCTCGAGCCCTTCTACGAGAACTACGGGCCGGACGCGATCCTGTCCGGAGCGACGCCGCGCTTCGTAAAGATGCGGCCGCCCGACTGGACGTTCGACCGGGACGAGATGCGGCGCGCGTTCTCGGGCCGCACGCGCGCGATCATCGTGAACACCCCCAACAATCCCACCGGCAAGGTGTTCACGCGCGACGAGCTCCTTTTCATCGCCTCGCTGTGCCGCGAGCACGACGCGCTGGCCATCACCGACGAGATCTACGAGCACATCCTCTACGACGGAGCCGGGCACATCCCGATGGCGACGCTGCCGGGGATGGCGGAGCGCACCGTCACCATCAACGGGATGAGCAAGACGTACAGCGTCACCGGGTGGCGGGTGGGATGGGCGATCGCACCGCCGGCGCTGACCGCCGCCATCCGCAAGGTGCACGACTTCCTGACCGTCGGCGCCGCGGCGCCGCTGCAGGAAGCGGGGGCGCTCGCGCTGGCGCTCCCCGACGAGTACTACGTGGCGCTCGCCGCCGGCTACACGCGGCGGCGCGACCGGCTCCTGCCGATCCTGCAACGGGCGGGGCTCCGCACCCACGTCCCGCGCGGCGCCTACTATGTGATGACGGAGATCGACGGGCTGGGATGGGAGGACGACGTGGCCTTCGCGCGCCACCTGGTGGAGACGATCGGCGTGGCGGTGGTGCCGGGATCGTCGTTCTACCACGACCCCGCGGACGGCCGCCGCCAGGTCCGCTTCGCGTTTTGCAAGAAGGAGGCGACCCTGGACGAGGCCGAACGCCGGCTCTCGCGGTTGCGGCCACGATGACGCGCGTACTCCCGGCGGTCGCGCTCCTGGCGCTCGCCGTGTCCGCGTTCGCGCCGGGGACGGCGGTGAAGGAAGCGGAGAGGCTGGCCGCGGACGCGCTGGCCACCGCGGCCGCGCAGCCGGAGGCGGCGCTCGCGACCGCGCGCAAGGCGCTCGCCCTCACCGCCGAGTTCCAGCCCCTCTCCTTCGTGCGCGCGGGGCGTCGCGGCGAGGTGGTGGAGGACGAGTACACGGCGGCGCGCCGCGAGTACCGGCGCCATCGCGCCCCTGTCTACGAGGCGATGGGCGCCGCCCTGGCCGCCCGGGGACGCCACGAAGCGGCCGCGCGCTACCTGCGGCGTGCGCTCGCTCTCGATCCGACGGACGAGCGTGCCGCCCGGCTGGTCACCGCCCTCATCGCCCAGGGTCGCGGAGCCGCCGCCCTCGAAGCCATTCACGAGCGCGGCCGGGCCGCCGGCGGCATCGGGCCCGCGCTGGTCCCGCTCCTCGAGCGCGCGGTCGACGCGGAAGGCCGCGGAAGCGTGCAGGTCGAGATCGATCTCTCGCGGCTGGCCGCAATGCGCGCGCGCGGCGTGGTGGCGCGGGACGGGCCGGTGCCCCTTCCCCAGGGCGCGCGCCTCTCCACCGGCGCGCCCTTGCGCCTCGACGCCGCGCCGATCGTCTTCTACATCGCGGGGCCGACCTGCGCGACGTGCTCGTCCGCGCTCGAGGTCATCAAGCGCTCCGTGCCCGAAGGCACGCGGGTGGCCCTCGTCCCCGGCATGCCGGACGAGGATCGCGCGCTGCGCCAGGTCGTCGACCTCTATCACCTCCGCTGGCCGATCGTGCTGGGGGCCGGGGTCGCGGCGTCCCTAGGCGGGGGAGAAGACAAGGTCGTCGTCGTCGGCCGCGCCGGATGGATCGCGGTCACGGTGCCGGCGCCGTTCGACCCCCTCGGCGACGTGCTCGCGGTGCTGGGGCGGGGCGATCTTTCCGAGACGCGCCCGCGCCCGGCATGGAACCGCCGTCCCGTCGACCGCAAGCCCGCGGCCCCTCTCGCCGGCCTGCTGCCCGAGGGCTTCGCCGCCGGCGATGACGGTCCCGCGCCCCCGGAGTTCGAGCGTGCCCTTGCCGCCTACCGCGCCGGGCGATTCGCGGAGGCGCTCCGAGCCCTCGACGCCCTCGCCGCGCAGGAGGACGGGTGGCTGCTGCCTCCCGAAGCGCGGCTCGATCGGGCCATCGTGCTGGCCGCGCTCGGCCGCCGCGACGAAGCGCGCCGCATCGTCCTGCGCATCGGCGATGCGCGGCTCGAGGACGCCGCCGACCGCGCGCTCGACCGGATTGGGGCGCGCCGCGCCCCGGCGCCGCGCTAGAACTCCGCCGGCTCGTCCTCCGCGGCGTCTTCCTTCGGCGCCTTGATGGTGAGACGCGAAGTCGCGGTGGCGCCTCCGGAGCGGATCTCCACCGTGTAGCGCCCGGGCGGGAGGTACCGCCGGCGCGTGCTGCGCAGCGGGTCGGCGAGCAGCCGCTCGAGCGCGGCGTCGAGCATCGGCTTGCCCGATGACGACGATGTCTGCTCGGGAGGCACGTCGGCCTCTTCTTCGTCCTCCTCGTCATCGGCGGCGGGCGGGGTCTTGTCCGCGGCCTGCTTCTGCCTCGCCCGCGCGACGGCCTTCGCCTCCGCGGCGTCGGCCAGCTTCGGGTCCGCCGAGAGGTCGTACTCGACGACGTTCAGCCCCGCGCGCGACGGGGACGCGATCTCGCGCCACGTGCTTCCTTCCGCGTCCTTGATGGCGACGGTGGCCGGCGCCCCGTCCTTCGACCAGTACGCGATGCGCACGATGACGTCCTGCCGCGGCCAGGTGATCCACGGATGCTCGCCGTATCCGCGGTTCGCCGCGGCCTTCACGGTCTTGATGGGGAACGCGTGCAGGGCCGAGGCGCGCACCTCCGCGGTCAGCTTCCGGAGCGGCGCCGCTTCCGCGACGTAGACGCTGCGCCCGTGGGAG
Source organism: Acidobacteriota bacterium (assembly GCA_031369785.1). GTDB lineage: Bacteria > Acidobacteriota > Vicinamibacteria > Fen-336 > Fen-336 > JANMPI01. Next base: position 20,017 of record JANMPI010000534.1, read on the forward strand.
GCGACGACGAGATCGCCCTCGCGCGGATGGACGAGCAGGTCGTGGACGGGGACGTGAGGAAGCCCGCTCGCGAGCGCCGTCCAGCCCGTGCCCTTGTCGAGGGAGACGAAGACGCCGCCGTCCGTCGCTACATAAAGAAGGTGCGCCGCCTTGGGGTCCTCCCGCACGGAATTGACGGGCTCCGCGGGCAGCCCGGCGGTCAGCGACTCCCAGGTGCGGCCGAAGTCGGTGGACCGGTAGACGTAGGGCGCGAAGTCGTCGTTGCGATAGCCGTTCTGGGCGACGTACACCGTGCCCTCGTCATGGGCCGACGCGACCACGCGCGTGACCCAGCGGGACGGCGCCAACCCCGGCGAGAGATCGGCCCAACTGAGCCCTCCGTCACGGCTGCCCCAGACCTTGCCTTCATCCGTCCCCGCGTAGAGGATCCCGAAGCGCTTGGGGGATTCGGCGATCGTGGTGATGGTGCCGAAGGGGACGTCGCCCTGCTCGGCGCCCGAGGTGAGGTCGTCGGAGATCGCCGTCCAGGTCTCCCCGCGGTCGAACGAGCGATAGAGGCGATTGGCGCCGAAGTAGAGGATCTCGCGCGAGTGCGGCGACAGCAGGATGGGGGCGACCCAGTTGTAGCGGAGCGGCTTCTCCTTCTTCGTGGCCGTGAGCTCGTGCAGTGGGCGGATCTTCTTCCTCTCGCCCGTCTTCAGGTCGAGGCGGGACGCATTGCCGAACTGATAGGCGGCGTAGACGACGTTCGGGTCCTTCGGGTCCGTGACCACGGCGCTTCCGTCGCCGCCGTAGATCGCCTTCCAGGCCGAGGGGTCGCTCTTTCCGGGGACATAGGTCGAGGGCCCGCGCATGACCCCGTTGTCCTGCAGCCCGCCCACGATGTTGTAGGGCTCCGCGTTGTCCAGGGCGAGCGTGGTGAACTGGGCGACGGGCACGTTGTTGACCTTCGACCACGTCTCGCCGTGATCGAACGAGAGGTTCAGTCCGCCGTCGTTCCCGAGCGCGAGGCGGTTCGGCGCGCGCGGATCGACGAACAGCGCGTGGTGGTCCACGTGCACGCCGCGCTCGTCGAGGCCGTGCCACGTGCGGCCACCGTCCGCGGACCCGAGGAACGGGACCCCGCCGAAGTACACGCGCTCGGCGTCGGTGGGATCGGCGTGCACGCGGCCGAAGTAGTACCCGTACGAGTAGTAGACCTTCTCCAGGCGCCCCTCGTGGGTGCGGGCCCACGAAACTCCGGCGTCGTCGCTGCGATAGATCTCGGAGCCCACGACCTCGCGCTCGAAGAGGTCGCGGTTCGCGTCCTGGAGGTAGGCGACGAGATCGGCGACGGTGATCTTGCCCGCCTTGACCTCCCGCTTCAGCGCCCGCGCGGTGAGCGCCTTCGGGAACTCGCTCGCGCGCAGGAAGCGGTTGAGCGCGACGTCGTCGAGGCGCGCGAGATCCTCGGCGCGGAGCGCGCGCAGCCGCCGCGCGGTGAGCGCGCCGGGCGGGGTGTCCTCGTCCAGGGGCTCCGACTCCGGCCGCAGCGACTGGTTGTCGATGACCGCGTACACGCGATCCGGCCGCGCGGCGGTCACGTCGAGGCCGATGCGTCCCACCGTGGCGCCCGCGGGCAGCCCGCCCGCGAGGCGTGACCACGTGCGGCCGCTGTCCGTGGACCGCCAGATCCCGCTCCCGGGCCCGCTCTCCAGGAAGTTGGCCGCCGTGCGCGCGCGCTCCCACGTCGCGGCGTAGAGGACATCCGGCTTCGTGGGGTGCTGGACGACGTCGATGGCGCCCGTGCGCTCGTCGACGAAGAGCACGCGGTCCCAGGTCCGCCCGCCGTCCGGCGAGCGGTAGAGGCCGCGCTCGGGATTCTCCGTATAGAGATGACCGAGGGCGGCGACGTACACGACCTCGGGGTGGGCGCGGTCCACGATCACGCGCCCGATGTGGTGCGAGTCGTGAAGGCCGAGGTCGATCCACGTCCGGCCGCCGTCCGTGGTCTTGAAGACGCCGGTGCCCGCGTACGAGGTGCGGCTGGAGTTGTTCTCGCCCGTGCCGACGTAGAGGACCTGCCCCTCGGCGTCCGCCACCGCGACGTCGCCGATGGTGATCGAGGACTCGCGGTCGAAAAGCGGCGTCCAGCTCCCGCCGCGGTTGTCCGTCCGCCAGAGCCCGCCGGAGGCGAACGCGACGAGGAGCGCGTCGGGTCGCGACGGAATCCCCTCGATGTCGACGATGCGCCCGCCCTGCACCTCGGGGCCCACGTTCCGGAAGCGCAGGCCGGCGAGCGGGGAGGCCTGCTCCATCTCCAGCCGGAGCGCGTAGCCGGCGAGGCGCGGGGGGGCGTCCATTCCGAGGGCGCGGGGATGGAAACGCTCGCGCTCCTGCTCCTTGGTGAGGGGCGGCTTGCGCGGTGTCACCTCGTCGGCGGGGGCGCCCGCGGCGGCGGCCGCGACCGCCAGAAAGGCGGCGAGAAAGCGCGTGGAAATCATCCGGCCACCATATCAAAGCGGATGGTGGCTTTCTCCAGGGTCGTCGGCTAGAGTGAAAAAGCCACCAAGGAGGACGCCTCATGGCGAAAGCCGCGCCCCCGCGCGCCATCATCGACACCAGCTTCGGCGAGATGGAGATCGAGTTCTTCCCCGACAAGGCCCCCGGCCACGTCAAGAACTTCATCGACCTCGCGAAGAAGAAGTTCTACGACGGGACGACGTTCCATCGCGTCATCCCCGGATTCATGATCCAGGGCGGCGACCCGAATACCAAGGACAAGAAGGCGTCGCGCTCCACGCACGGCACCGGCGGCCCCGGCGGCCCGGGCCTGAAGGCGGAATTCAACGACACGCCGCACCAGCGCGGGATCGTGTCCATGGCGCGCTCGCAGAGCCCGGACAGTGCGGGAAGCCAGTTCTTCATCGTCGTGAAGGACTCGGCATTCCTCGACCGCCAGTACACCGCGTTCGGTCGCGTGGTGCGCGGCATCGAGGTCGCGGACCAGATCGTGGGATCACCGCGCGACGCGCGCGACAACCCCAACGAGCGGATCGAGATGACCGTTCGCATTCCCGAATAGCGGCCCGGTTGTCGAGCCCGATCGAGAGCGAGGTCAAGCTGCGCATGTCCGGTCCCTCCGAGGCGCGCGCCCTGGTCGAGGGGATCGGGGCCACGCCAAAGCGGCCGCGCCACTTCGAGGACAACGTGCTCTTCGACGACGCGGAGGCGACGCTCCGCGCGTCGGGGTGTGCGCTACGGCTGCGGCGGACCGCGGCCGCCGGGATCGTCACCTACAAGGGCCCACGCGAGCCCGGGGCGGGCATCAAGAGCCGGCCGGAGATCGAGTTCACGGTGGGGGACGCCGATGCCGCCCAGCAGGTCCTGGAGGCGCTCGGCTACCGGAAGGCGTTCCGCTATCAGAAATACCGCCAGGCCTTCCGGTGGCGCGACGCGGAGATCGTGATCGACGAGACGCCGATCGGCACGTTCCTCGAGGTCGAGGGCCCGGTGGAGACGATCCACGCCGCGGCCGCCGCGCTCGGGCGCACACCCGCCGATTACGTCGACGATTCCTACGCCGCGCTCTTCATGGCCACCGGCACGCCGGGCGACATGACGTTCGCATGAGGGCGATGGTGCTGGCGGCCGGGCTCGGGACGCGCATGCGCCCGCTCACCAACCGGGTGGCCAAGCCCGCGATCCCGGTGATGAACCGTCCGCTCCTGCACTGGACCATGGAACTCCTGGCGCGAAACGGCGTCACCGACGTGATGGTCAACACGCACTACCGGCCGCGCACGGTGAGGGACGCGATAGGCGACGGGAGCGCGTCCGGCCTGCGCATCTCGTATTCGCATGAGCCGAAGATCCTCGGCACCGGGGGCGGGCCGCGGAAGGTTCGTTCCTTCTTCGGTGACGAGCCCTTCATCCTCGTGAACGGCGACATGGTGTTCGACTTCGACCTCCGCGGGCTGGTCCGCCGGCACGAGAAGGCCGGCGCGCGGGCGACGCTCGCCCTGCGGCCGAACCCGGATCCGCGCCGGTACCCGCCGATCCGCACCGCGAGCAACGGGCGCGTGACCTCGATGCCGGGCGTCGCGCGTCCGAGGCGCGGCACGCCGTCCCTGTTCACCGGCATCCACGTCGTCGATCCCCTGCTCCTCGACCGCCTGCCCCGCGGCGTCTCCGACACCGTGCGCGATCTCTACGCGAAGCTAGTGGACGAAGGCGAGGTCGTGCTCGGCGTCCGTACGCGCGGGCCCTGGTTCGACATCGGCAGCCCTTCGCTCTACCTGTCGTCGCAGCGGGCGCTGCTCGCCGCCGGGTTCGGCGGCGCCAAGGGCGGCGTGCTGATCGACCCCACGGCCGACGTGCATCCCGGGGCGCGCGTCGTGCGCTCGGTGATCGGCCCGCGGTCGGTGATCGGGGACGGGGCCCGCGTCTCGGGCAGCGTCCTGTGGGACGGCGTGCGCGTGGAGCCGGGGGGCCGCGTCACGGACTCGATCCTCGCCACCGGGACGCGGGTCCGCGAAGGCGAGAAGATGACCGGCATGACCGTGACCGCGTCGGGCAAGGGGCGTCAGGACGCGGTCAAGGTGTCGCGATGAACGAGCGACGCGGCAGCCCGCGCTCGGCGCGCAAGCGGGGGGGCCGCCGCGGGCCCGAGCGGCCGCCGCCGCCGCCCGCGTTGCCGCCCGGCCCCAGCTTCCCCGGCGACCCGTCCCCGGACGAGCGCGTGGACTCCTATCTGCGCGAGCGCTACGCGGCGCGCGTCTCCGACGTCACGGTGAAGCCGCTGTCCGGCGATGCGTCCACGCGCCGCTACTATCGCGTGGTGGACAGCGAGCGCGTCTCCATCCTGTCGCTGAACCCGGAGCCGTTCGACCCCGAGACGCTGCCCTTCGTGGTCATCCGCAACCTGATGGCGACCTGGGGCCTCCCGGTGCCGGAGATCGTCGACGCCGACGGAGTCCGCGGCATCCTGCTGCAGGAGGATCTCGGCGACCTCTCGCTGCAGGAAGCGCTGAACACCGCCGGGCCCGAGCGCAAGGAGGAGCTGTACCGGCAGGCCCTCGACCAGCTCGTGATCCTCCAGCGCGCGGCGGAAAGCGCGCCCAAGCGCGCGGTGTGCTTTCAGATCGCTTTCGACTTCGAGAAGCTGTCCTGGGAGCTCCACTTCTTCTGGAAGCACTTCCTGGAGAGCTACCGGAAGTGCGACCTCTCCGTCGAGGATCGCGCGTCCATCGCGGACGGATTCCATCGCCTTTCCGCGGAGATCGCGTCCTGGCCGCGCGTCCTCACCCACCGTGACTTCCACAGCCGCAACCTGATGTCGCACCACGACCGGCTCTACTGGATCGACTTCCAGGACGCGCGCATGGGCCCTGCCACCTACGACCTCGCCTCCCTGCTGCGCGACCCGTACGTGGACCTCGACGAGGAGTTCGTGGCCGAGCGCGCGGAGGAGTTCCGGCAGCGCGCCGTTCCCGGCGAGTCCCGGGATACGTTCCGCCGCCGCTTCGACCTCATGTCGATCCAGAGGAACCTGAAGGCGCTGGGGACGTTCGGGTACATGGCGGCGGTGCGGGGGAGCCGCGTGTACCTGCCCTACATCCCCCGGACGCTGGTCAGCGCGCGCCGCAACCTGGCGCGATACCCGGAGCTCGCCGGGCTGCATCGCGCCCTGGCCCGGCACCTCGAGGAGCTGCGGTGACGGAAACGGCGGCGATGACGGTGCGCATCGGCGATTTCCGCCATCACGTCGGCCAGGAGGTGACGGTCAAGGGCTGGCTGCACAACAAGCGCTCGAGCGGGAAGCTGCAGTTCCTGACCGTGCGTGACGGGAGCGGGTTCGCGCAGGTCGTGCTCGCCAAGGCCGCGGTCCCCCCGGAAGCGTGGCAAGCCGCCGAGTCCATGGGGCAGGAGTCGTCCCTCGAGCTGCGCGGCACGGTGAAGCAGGACGCGCGGGCCCCCGGCGGCTTCGAGGTCGAAGCGACATCGCTCACCGCGGTGCAGGTGGCGCACGATTATCCGATCACGCCCAAGGAGCACGGGACGGCGTTCCTGATGGAGAACCGCCATCTCTGGATCCGCTCCCAGCGCCAGCACGCGGTGCTGCGCATCCGCCACACGGTGGTGAAGGCGGTGCGGGACTTCCTCGACGACTCCGGCTTCACGCTCGTCGACACGCCGATTTTCACTCCCGCCGCCTGCGAGGGCACGACCACGCTGTTCGCCGTGCCGTATTTCGACGAGGGAACCGCGTACCTGACCCAGAGCGGCCAGCTCTACAACGAGGCCACGGCGGCCGCGCACGGCAAGGTGTACTGCTTCGGGCCGACCTTCCGGGCCGAGAAGTCGAAGACGCGGCGCCATCTCACCGAGTTCTGGATGGTCGAGCCGGAGATGGCCTTCGCGCACCTGCAGGACGCGATGAAGGTCGCGCAGGACATGATCGTCTCCGTGGTGGCGAAGGTGCTGGAGACGCGCGGCGAGGAGCTGAAGGCGCTCGAGCGCGATACGCAGAAGCTCGCGAACGTGCAGGCGCCGTTCCCGTGGCTGCACTACGACGACGCGATCAAGCTCATCCAGGGCAAGGGTTCGCAGACGCAGTGGGGAAGCGACTTCGGCGGCACCGACGAGACGATGATCGCCGAGTCGTACGATCGGCCCGTCGTCGTCCACCGGTTCCCGGCCGCGATCAAGGCCTTCTACATGGAGCCGGACCCGGAGCGCGCGGAGCTCACCCTGTCCGCGGACATCCTGGCCCCCGAGGGCTACGGCGAGATCGTGGGCGGCGGCGAGCGCATGTCCAACGGCGACCTGCTCGTGCAGCGCATCCGCGCGCACAAGCTGCCCG
>JANMPI010000573.1:0-2212 GCA_031369785.1 Acidobacteriota bacterium
TGGGGGGCAGGGCGACGGCGGGCGGCTCCATCGCCGCCGGCCGCGCCGCGTTTTCCATCCGCGGCGCCGATGATTCCAGTGGCGGCACGAGAACCCGATCCTCACGCGGCGGGTAGCAGAGCCGCCTGAAGTTGCAGCGGCGGCAGAGGTTCGGGCGCTCGATCATCGCGAAGTCCTCGAGCCGCCCCTGGTTGGCGATGGGGTCGAGGAGCAGCGCCTTCATCGTCGCCGCGCTTTTCGCGATGAACGCGTGCGCGCTGTCGAGGCGCTTCTGGTCGACGGAGCGGCGCACGAAGCGCGGGATCGCGAGGTACGCGAGCTCCGTCTGCAGCTCGTCTGCGCTCTTCACCCAGCCCTGCTGCGCCGCGTACAGCGCATACCCCGCGAGCTGCACTTCGCTGAAGCGGCCCTCGCCGCGCCCGGTCTTCCAGTCGACGATCACTACGCGGCCGTCCTTGTCCCGGAACGCGAGGTCCATGCGCAGGAAGACGGGCACGCCGCCGACGTCGAAGGACACGAGGTCCTCGATGGTCAGCCAGTTCGCGCGGCCGGCCGCCATCACCTCGCGGAGCAGGTCGCTCCGGAAGAAGTTGCGCATCGAGCGCATGACGATGCCGACGAGGATCTTCTTGTCGTCGGCGTCGATGGGGACTTCGTACTCGTGCTCGAAGAGGCGGAAGGTGATGGAGTTCGCCTCGCTTTCCTTCCAGGACGCGAGCATGTCGCCGTGGACCGCGGCGCGGATGATCGCTTCCTGGCCCTCGGGGCTGGGGATGGCGTCGTTCGCCTTCAGGAAGGTCTCGATCGTCGAGTGGACGACGTTGCCGGCCCACATCGGAAGCGCGGAGAGCTTCTTGAGGCGGCGGATCTCCGGGTCCTCGTTGGCCGCGTAGTACGAGTAGAAGTACTTCCGGCGGCAGGTGGAGAAGCTGTCGTGCCGCGAGACGGACCAGGAGAAGTCGGTGGCCACGGGCGGACCGTAGCACTCCGTCCTGCCGCGGGGGGCCCGGCTCCAGCTGCGGCGACGCCGGCCTTCCTCTAAATACGCTTCCGGGCTGAGGAATCGGCGATGAGCTTGGCTAGCCGCTTCTGTCGCGTCTCTTCCTTCTTCGCGCTCATCACCCACCAGGCGGCGAGCTTCCGGTAGGAGGGCGGCTGGGCGTCGAAGAAGGCCGCGGCGGCCTTGTCGCGGCGCAGCGCCTTCTCGTACGGCGGGCTCAGTGTCTTGGGCCGGTTCTCGTACGCGTAGATCCCCGAGCGCTTCTCTTCGCGAGCCACGAAGGCGGCGAGACCCGCGTCCTGCACCAGCCCCTGCGCCTGCAGTCCAGCCGAGGGGGAGGACGCGCTTGTCGCTCCGCCCCTTCCAGCCGATCGACCCCTTGCCGATGCTCAGCGTGCCGAGCCGCCGGCGATCGGCGCGGATGTCGAACTTCACGGCCGAGCCCGCCAGGGTCAGCGCGAAGCGCTGGCTGAGCTTGGCGAAGACCTCGTGGCGCACCTTCGTGCGCCCGGCGCGCGCCTGCTGCGCGTCGCCCTTCGTCTCGAAGCCATCGCTGCCTCCGATGTCTCAACTCGTTCCGGAACCAGTTCGCTCGTCGAGCGCCGCACGGATCGGCCCGAAGTACACCGAAGCCTCGTAGGCGTTGTGGGCGCGGCAGCGCAACGAGATGTTCGCCGGGGTCGCGGGGCCGCCCGCGGTCCACGGCACGCGGTGGTGGAACTCCAGGAACTTCCGCTCTTCGCACCTCCGGCCAGTGCCGGCGACGAAGGCGCATTGGCCCTCGTCCCGCACCCACACGGCACGCTCCACGGCGGCCGGGATATGGCGTGAGCCAGGGGCGGTGTCCCGCGCCATCCGCGGTCGATCCGTCGCCGCATGACGGCGACGCGCGGCCTCCGCGAGGAGGGCGTCCATCGCGCGGTCGAAGATCTCGGCCACGTCGCCGGTGGGGATGGCGTGGCTCAGCACCTCCTGTGCCTGGCGCAGCTTGGCGATGGTGGCGGCCGTCGCGGTGAAGGTCACCTGGTAGCGACCCGCGGCCAGCGGTGCAACCACCCGCCGCACCCACGACGCGCCCGGATCGTTAGGAAACCATCGGGCCAGAAGCTCTTCGACCTCGCGCCGCGACTTGTGAATCGCGCCTCCCAGGAGCGCGAGGTGGTTCTCGTCCACCAGTCGGGGAGACAGGAGGCAGACCGCGGTCAGGTGGAG
>JANMPI010000591.1:0-2923 GCA_031369785.1 Acidobacteriota bacterium
GTGCCGCGCAGCTTGTTCACGACCAGGGTGGCGAGGGCCTCGCCCTCGACGTCCTCGGCCACGATGAGCAGCGGCGCGCCCTGCTGGGCGACCTTCTCCAGGATGGGGAGGAGGTCCTTCATGCTCGAGACCTTCTTCTCGTAGGTCAGGATGTAGGGGTTCTCGAGCGCGACTTCCATCCGCTCCGGATCGGTGACGAAATACGGCGAGGAGTACCCGCGGTCGAACCGCATGCCCTCGACCACGTCGAGGACGGTTTCCATCGTCCGCGATTCCTCGACCGTGATGACGCCGTCCTTGCCGACCTTCTCCATCGCCTCGGCGATGATCTTGCCGATCGTCTCGTCGTTGTTCGCGGAGATGGTGCCGACCTGGGCGATCATGTTGCCCTTCACCGGCTTGCTCAGCTTCTTCAGCTCCTCGACCACGATGGCCACCGCGGACTCGATGCCCTGCTTCAGCTGCATCGGATTGGCGCCCGCGGTCACGCTGCGGATGCCTTCCCGGAAGATGGCCTGGGCGAGCACGGTCGCGGTCGTGGTCCCGTCGCCGGCGACGTCGGACGTCTTGCTCGCGACCTCGCGCACCATGCGCGCGCCGAGGTTCTCCATCGGGTCCTTGAGGTCGATCTCCTTGGCGACGGTGACGCCGTCCTTGGTGATCAGCGGGGACCCGAACTTCTTGTCGAGAATGACGTTGCGCCCCTTGGGGCCGAGCGTCACCTTGACCGCGTCGGCCAGGGCGTTCACGCCGCGGAGGATCGCGCTGCGGGCCTCCTCGCGGTAGACGATGTCCTTTGCCATTTCTGTTTAGCCCTCTATTCCGAGGATCTCATCCTCTTTGATGATCAGGTACTCCGTGCCGTCGATCTTGACCTCGGTGCCGGACCACTTTCCGACCAGCACGATGTCCCCGGCCTTGACAGTGAGCGGGACGCGCGTGCCGTTCTCGAGCGTGCGGCCCGAGCCCGCGGCCACGACCTCCGCGCGCTGGGGCTTCTCCTTGGCGGAGTCGGGGACGATGATGCCGCCGACCTTCTGCTCTCCCTCATCCACGCGCTTCACGAGCACGCGGTCGCGGAGAGGTCTCACGTTGACCGCTTTCGGGCGGGATGGTTTGTTCGCGGAGCCCTTTGCCGGGGGTTTTGCCATCATGTCTCCTTAGTCCTTGACCGTGTATTCCGCGTCCACCACGTCGTCGGACTTCGGCGCGTCGCTCGCGGGCGCTCCGCCCGCGGCCGCCGCACCGCCCGACGCCGCGGCCGACTTGTACAGGGACTCCGCCAGCTTGTGGCTGAGCGACGTCACCCGCTCCAGCTCCTGCTTCAGCACCGCCGCGTCCTCCGCTTCCGATGCCTTGCGCACCGCCGCGATCGCCTCTTCGACCTCACGGGCCTCCGCATCGGAGACCTTCTCGCGGTTGTCCTTCAGCGTCTTCTCCAGGCCGTAGGCGATGGAGTCGGACTGGTTGCGCAGGTCGACGAGCTCGCGGCGCTTCTTGTCCTCGTCCGCGTGAGCGGACGCCTCCCGGACCATCTTCTCGACTTCGTCCTTCCCGAGCCCGGACGACGACGTGATCGTGATGTTCTGCGTCTTGCCGGTGGCGACGTCCTTGGCGGAGACGTTCAGGATGCCGTTGGCATCGATGTCGAACGTGACCTCGATCTGCGGCACGCCCCGCGGAGCCGGGGGCAGTCCGGTGAGATGGAAGCGGCCCAGCGTCCGGTTGTCCTTCGCCATCTCGCGCTCGCCCTGGAGGACGTGGATCTCGACCGAGGGCTGGCTGTCCGCCGCGGTCGAGAAGACCTCCGTCTTCTTGGTCGGGATCGTGGTGTTGCGCTCGATGAGCTTCGTCATCACGCCGCCCAGCGTCTCGACTCCGAGTGACAGGGGAGTGACGTCGAGGAGCAGCACGGCCTTCACGTCGCCGGAGAGGATGCCGGCCTGGATGGCCGCGCCGATGGCGACGACTTCGTCGGGGTTCACGCCCTTGTGCGGCTCCTTGCCGAAGAAGTCCTTTACCAGCTGCTGGATCTTCGGCATGCGGGTCATGCCGCCCACCAGCACGACCTCGTCGATGTCCTTGGCTTCGACGCCGGCGTCCTTCAGGCACTGCTTCACCGGCCCCATCGACTTCTGCAGGAGGTCGTCCACGAGCTGCTCGAGCTTCGACCGGGTGAGCTTCAGTGCAAGGTGCTTCGGCCCGGACGCGTCGGCGGTCACGAAGGGGAGGTTGATCTCCGTCTCCATCGTGGTCGAAAGCTCCTGCTTCGCCTTCTCCGCCGCTTCGCGGAGGCGCTGCAGGGCCATCTTGTCCTTCGCGAGGTCGATGCCCTGATCCTTCTTGAACTCGGCCACGATCCAGTCGATGACCCGCTGGTCGAGGTTGTCCCCCCCGAGGTGGGTGTCGCCGTTGGTGGCCTTCACCTCGACGACGCCTTCGCCCACCTCCAGAACGGAGATGTCGAAGGTGCCGCCCCCGAAGTCGTAGACCGCGATCGTCTCGTCCTTCTTCTTGTCGAGGCCGTAGGCGAGGGCGGCCGCCGTCGGCTCGTTCACGATGCGCAGGACCTCGAGCCCCGCGATCTTGCCCGCGTCCTTCGTCGCCTGGCGCTGGGAGTCGTTGAAGTAGGCGGGGACGGTGATGACCGCCTTGGTCACCTTCTCCCCGAGATAATCCTCCGCCGATTGCTTCAGCTTCTGCAGGATCATCGCGGAGATCTCGGGCGGCGAGTACTTCTTGCCCCGCACCTCGACGCGGACGTCCTGGTTCCCCCCGCCGGCCTCGCTGACCTTGTAGGGGACCATCTTGCTCTCTTCGCTGATCTCCGAGAACTTCCGGCCCATGAAGCGCTTGATGGAGAAGACGGTGTTCTCCGGGTTGGTGACCGCCTGGCGCTTCGCGACCTGCCCAACCAGCCGCT
>JANMPI010000603.1:0-4783 GCA_031369785.1 Acidobacteriota bacterium
CTCGTCAGAGCCGGCCCGCGGTTCTCGCGGGCCGGTCGTTTCCCCACTAAGATTACAGGCGATCCGGAAGCGAACGGGGGGCGCGAACGATGACTTGGCCGGCTTGTCGCTCCGGCGCTCGCGCGCGGCGGGGGCGGGGCCGTCCTCGAAGAAGCGCGACGGGCGCGCGTTGCGGACCGCTTCGTCGTCCTCGCGCTGGGCCTGGCAGTCGCGGCAGACGGTGGCGAACGGGAGCGCCTTCAGGCGCGCCTCGGAGATCGCCTCGTCGCACTCGCTGCAGATGCCGTAGGTGCCGTGATCGAGCCGCAGGATGGCCTCGTCGATCTGCCGGAGCGTCTCGGACTCCATTTCCATAAGGGCGAAGTCCATGCCCAGCACGAACTCTTCCATGCTCTGCTCCTCGGCGTCCCGCACCTGCGACACTTCGGCGGGGAGAACCTCGCGCAGCGAGCGCAGCTTGGTCCTGATCTCGGTCTGGCGGTCGATGAGCATGCGCGTCAGGACCTCGTAACGCTTGCGGTCGGCGCTGCTGGTCTTCGTCTTGGTCATTTCAAGCCTCCCCGGGGCGTTAGTGCCGCGGCGTGCGTTGGGCGAGTGTCATAGCAATTCGTATGCCGACCCCGGGCGCGCCCCGAGGGCTGCCAGGACCGCCAAATCGGCGCTTTCGCGGCGACGCCCAAAAACTGCTTGAACAAATTGCAGAAGCGAGCGAGGTCTACCCTACGCCCGCCGCGCCAGCTGGCACGGGGGTTGCCCGCTCGGGGGCTTCAAGTGTGCCGACTGCGGCGGGGCGGGTGCGGATCTCGACGAGATGGGTTTCGTCGGTGGCGGCTACGTGCGGCCCGTGCGCCGCGTCTTCTCGCGCGACCGGGGCGAGTTCACGCGCACGATGGCGTGGGAGCCGAGCTCGAGAGGCTGGTAGAAGCCACGCTCAGCCGCGGAAGCGGCGATAGAGCCCGAGCCCCTTGCGAACCGCCCGCACCGCCGCGGTGACGGACACGATGCGCATTGCCGTGGGGACGATCACGTTGCGGAAGATCGCTTCCGTGTCCGACAGTCGCTCGGTCACGTCCGTCATCATCACGTCGACGCGGCGCGCCTGCCCCACGGTGGCGGCGCTGGCGGCGGCGAGGTTCTCCGTCGCGCGCGTCATCTCCCCGAAGATGGGCCGCAGCTCGCCGCCGATCCGCGCCTGGAAAGCATCCACGCGGTACGCGAGACGCCGGCCTTCGAGCGCTATGACGACGAGGAAAGCCGCTTGCGTCAGGGACGCGACGGCGAGAAGTCCCAGCAAAACGATGACGATGGAGGTCATGAAGGACGAGTGTGTCCTAGTCCCCGCCGCGATTCAAAGCGATTTCAGGATGGTGTCCCCGCCGGTCCCCGAAGAGGACACCTCCACCGGTGCTGGGCTTCTGCGATCCGGGGGTGGTCGGGTTGATCATCTGGTCAGACCTTTCCCTGGCGATGCTGCTGCGAGCGCGTGTCGTGGTCGCCGCGAATGCGGATGACGGGCAGCGGAACCGGCCTGCCGAATGGAGTTCCGGCCAGTTCCATGTCCGCCCAGGTGAGAACGCCGTTGCGGCCGGGACGACCCGCGAGCGTCGGTTGGAAGAGACGCCACGCCGCTTCCGGATAGCCTGCCTTCATGCTGACCTCCTGAATCTGACCGGCGCCCGCAAGTCAGAATGCAGGAAGCAGGCCAGAGGCCCCGGCATCGCGCGAAGGCGGTTCGTTACGGGTTGAGCTTGACAAAATGACTCGTACCGGCATACCGTGACCAATATAAGTCAGGCTGCCAATCATGGAATCCAACGAAGCCGTCGGGCAGCGAATCGCAAAGGCCCGGGAATTTCTCGGCCTGACGCAGGCGGTGGTCGCGGAAAAGCTCGGTCTTGCACGCACCACCCAGGTGGCCATCGAGCAGGGCCGCCGCCCGGTGTCCGTCGCGGAGCTGTACCGCTACTCGGAAGTGCTGAGCCGCCCGCTCGACTACTTCCTCGGCCTCGGCGTCTGGGGCAAGGCGGACTTCCGCCCGCATTTCCGATTGATGGGGGAAAAGCTCGACAGCGTGGTGAGCGGTCCGCCGCGCCGTCCCGGCCGCCCGCGGGGAGCACCCGAAGCGTCGCCGGAAAAGCTCCTGCTGATGAACTTCGAGTCGCTCTGCCGCAACTACCTCGAGCTCGAGGAGAACAACGGACTTCCCCGGACCGCGATGCCGGAGCTGCCGACGCCCCGCCTTTTTTCCGTGCCGGAGGCGGAGCAGCTGGCGGCGACGGTGCGCGCGCACCTCGACCTCGGGCCCGACGCGCCCATTCGCGATCTCCGCGTGCGCCTCGAGGACAGCTTCGCGTCGCGCGTCTACGTGCTGCCCCAGCAGGGCCGCCTGAACGCCGCCGCCTTCCACCACCCCGCAATCGGGGGTTCGGTATTGCTGGCCGAGCGCTCGATCCCGCGCATGCGCTTCACCCTCGCGCGCGCCCTCGGCCATCTGCTCGCGAACCGCGAGGAGGCGATGGTCGACCTGCAGGAGGATCGCAAGAAGAGCCCGACGGAGGCGTTCGCGAGCGCCTTCGCGTCCGCGCTGCTGATGCCCGCCCGGGGCCTGCGCGAGCGCTTCGGCGCCGTCCACAGCGAGGCCAACGAGGTCGGCGACATCGCCGTGCTCTTCCTCGCGCGCACGTTCGGGGTCACGCTGAAGGCCCTGCGCCAGCGGCTCGAGGCGCTGAAGCTCGCCACCCCCGCCACCCTGCGCCGCATCGACGAGGCCGTGCTCGACGCGGGATCGGGCGCGCGAGCGGGTGAGGTCGACACGCCGCAGGAGCTCCCCGACCAGCCGCGGTGGGAAATGCTGTCCGAGCGCTACGTGTTCCTGGCCATGCGCGCGTACCGGAAGGCGCTCATCAGCCGCGGGCGCCTCGCGGAGTGCCTGGCCACGACGGAAAACGACACCGCCTTGCGCCTCCTCCGCTACGTGGCGAGCGTCACCGAGTTGCAACCCGAAGAAGAGCCGCAGGCCTCACGCCGCACGTAGTCGTCTCCGGACTACAATCCGCACCGATGCCCCGCCTCCCCCGGCGCGTGCCGCGCGCCGCCACCCGGCGCCCGTCCTCGCGGATCGTGCGCATGCGGATGACGAGCACGCGGACGGCGGTGGCGCCGATGATCGAGCGCATCCTGGACGTCGTGCGGGAGGCCGGGCTCGACCAGGAGCAGCAGGACAACCTCGCGGTAGCGGCGGCGGAGGCGCTGTCCAACGCCGCCCTCCACGGCAACAAGCTCGCGGCGGGCCACCTCGTGCGCGTCGCGGTCGAATTGCCGTCCGGCGGCGGCGCGGTGGTCGAGGTGACGGACTCCGGCCGCGGGTTCGACTCCGCCACCCTCTCGGATCCCACCGACCCCGCGCGGGTGCTCATGCCCGGCGGCCGCGGCGTCTTCCTGATGAAGCGCCTGGTCGACCGCCTCGAGTACAACGACGCCGGAAACACCGTGCGCCTGACCGTCGACCCCAGGAGATAGCCGGTCAGCGGGACGACGGCTGCGGGGGGCGTCGCCACTCGTCGATGAGCGAGGCCACGAGGCCCGTCCATCCGGTCTGGTGCGAGGCGCCGAGGCCCTCGCCGGTGTCGCCGTTGAAGTACTCGTGGAACAGGACGAGATCGCGCCAGTGGGGGTCGTCCTGGAACTTGCGCCGTCCGGCGTAGACGGGGCGCTGCCCCGCGGCGTCCCGCGTGAAGATCCGGATCATCCGGTTGCCCAGGTCCTCCGCCACCTCGAACAGGTTCACCATCGGGCCGTCGGGGCCGTCCGCCGGCACCTTGAGCGCGGGACCGAACGCGGTGCCGAGCTTCCGCAGGGCCTCGATCATGAGGAACGACGTGGGGAACCACACCGGCCCGCGCCAGTTCGAGTTGCCGCCCTTGATCTTCGAGTCGGACTCCGCGGGCTCGTAGCGCACCGACCGATGGCCGAGCACGAACGGCTCGTCCGCGTGGAAGCGCGACAGGCTCCGCAGCCCGAAAGGTGACCGGAACTCCTGGGGGTCGAGGATGCGGCGCAGCAGGCCCTTGATCTGCGCTTCGTCGACGATCGCGCACACGTGGCTCGTGCGCCCATCGCGCTCGACCGCGTGGCAGACGTCCTGGACGATGTGCTTCTTGTTCTCCAGGAACCAGTAGAGGTTCGAGCGGAATTCCTTGAAGGGCTCGATCCACCGATCCTCGAGGCGCTCGATCGCGTACAGCGGGATCAACCCCACGAGGGACCGGACGCGGAACTTCTCGAAGCTCCCGTCCGGATAGCTGAGCACGTCGTAGAAGAACCCGTCCTCCTCGTCCCACAGCTGGTATTTTCGGCCGCCCATCTTCTTCATGGCCGCGCCGACGTAAATGTAGTGCTGGAAGAACTTGGTGGCCAGCGACTCGTAGGCCGTGCTCTCGCGCGCGAGCTCGAGCGCGATGCGCATGAGGTTCAGGCAGAACATCCCCATCCATCCCGTGGCGTCGGACTGCTCGAGCACGGCGCCCGCGGGCAGGGGCTCGCTGCGGTCGATGACGGTGATGTTGTCGAGGCCGAGGAACCCGCCCTCGAAGACGTTGTTGCCCGCGCGGTCGACCTTGTTCACCCACCATGCGAAGTTGATCAGCAGCTTGTGGAAGCACTTCTCGAGGAAGACGCGGTCGCCCCGGCCGGAGCGGATGCGATCCATGTTGTAGACGCGCCATACCGCCCACGCGTGGACGGGCGGGTTCAGGTCGGAGAACTCCCACTCGTAGGCGGGCAA
>JANMPI010000067.1:0-2978 GCA_031369785.1 Acidobacteriota bacterium
CCGACGCTGGGGCACGCGGGGAGACCGCGCTACAATCGGCCATTATGGCGACCAGCCGAGACCGCATCCTGGAGGCCTTGCAGGATCTGCCGCCTGACGCGACCTTCGATGACGCCATCGAGCGTCTCGTCTTTCTAGCCAGGATCGACGCTGGCTTGGCTGAGCTTGACGAGGGCAAGGGCATCCCGCACGAACAGGTCAAGCAGCGCCTTCGGGTGTGACGTCGGTCATCTGGTCCCCGCAGTCCGTACGGGACCTCGAAGCGATCCACGCCTACATTTCGGAAGAATCGGTTCGGTATGCCGACTTGGTGGTCGGGCGGCTCGTGGCAGCGGTTGAGCGACTCCAAGAGTTCCCGGAGTCTGGCCGCACCGTGCCGGAGCGAGCCGACAGCGCCATTCGAGAGCTCATTGTCGGGCCGTACCGCGTGGTCTATCGACTCCGCCCTGGTCTCGCCGAGATCGCCACAGTCTTTCGGGGGTCACGAATGTTTCCGGACGAGCTTGGATAGCGGGCCGCCGAACAAGCGGATGCAGCTGACGAGGTCCGCGATGGCCAACGGCCGGCGCGGCCCTCGCAGCTGATCCGCGGTCTTCGACCGGCACCTGACCTTGGCGCTAGACTAGGGCAGCGAGGTCATTTATGCGCTACAAGGTCGTGTTGCAGCACTCGGACGAGGGGGTCGCGGCCTCGGTACCGGGTCTTCCGGGCTGCTGGTCACAGGGGGCAAACGAGAAGGAAGCTCTTGAGAACATTCGGTCCGCCATCGCGGAGTACGTCGCGGTGGTCAGCTCCGAGACGCAGGGAGCCGACGTTCGGGAGGTCGAGGTAGCCGTTTAGTGCCGAAGCTGCCTGGGATCCCCCATCTCCAGGCAGTCCGCGCTCTCGAGAAAGCTGGCTTCAAGGTGGTCCGAGAGAGCAAGCACATCGTCATGTCGAATGGGCAGCGCAACCTAACCATCCCGCGCGCCAACCCCGACGACCCGCTAGGCCAAGCCGCCGTACTGGCTGGGACCGGAGCGCGGTGCGTTCCGCATCGACTCCGAAGCGCGAGAACGGTCGATCGGCGGTCTACCGAGGCCTGGGCCTGGCGGGCACGACGGCCTTGGGTTTTGGTCCTGTCCACGTCCAGCCGTGGATCAGCCACCCGCCCGCGGTCTTCTTCAGCACGAACGTCATCTGCGCCGCTTCGCGCATCGCCACACCGCGTTCCTTGAAGACGAACACGGCGGGCACCACGACATACGCCTCATCGCCGTTCGTCTCCTCCCGAATCGGCGCGCTGATCGTCACCGCCTGATCGGTGGTGCCGCGCTTCTTGGAGTCGCGCTCCAGATCAGCGCTCCAGGCCTGAAACGCCTGCGGCCCGTGCCAGAGATAGGGCGACACCTCGTCGATGATCGCCAGATCCGCGGTTGCCGCGTGGGTCGCTGCCGCCGCCGCGGCGTCGCCCTTGTTGAAGCTGTCGACGAACTTCTGGATGGGCGCCATCAGCTGAGCGTCCGGCGTTCCCGCGCTGGCGGCTGCGGTCACTGCGAGGCAGAGAACGGTTCCGAAGGTCAATCGTCGCATTCTTTTCTCCCCTTGTCGTGCGATGAGCTGTGGCTCTAGGCTCTCACCCGAGCAGCTTCCCCCGCTTCGGCGAGCATCCTATGTCAGGAGGGCACGGAGTCAAGACGCAAGGGCATCGACGGCGCCGCCGATGCTGCGCCCGTCCTCGACAAACCCCGCGTTGAATGAAACCATCCGAGGTGTCTGGCGCCCCGATTCGCGGACCGCGCCAAGGCGAGAGCGCGGAGGGGCGTGCGTTTCGTTGCGGCGTCACGCGTCCTTGGACAGGGGAGACCGCACCAACGACCGGGACGAACCTCGGCGTCGGCGGTCAACGGGAACCACGAGGATATGAGAAAGGCGGACGCGAGCCAGGGCGAGTCGGCATCCGACCTCATCTCGAAGAGAATCGCCGAGCTCGGCGACTGGCGCGGGAAAACCCTCTTCCGAATGCGCAAGCTCATCAAGGAAGCAGACCCGGACGTCATCGAGGAGTGGAAGTGGATGGGCACTCCGATTTGGTCGCACGACGGCATCATCTGCACGGGCGAGTCCTACAAGAAGGTCGTGAAGCTTACCTTCGCCAAGGGCGCGTCTCTGAAGGATCCGGCCGGCCTCTTCAACTCGAGCCTCGACGGAAATACACGGCGCGCGATCGACATTCACGAGGGAGAAGAAGTTGACAGATCTGCCTTCAAGGCGCTCTTTCGCCAAGCGATCGCCCTCAACACTGGCAAAGCGAAACGGTCCCGGAAAGCGAAGTCCTAAACAAGCGTCCGACTACGATCGCCGACTATATCCGGGCGGGCCCACGCGACGGCCAGCCGCATCTGCGCCAGCAGTACGCGATCCTCGAGCGTCGCGCCGGAGGCCGAGGAGACGATCAAGTGGGTCCCTGCCGGAGGATCTCGTCCGCAAGATCGCGGAGCACCGTCTCCGGGCTGTGCGTGAACGTGCAGACGACGGTTTCTGGCCACTCGGTCCCGCAGGCAGGCTCTGGGGCTTGACTTGAAGGCCCTCGAGCTCGGAGCGCTGTTGAGTGCGTGCGTGGCCGTTCTGCACGTCGCGATTCTCGTCGGCGGCGCGCCTGCTTTCCGGTACTTCGGTGCCGGCGAGCGCATGGCGCGGATGTCCGAGCGGGGCCTGGCGATGCCCGCTGTCATCACCGTGGCTTTGGTGATCATGTTCGCGGTCTGGGCCGCGTACGCGCTCTCGGGCGCAGGGCGGCTGGCCCGGTTACCCCTCCTGCGCACCGTGCTGACCACGATCGGCGTGACGTACACGCTGAGGGGCCTCGTCCTGGTTCCCCAAGCAGTGTTGTTCCTCCGCGGGCAGCATTTCGCGGTGCCCCCACGGCATCTCGTGTTCTCGGCCGCATCCCTGATTGCCGGTCTCGCATACCTGGTTGGAGTCCGTCCGCTCTGGCG
>JANMPI010000071.1:0-5858 GCA_031369785.1 Acidobacteriota bacterium
CCGACGCTGGGGCACGCGGGGAGACCGCGCTACAATCGGCCATTATGGCGACCAGCCGAGACCGCATCCTGGAGGCCTTGCAGGATCTGCCGCCTGACGCGACCTTCGATGACGCCATCGAGCGTCTCGTCTTTCTAGCCAAGATCGACGCTGGCTTGGCCGAGCTTGACGAGGGCAAGGGCATCCCGCACGAACAGGTCAAGCAGCGCCTTCGGGTGTGACGTCGGTCATCTGGTCCCCACAGTCCGTACGGGACCTTGAAGCGATCCACGCTCCGCCGTGTTCGGCATCTGATGGTGGCGCGGCGCCGCGTTTAGCATCACGGCCATGATCAGCACTCTGCGGGGCATGGTGAGGCTGATCCAAAGGCGTGACGTTGTGCCACCTGAGGCGGTTTCATCCTCTGGCTCGCGGGACGTCCTGAGGCGGAGTGTGGTGGCGGGGCGAGGCGGGCAGCGAAATGAAGAGGGGGATCGCCGGAGCGATCCCCCTTCCCGACTACCGGCGATCGGTCAGAACTTCACCCGCAGCTCGGCCATCAGCGACCGCTTCAGGATGTCCCCGAAGATGTGCTGCTGGATGGTCTCGTTCAGCAGGTTCGTGCCCTTGATGGACGTGACGATGCGGCCGCCGCTCCCCCACTTCACTCCGAACGTCGCGTTCACCATGGTGAAGGCGTCGGTGGCGCCGAACGTGCTCGCGTCGAGGACGTCGACCCAGAACGCGCTGTCCGTCCAGTTGACCGTCGCGCTGCCGAGGAACCGGTCGTTGTTGAAGCCGAGGCCGGCGTTCACGCGGTTCGCGGGCGAGAGCGAGATCTCCGAGGTCGGGTAGCGCTCGGGGCTGCCCACCGCGTCGAGCGGCTCCGGCTCCGCCTGCCACGAATAGTTCGCGAACGCCGTCCAGTTGCGGTCGAAGGTGTGGTCGACGGAGAGCTCTACGCCCTTGTTCCGGATCTTGCCGATGTTCATGTAGGTCAGGTTGCGCGGCAGCAGGATCCCGCGCTGCGCCAGCGCGCCGATGACGAAGGCCGACAGGGGCACGTTCGGCGCGACCTGGACGTTCGGGAAGCCGGGCGGCGGGGCCTGCGGCGTGTAGAACGGGACCTGGAACTGGCCGGTGCCCGGGCTGGCGATGAAGTTGATGTTGTCGTTGGTGTCGTTGATGTAGAACGCCGCGCCCACCGTCGTCCGCGCCGCGATCGTGCCGGTATAGCCGATCTCGTAGGCCGTCAGCGACTCTTCCTTCAGCGCCGGCCGATTGCGTCCCGCGAACGCCGGGTCGTCGATCGCGCTGCCCACCGCGCGCACGGGCAGCAGGAACGGCGCGCGGAAGAACGGCTGCAAGGGCGCTGGCACCGCGGCCGCGAAGGCCGAGAGGTCGATCGGCTGTGCGAACGTCACGTCCAGGAAATTGTTGATCACCGACGGCGACCGGAACGCGCGGTTGTACGAGGCGCGAAACGCGTGGGCCGGCGCGGGCTTGAAGATCGCGGTCACCCGCGGCGAGAAGACGGGATCCTCGAGGTTGCCGAACTTGTCCACGCGCCCGCCGAGCGAGAGCCGGAACTTGTCCCAGAAGATCTCGTCCTGGAGGTACGCCCCGAGCTCCGTGCGGTCCTCCGCTTGCGGCGCGATCGTGATGTCGAAGTTGTTGCGCCGCGCGTTGGCGCCGTAGGAGAGGATGTGGCGGCTCTTCACGATGTGGGTGTACCCGGCGTCGACGTCGAAGGTCTTGGTCTTGAAGTTCAGCTGGATGGGCACGCCGGCGGCGTTGCGGGCCAGGAGGTTCGGCGCCTCGCCGTCGAGCGAGTTGACGAACGCGGCGGCGCGGAACCCGCCCTGGTTGAACCCGACGCGGCCGTAGCCGAGAAACGAGCCGTTCTGCAGATCGAAGGGGCCGATGCCGGTGTGGACGATCCCTTCCGTGCCCGAGTAGCCGCCCGAGTACGAGATCCGCCCGCCGCTGGTCAGCTCCTGGTCGACGCGGAGGTCGAACTTCGGCTGCTTCGTACCCTGGTTCTGGAAGGTCGGATACAGCCCACCGCCGGTGCGGATCGAGCCGTCGAGGGGATGCGTCGACGCGGGGATGCGCCCGGTCGGGCGGGAGAACGCGTCGGACTGGAAATAGCCGGCCGCGACGCGGTACGACAAGCGGTCGCTGGGCACACCCGAGTAGCTGCCGGCGGCGGTGAACGTGTTGCCCGAGCCCTCGTCGCCGACGCGCTCGAACTGCCCCGCGCCGAGGGTGACGCTGCCGCCCGGGTTCTCCCGCGGCGTCTTGGTGATGATGTTCACGACGCCGGTCAAGGCATTCGCGCCCCATACCGCCGACGCGGGGCCGCGCACGACCTCGATCTGCTTGATGTCCGACGGGTTGCTGGGGACGAAGTCCCAGAGGATCAGCCCGAAGAAGTCGAGGTAGATCGACCGGCCGTCGAGGAGCGCCAGCTGCGAGTTGGACAGCGTCGACGTGCCCTGGCGGCTCGTGAGGTTGATGTCGCGGGCCGACATCTGGATGACGTTCAGGCCGGGGACGTTCCGCAGCAGGTCGCCGTAGTTCTGCGCCGGCGAGGTCTCGATCGTCTCGCTGCTCACCACGCTCATCGTGGCGGGCGCGTTGACCAGGGACGACTCCGCCTTGCTCGCGGTGACCACGACCTCTTCACCGGGTAGCGTGATCTTGAGCGTCATGGAAGGGACCTCGACCGATGCCCTCGCCACGTCGACGGCATGGGTCTGGGTGCCGAAGCCGATGAGGGTCGCGGTCACCGTGTGGGTGCCGGCGGGCACGCCGTTGAAGGTGTACCGCCCATCGTTGCCGCTCACCGCGAACTTGTTGGTTCCCGGTCCCGTGAGCTGGACGTTGGCGCCGGGAAGCGCCGCGCCGGATTCGTCGACAAGCGTCCCCGAGACCGTTCCCCCGCCCGATTGCGCCCATGCGGGGGCCGTGACCGCCAGCGCGACCAGAAAGGCGAGGAACAGCCGCCACACCTTCATGCGTCCTCCTTGATCATGCCCAATCCCTTGAAGACGGAACGCGTCACCGACGGCACGGTATACCACACCGCGCGCGGCGCTTCCAAGGTTGTGACGGTTCGGCGGGTGTCAGGGCCTCGCGGTGGCGATCGCGGAGAGCAGCTTTTCGTGGATCCCGCCGAAGCCGCCGTTGGAAAGGATGACCACCCGGTCTCCTTCGGTGAGCTCGCGGCCGAGCTGGGACACGATCTCGTCCACCGACCCCACGTACCGCGCGTCGCGGCCGAGCTCGGCAATGGCGCGCACGAGCTCGCGCTCGGAGATCCGCTGCCCTTCCGGAACCTTGCCCGGCATGTGGGCGGCGGCGACGAGGATCTGGTCCGCGTCCTGGAACGCGCGCGCGAAGTCTTCCTGGAAGACGCGGGTGCGCGACGTGTACGAGCGCGGCTCGAAGACCGCGATGAGGCGGCCGGGCCCGGGAGGCGCCGCCGCCCGGAGCGCGCGCAGCGTCTCGCGCACCGCCGTCGGATGGTGCGCGAAGTCGTCATAGACGACGATGCCGCGCGCCCGGCCGCGCACTTCGAGGCGGCGCTTGACGCCCGCGAACCCGGCGAGCGCGGCGCGTGCCGCATCCGGCGTCACGCCCACGGCATTGGCGGCGGCCATGGCGGCGAGCGCGTTGCGCAGGTTGTGCTCCCCGCCGAGGCCGAGGCTGAACTCGCCGAGGTCCTTGCCGCGCAGGAGAAGGCGAAAGCTCCACCCGCCGTCCCTGACCTGCACGTCGATGGCGCGCCAGTCCGCGCCCTCGCTCAGGCCGAAGGTCTCCACCGGCGAATGCGCCTTGGGCAGCAATTCGCGCAGCGCGGGCGTCTCCAGGCCGGCGACGATGAGCCCGCGGCGCGGCACGATGTTCATGAGCTGCACGAACGCGCGTTGCACCGCCGCCAGGTCGGGATAGATGTCCGCGTGGTCGAACTCGACGTTCCCGATGATGGCGATGTCCGGCAGGTAGTGGAGGAACTTCGGGCGCTTGTCGAAGAAGGCGGAGTCGTACTCGTCCCCTTCCACCACGAAGAACTCGCCCTTGCTCAGCCGATAGCTGCGGTCGAAGTCCTTGGGCACCCCGCCGATCAGGAACGACGGGTCCTTGCCCGCCTGGTGGAGCACGTGGGCGAGGAGGCTCGTGGTCGTCGTCTTGCCGTGCGTGCCGGCCACGACGAGCGACGTGCGCCCGCGGATGAACTCCTCGGCCAGCATCGCGGGCAGGCTCGACATCCGCTGCTTGCGATCGAGCACGGCCTCGACCTCGGGGTTCCCCCGGGACAGCGCGTTCCCCACCACGACCACTTCCGCATCGGGGGGGACGTTCTCGGCGGCGTACGGTGACCGCACGGGGATCCCGAGCTCCTCGAGCTGGGTGGACATCGGCGGATAGATGTCCTGGTCGGATCCCGTCACCGCGTGCCCCCGCTCGCGCAGCAGGCCGGCCAGGGACGCCATCGCCGTTCCGGCGATCGCCGACATGTGGATCTTCATAGGACCGAGGCCTCCAGGATCTCCAGGCGCGCGTCGTCGCCGCAGGTGAGACGGGCGCGGGCGCCGAACGGCAAGGTCACGTTTGGATTGCGCGTGTGGCCGCTCGACAGGCCGATGGCGATTGGCACGTCGAGGCCGGCCAGGGCCTCGAGGATGACGTCGACGAGCGCGTAGTCCGCGCCGGCGGGCGGATCGCAGTCCTGCATGTCGCCGAAGACGATCCCGCGCACACCCTCGAAGGCGCCGGACGCGCGCAGCTGAAAGAGGTGCCGGTCGATGCGGTACGGCCGTTCCTCCAGATCCTCTAGAAAGAGAATCGTGCCCTCCGGATCGGGCCTCATGGCGAGCGGAGTCCCGGCGCCCGAGGCGAGGATCGAGATGCAGCCGCCCTGCAGCCGGCCCTCCCCCGTCCCCGGCCGCAGGACACGCGTGCTGCCGGGTCGCGTCGCGTATGGCGTGTCACCGAAGGTGGCGGACCGGAAGCTCGCCTCGTCCCAGAGGCCTTCCGCGAAATCGTGCTTCGCGACCATCGGCCCGTGGAAGGTCACGAGGCCGTGGCCGTTCAGCAGCGAATGGAGGAAGGTGAGGTCGCTGTAGCCGACGAAGACCTTCGGGCGCGCCGCCATGGCCGCTCCGTCGAGGCCGGCGAAGACCCAGGCCCCGCCACCGCCTCCGCGGGCGGCGATCACGCCGGCAACCGAATCGTCGTCCCAGAAAGACCGGAGATCGCGGAGCCGGTCCTCGACCGTTCCCGCCTTGAAGTGCCGACGGGTCCGCGCGGCTGCGGACACGGCAACCTCGAAGCCGATCGATTGGAGAGCGGCCACGCCGCGGTCGAGGCCTTCCACGTCGACGGCGCTCGACGGCGCGAACACGCCGATCTTGTCGCCGGGCCGCAGGGCGCGCGGCCGGGTCCACTTCACGGCCGTCTCATGACGACGGCGCGCTCCACGGGAAGCGCATGGGCTCTCCCCCGCGCTCGGAGATCTCCAGGGCCAGCGCCCCCCATTCGCCGAGTCCCGCCGATTGACGCGCCTCGCGCGGTGACGGGTCGCGATACGGAATCAGGAAGCGCTCCTTCATGCGCCGCACGCGCGTGCAGGCCACGTCGAGCGAGTCCCAGCTCAACTCCTCGCTCTCCAGGGCGCGGATCACGCCTTCGATCGCCTCGACCTGCGTGTGCGGGCTGATGCCGCAGATGGGAACGACGTCGCAGCCCGCCTGCATCGCGAGCACCGACGACTCGCCGGGCGACCACCGGACGGCCACCGCCTTCATCTCGAGATCGTCGGTCATCACGACGCCGTCGTAGCCCATCTCGCGGCGCAGGATGGCGTCGACCAC
>JANMPI010000077.1:0-2134 GCA_031369785.1 Acidobacteriota bacterium
CCGCCGCGGCGGCCGGCGGGAGGCTCCTGCCTCTGCTGACCCTCGAAGCGCCCTTCCAATCGCTTCCCGCGGGCGACGTCCCCCTCGCCTACGCGGAGAGCCTCTCCGCGGTGGCGCACATCCTCCGCATCCGCGGGGAGGCCGGCGTCGGACGGCTGCTCGCGGGGCTCGGTGATCGGCTTCCCTCGGAAGAGGCGCTGCCGGTGGCGATCGCCCTCAGCTATCCCGAGTTCCAGAAGAGCTGGGAGGCGCAGGTGCGCCGGCCGGCTACGCCCGCGCGGCGGGGCGAGGGCGCGGGGGCGCGCTGACGCGCGCGGCCTCGCGGTACCAATCGAGGGTGAGCCGCAGGCCGGTCTCGAAGTCCACCGTCGGTCGATAGCCGAGCAGGCGCCGGGCCAGCCTCACGTCGGCCAGGCTATGGCGGATGTCGCCGGGGCGCGCGGGCTCGTGCGCGGCGCGCGCGTCCGTGCCGAGCTCGCGGCCGAGCGTCTTCAGGAGCGCGTTCAGCGTGATCCGGCGGCCGGTGGCCACGTTGACCGCCTGCCCCTTCAATCCCTTCGCGGTGAGGGCGCGCAGGTTCCCGTCCACCACGTTCGCGACGTAGGTGAAGTCACGGCTCTGCTTGCCGTCCCCGTGGATGACGGGCGCGCGGCCCTCGAGGAGCGAGGTGATGAACAGGCTGATCACGCCGCTGTAGGGAGAGCCCGCGTCCTGGCGGGGGCCGAAGACGTTGAAATAGCGCAGCGTCACCGTCTCCATCGCGTAGAGCGACGAGAAGATGCGCACGTACTGCTCGCCCGCGAGCTTGCCGACCGCGTAGGGCGAGAGCGGATGCGGGGTCATGTCCTCGCGCTTGGGCAGTGCCGCTGCGTCACCGTACACCGAGGACGATCCGGCGTAGACGAAGCGGCGCACCCCGGCGTCGCGCGCAGCCACGAGCATGGTGAGGGTAGCGGTGGCGCTGTTGCGATGGGCGGTGGATGGGTCCTCGACCGACCGCGCGACGCTCGGCACCGCCGCCTCGTGGTAGACGACGTCCATCCCGCGGGCGGCACGCTCACGATGGCGGGATCGGCGCAGTCCCCCTCGACGAACTCGACGTCCGCCGCCACCGCGCTCAGGTTCGAGCGGCGGCCGGCCTGCAGGTTGTCCACGACGCGCACACGGTGCCCCGCCTCCACGAAGGCATGGGCCAGATGGCTGCCGATGAACCCGGCCCCGCCGGTGACGAGGATCTTCATCAGTTAAAGTGTCCGCAGAGTAGGCCTGTAAGCCGGATCCTGTATCCCGCCTCGCGGCGGGCGACGATCATTCCTCTAGCCCCACGGTTGCCCGTGGGATCGTAGCGACCTACCCGGGGGCTTCGGCCGGGCCAGCCTCAAACGCCCCCCTATTTGGTCTTGCTCCGTGTGGGGTTTTCCCTGCCCGCCCTGTCACCAGGACGGCGGTGCGCTCTTACCGCACCTTTTCACCCTTGCCACCCCCGTTGCCGGGAGTTCGGCGGTTTGAGTTTCTGTGGCACTTTCCCTGGGGTCGCCCCCGCTGGCCGTTAACCAGCACACTGCCCTCGGAGTCCGGACTTTCCTCCCCGGCCCATGACGTCGGACCGCGGCGACCGCCCGGCCTGCTCTGCGGACCACGAGAGTCTATCTGCTAGGGGCGCGGCATCAAAACACGGGCGAGCTCGTCGCCTCCGGCGACACCTGGTCGGCGCGGTTCCGGGCGCCGGATCCCGCGACCTCGAACGTGATCGCCTCGATCTCCACCTCGGTGCCTTCGGGGACGGAGGCGAAGCGCACGGAAAGGACGTCGATCTGGTCGCCGGGCCCGGTGGTCCGCGGGCGGCGTTTTTCGGCGCGGACGAAGCCCGGATCGGACGCGGTGACGACGTACAGGGCCCGGCTGCCCAGCCAGTCCTCCGCAAAGGCGCGGGTCTGCTGCCGCGTGAGGGAGGTGGTGAAGGTCGCCCGCTGCTGGCGGCCTTCGCGCTCGAAGGCATGGCACCCGGCGAAGGCGACGCCGCAGGCGGCCAGGGTCAGGAAGGCGAGGGCAGCGCGCATCCCATCGATCGTACAACCTCCCCCGCCGAGCGCCCATCCCCGTCAATTGACCTGCCGCCGGTTGTCGGGATACT
>JANMPI010000464.1:0-6032 GCA_031369785.1 Acidobacteriota bacterium
GTGCCGTACTCGGCCTCGGCGAGGACCACCGCCTCCGGGAAGGTCAGGCCCTTGTCCGGGTCCGCGGCGTCGAAGATCCGCCGGTCGCGCGCCCGCAATCGGTCCACGGGGACGTCGAGCTTGCGCGCAGCGGCGTCCAGGATCGGGCGGCGCACCTTGCGCGCGGCCTGGATCGCCGCGTTGCCCGTCATCAGCGTGACGCGCGACGAGTACGAGCCGAGGTCGACGGGGGTGAGGTCGGTGTCGGCGGTGACGACGCGGATGTCCTCGGGGCGGATGCCGAGCTCCTCCGCCACCACGTAGGCGAGGATCGAATCCGACCCCTGGCCGATGTCGGTCGAGCCGCAGAAGACGGCGACCCCGCCGCCGCGATCGACCTTCACCTGCACGCCCGAATGCGGCATCGCGTTCCAGTAGATGGGGAGCCCCGCGCCGCTGATGTACGCCGACCCCGCGATGCCTATGCCGCGGTCCTTGCCCATCCGGCCGCCGTGCTTCTCGCGGTAGCCGCTGCGCTCGATGACGCGCTCCAGGCATGCCTTCAGGCCGATGGTCTTCACCTGCATCTGGTTCGCGGTGATGGTGCCCGGCGCGACGGTGTTCGCGAGGCGCCAGTCCGCGGGGTCGAGCTTCAGGTCGCGGCAGAACTTGTCGATGTGCGCCTCGATGGCGAACCGCGGCTGCGGCGTGCCGTGCCCGCGCTTGGGCCCGCACGGCGGCTTGTTGGTGAACACGCGCACGCCGTCGAAGCGATAGCGCGGCACTTTGTAGGTGACGGTCTGCAGCGCGCCCGTGTAGTACAGGCTGGCCACGCCGTAGCTTCCGTAGCCACCGCCGTCGAGCGCGGACCGGAAATGCATCGCGGTGATGGAGCCGTCCTTCTTGAGCCCGGTCTTGACCCACATGCGTACCGGGTGGCGGCCGCGATGGCAGTAAAAGACCTCCTCCCGATTGAGGGTGATCTTCACCGGCCGCCCGGTCTTCATCGAGAGCTTGCAGACGACGAGCTCGTGGCTGAAGGGATCGCTCTTGCCGCCGAAGCCGCCGCCGTTGGGGCAGGCAATCACGCGCACGTGCGCGGGCGCCATCTCCAGCACCTTGGCCACCGCGCGATGGACGTAGTGCGGGGTCTGCGTGCTCGACCACAGCGTCAGCTTCCCGTCCGGCCCGTAGGCGGCGAGCGACGAGTGCTGCTCCATCGGGAGGTGCGTGTTCCCCTCGAAGAAGAAGGTGTCTTCCCGGATGTGATCCGCCTCCGCGAAACCTGCCTCCACGTCGCCGAAGTCGAACGAGACTTCCTTGTGCACGTTGCCGTGCGGGCCGTACTCGTGGATGCGCTGGTCGGGCCTGGCCAGCGCCTCGTCGATGGACATGAGCGCGGGGAGAATCTCGTACTCGACGTCGATGAGGGCCAGCGCGGCTTCCGCCGTCTCCTCGTCGACCGCGGCGACCGCGGCCACCGGATCGCCGACGAAGCGCACCTTGTCCACCGCCAGCGCGTGCTCGTCCTGGCTCACCGGGAGGATCCCGAACGGAATCGGCAGCTCCGAGCCGACGAGCGTGGCCGCCACTCCGGGATGAGCGGCGGCTCGGCTGGCGTCGATCCTCGTGATGCGCGCGTGCGGGTGCGGGCTTCGCAGCAGGCGGGCGAACAGCATGCGCGGGAGGACGAGATCGTCGGCGAACACCGTCTGGCCCGAGACCTTCGCGTGGGCGTCGACCTTGGGGAGGTTGTGGCCAATGACGCTGAAGCCGTCGTCTATGCGGGGGGGCGCTGCGCCGCGCCCCCCCAAGCCCCCCCCTTCGGCGCGCCGAAGTGAATCCGGCGCGCCTTCGAGCTTGGCTTCAGCCACGCACGACCTCGACGTCGACAGTCGGCGGCCCGAGCGTCTCGCCGCGCATGCGGGCGGCGGCGCGCTCGATGGCCTCGAAGATCTTGATGTAGCCGGTGCAGCGGCAGAGGTTGCCGGCGGTCGCCTCGGCGATCTGCTGGCGGGTCGGGCTCGCGTTGGCCTTGAGGAGCGCGTCGGCGGTCAGGAGGAATCCCGGGATGCAGTAACCGCACTGCGCGGCGCCGAGCTCGGCAAAGGCGTGCTGCAGGGGATGGAGCACGCCGCCCTGGGCCAGCGCCTCGATGGTCGTGATCTCGCGGCCCTCGCATTCGATGGGCAGCGCGAGACAGGACAGGATCGGCAAGCCGCCGACGAGGACGGTACAGGTGCCGCACTCGCCGAGCTCGCAGCCGTGCTTGGTGCCCATGAGGCCGAGATCCTCGCGGAGGACCTCGAGCAGGGTGTGGTGGACGGGAGCCAGGACCTCGCGATCCTCGCCGTTCACCCGGAGCTTCAGCCGCGACTTTTCCAAGAGGCTCATTCTATCGCGTGACGGCCGGGCGGCCTTACAATCGACGCATGCCCGAGGCGGTCGACGTCACCTGTCCGTGCTGTGATGCGGTCCTGAAGGTCGATCCCGATACGGGGGCCGTGGTGTGGGTCGACAAGAAGAAGGCGCCCGCGAAGAGCTTCGACGATCTCGTGGACCGCGTGCATACCAACCGCGGGCAGCTCGACGAGAAGTTCGCGCGCTCGGTGGCGCAGAACCGCAACTCGAAGGACATCCTCGAGAAGAAGTTCGAGGAGGCACGCAAGCGCGCGGCCGCCGATCCGACCGGCCGGCCGCCGAATCCGTTCGACAACGAGTGACGGCGTTCTGCGTGTCGCTCCGCTGATGGCGCGGTCCGTCCTCCTCGTGCTCGCGGGGTTGTGGCTCGGGGTGCTGTTCGCGTCGTGGGCGGTGGCGACGGCGACGTTCCGGAACGCGGAGATGGTTGCCGCGCTGCCGCCCGGGTCCGCCGCCGGGGATCGCGTGGCCCTCGTCCCCGATCCCGCGCGCCTGCCCCTTCTCCGTCATCTCGCGTCGGAGATCAACCGCTGGATGTTCGCCCGGTTCGGCTGGGCGCAGCTCCTGCTGGCCGTCGTCGTCGTGGTCGTGTCGTGGTCGTTCGGCGGCGCGGTCCGCTGGTTGGCCGTCGCGGCGCTGGTCATGGTTGCGATCCAGGGACTCGGCCTCGGGCCGGCGATCTTGACGCTGGGCCGATCGATTGATTTCGTTCCTCGTCCGCTCGCGCCCGACATCGGGCGGCGTTTCGGCCTGCTGCACGGCGGGTACGTGATCCTCGATCTCGTGAAGGCCGGCGCGCTCATCGCGCTCGCGGTCGTGCTCGCCCGCCGCGCGAGCTAGGTTCTCCGGAACATCAGCCCGCCTCGCCTGGGCACGGGGTTTCGTTCCGGAACGAATTTTTTCACAATTGCTGTCTATTAATCTGACCTTCGCTGTCCATTCGTCGTGATCTCATTCGTCATGTTGATCACGCCACCATGGATGCTCACGAATGATGATCTCGTCGCACGGGTCGAGTCCCTCGCTGCCGTCGAGCATGAGGCTACGGCGACGCTCATCGCGCACCTCGCCGAGCTGGAGTCGCGCCGTCTTCATCTCGCACGCGGATTCAAATCTCTCTTCGGCTACTGCCGCCACGTCCTGCATTGCTCGGAGCACGAGTCGTACAACAGGATGCAGACGGTGCACGCGGCGCGGCGGTTCGCGGTGATCCTCCCAATGCTGGCCGAAGGCCTCCTTCATCTGACCGCCGTTCGACTGCTGGCCCCTCACCTGCGTGACGAGGACCACCTTGCGCTCCTGGGCGGCGCGATTCACAAATCCAAGCGCGAGGTGGTGAAGCTTCTGGCGGGATGGTTCCCCTCGGCGGACGTGCCGTCGACAGTTCGCAAGCTCCCGGCGCAAAGCCAACCGTCCGAGGCGCTCTCCGCGTCGGCGCCGGGCGCACCCACGGTTGCTGCGCCCGTCTCACCGGTAACCGACCCGGTGCGCCCCTGCGCAAACCCCGCGGCGCCGAAGCCCGCCGTCGTCGCGCCGCTATCGGCGGACCGTTACCGGCTGCAGATCACGATGAACGACGCTGCTCACGACGACCTTCGGCACCTCCAGGATGCGATGAGGCGCGAGATCCCAGACGGGGACCCGGCGGTGATCGTTGCCCGGGCGCTCGCCCTTCTCCGGCGGAGCGTCGACAAGAAGGCATTCGCGGCAACGGAGCGACCCCGGGCCGCTGCGCCCACGAGCCCTGCTTCGCGTCACATTCCCGCCGGCGTCGAGCGCGCCGTGTGGCAGCGCGATCAGGGACAGTGCTCCTTCGAGGGCCTGCGCCCTCGGTGCGAAGAGCGCTCGTTCCTCGAGTTCCACCACCTGACGCCGTGGATCGTCGGCGGACAGCCGTCGCGCGAGAACATCGCCCTGCGCTGCCGCGCGCACAACGCTTACGAGTCGGCGGTCTATTTCGGGCCGATCCGCGCCGCCAGGGCGGACGACGCCCGAATTCGTTCCGGAACGAATTCGGGCGGAGGCTACCGCGCCAGCTCCTTGACCAGCCGATAGAGAAACTCCTGGCCCTCGTAGAACGCCCGCACGCCGATGCGCTCGTCGCGGCCGTGCCAGCGGATGTCCCCGGCTTCGTAGAAGATCCCCTGCACGCCGTAGGTCGGGATCCCGGCCTCGCGCAGGTAGCGGCCGTCCGTTCCCCCCATCACCATGTACGGAACGGAGACGACCCCCGGCCACACGGACGAGGTCACGCGGGCAGTGGCGGCGAAGACGTCCTCCCGCAGGGGCGACATCGGGCTCGCGCCGTTGGCGCGCGTGACCGTGACCTCGACCTTCTCGTCGGCGACGACTTCCCGCAGCGAGGCCTGCACTTCCTCGACCGACTGGTCGGGCAGGATGCGGCAGTTGATCCGCGCGCCCGCGGTCTGGGGCAGGGCGTTCTCGGCGTGGCCTCCGTCGAGGCCGGTGGGAACGCACGTCGTCCGCATGACCGCGTTCCACTGCGGCGACGCTTCCGCCACCGCGCGCATCGCTGCCGGGTCGCCGGCCGCCGCGGCGCGGAGCTGGGAGGCGATCGGTTCCGCTTCCAGCCGCGCGAGCGCGCCAAGATACTTACGCGTGACTTCGTTCAGCCGGAATGGGAATTCGTACGCGGACACACGCTGGAGCGCGGCGGCCAGGCGGTAGATGGCGTTCTCCTTGACCGGCATCGAGCTGTGGCCGCCGGGATTGCGGACCTCGAGCCGATAACTGGTGGAGTGCTTCTCCCCCACCTGCACCAGGTTCGAGAGGCGCTTCCCGCCGCGCATCTCGCCCCAGCCGCCCTCATTCAGGCAGAGCTCGGCGTCGATGAGCTCACGGCGATTCTTGAGCAGCCAGTCGACCCCGTTGTACGGGCCGCCGCCTTCCTCGTCGGCGGTGAGCGCGACAATGAGATCGCGTGCAGGCCGGAATCCCTCCTGCCGGAACCGGATGAAGCTCGCGATCCAGATCGCGGCCTGCGCCTTGTCGTCCCCGGTCCCGCGCCCGTAGAAATACCCGTCCTTCTCGAGCAGGGTGAAGGGATCGAAGCTCCAATCGTCGCGCTTCGCTTCGACGACGTCCAGGTGCGCGAGGAGCAGCAGGGGTCGCCCGGCGCCCGTCCCGCGATACCGCGCGACGAGGTTCGCCTTGTGCGGCGCGGCGCCCACCACCACGACGTCGCCGGGCGGGAACCCGGCGTCGAGCAGCCGCTTCGCCATCGCCTCCGCGGCCGGGGTCGTCTGGCCGGTGGTATAGCTCGTGTTGGAGTTGACGAGCTCCTCGTAGATCGCGCGCACGAGCTGCCGCGAAGGCTCCGGGGAGTACGTTCCAGGCACCAGGGTGCTGGCGGCGAGCAGCAGAGTGATCAGCATGCCCCCATTGTAGGCGCGCGCCGCGGAAGGCCTCCGCTACTCCCCGGCCGAAACGCCGGTCCAGCCGGGCGCGGGCGTCTCCACCTTCCGCATCCGCCGCCGCCGGAACCACGCCCGCACCGTCTCCGGCTTGAGGTCGTCGAGGTACGTGTAGACCACGGGCACGACCACGAGCGTGAGCAGCGTCGAGGTGATGAGGCCGCCGATGACCGCACGCGCCATGGGCGCGCGCATCTC
>JANMPI010000124.1:0-5977 GCA_031369785.1 Acidobacteriota bacterium
GCCGCCGGCGCCGTCGTCCTCGGCAAGACCAACCTCAGCGAGTGGGCCAACATCCGCTCGACTCATTCGAGCAGCGGGTGGAGCGCGCGCGGCGGGCAATGCAAGAACCCGTACGTGCTCGATCGCAATCCGTGCGGGTCGAGCTCGGGATCGGGGGCCGCGGTGTCCGCGGGCCTGTGCGTGGTCGCGGTCGGCACCGAGACCGATGGCTCGATCGTGTGCCCTTCGTCGGGGAACGGGATCGTCGGCCTGAAGCCGACGCTCGGGCTCGTGAGCCGCGCCGGCATCATCCCGATCGCGCACAGCCAGGACACCGCGGGGCCGATGGCGCGCACCGTGCGTGACGCCGCGATCCTGCTCGGCGCGCTCGCGGGCAGCGATCCGCGCGATGGAGCATCGGCCGGCGCGGACGGCAAGCGGGCCGCCGACTACACGACGTTCCTCGACGCCGACGGGCTCCGGGGCGCGCGCATCGGAGTCCCGCGCAAGATCGCCGGCTTCGACGCCCGCGTCGACCGGCTGATGGAGGACGCGATCGCGGAGATGAAGCGGCGCGGCGCGATCATCGTGGACCCCGCGGAGATCCCCCACATCCGGGAGTACGACGACAGCGAGCTGGAGGTCCTGCTCTACGAGCTGAAGGCAGACCTCGAGGCGTACCTCGCCACGCGCGGGCCGGGCGTCCGGGTGAAGACCCTGGCCGACGTCATCGCGTTCAACGAAGCGCACCGCGACGTCGAGATGCCGTACTTCGGCCAGGAGCTCTTCCTGGACGCGCAGCAGAAGGGCCCGCTCACGACTCCGGCGTACCTGGAGGCGCTCGCGAAGAACCAGAGGCTGTCGCGCACCGAGGGCATCGACGCGGTCATGAACGAGCACAAGCTCGACGCTCTCATCGCGCCGACCGGCGGACCGTCGTGGCTCACCGATCTCGTGACCGGCGACCACTACACCGGCGGCAACTCCACCGCGCCCGCGGTGGCCGGCTATCCGAACATCACGGTGCCGATGGGGTTCGTCTTCGACCTGCCGGTGGGACTGCAGTTCATGGGCCGCGCGTGGAGCGAGCCGGTGCTGCTGAAGCTCGCCTACGCGTTCGAGCAGGCGACGCGTCACCGCCGCGCGCCGAAGTTCCTCCCCCAGTCGAAGCTCGGGGCCTGACCGCGGTCAGACCTTCAGGTAGATTCCGCGCCGGTCGAGGGCGCGGAGCACCAGATACCAGAGGAAGACGTTGGCCAGGGCCCAGGCCAGCGACGCGGGAAACGGCGGCAGCCACGACGCGAACAGCACGCCGTGGAGCCACGCCTGCAGCGTGACGCCATCTTTGACCTTGATCACGCCCAGGGTCCGCGCGAGCAGACCGGAAGCCACGAACACCAGAATCGCGTTCCTGCCGTAGACCACCGCCGGCGCGAGCCACGCGCGATGACCACGGACGTCGGCGACCCAGTAGAGGAGTCCGAAGAGGTACGCCGCGAAGCCGCCGGTGAACAGCACGTAGGACGAAGTCCACAGGCTCTTGTTGATCGGGAACGACAGCCCCCACGCGAGGCCGAGGATCACGAAGACGAGCCCTGCCCCGAGCAGGCCCCACGTCTTGCCGTCGCCGTCACGGTCCGTCCGCAGCCATTCGCCGGCCAGCAGGCCGAGGAGCGTCGTGGCGATGGCGGGGAGCGTGGAGAGCAGCCCTTCCGGGTCCCACGTCTTGCTCGCCTTCCAGAGATGCCCGGCGAGCAGCCGCCGATCGAGCCATGCGCCGAGGTTGGTCTCCGGCTCGAGGTTCGAAGGCATCCCGCCGGGCACCGTCACCCGCGTCATCAGGTACCAGTAGAGGACGAGCAGGAACGCCGCGATCAATGCCTGCCCCACCGGCCCCGTCATTCGCCGGACCGCCCACGCCGCGAGATAGCAAAGCGCGATCCGCATCAGGACGCCGGGGATGCGGACCGTCGTGAGGTCGAACCAGGGATAAGCGGCCACGAACAGCCCGAGGCCGGCGATCACCAGCGTGCGCCGCAGCGCCTCGCCCCCGCGCGTGCGCCGCGAGAACGGGAGCGCCATGCCGACCATGAAGAGAAAGAACGGAAAGATGAGGTCGGTGGGCGTCCACCCGTTCCAGTGGGCGTGGTCGAGGGGCCAGTAAACGTGTGCCCAGTCACCGGGGTTGTTGACGAGGATCATCGCGGCGACGGTGGCGCCGCGGAAGGCGTCGAGCGAGACGAGCCGTTCCTTGTCCATGGCCTTGGATGGTGCGCGTGATTATTGCCCGGCGCGGGTATAGGATCGCGCCACTTCCTGGAGGGCAACTGTATGGGCATCTTCCGCACGCGTGCTGCGAGCCTCTCGCTCGCGCTCGCCGTCGTGCTCGGATCCGGCTCGGCCGCGCTCGCGCAGACCGGCGCCGCATCCATCACCGGCCTGGTGAAGGACCAGAGCGGCGCCGAGACACCCGGGGCCACGATCTCGGCCGTGAACCAGGCCACGAACGTCGAATACACCGGCGTCTCCAACGACGCGGGCAACTACGCGATCACCGCGCTGCCCGTCGGCGCCTACGTCGTGAAGTCTTCGCTCAGCGGCTTCAAGACCGTCGCCACCCGCCCCCTCACCCTCGAGGCCAAGCAGATCGCCCGCATCGATTTCAGGATGGAGGTCGGTGCGCTCGAGGACGTCGTCGAGGTCCTCGCGCCCGCGCCCGTGCTGCAGACGGAGTCGGCGACCGTCGGCGAGGTCATCTCCGGCAACACCGTGCAGTCGCTGCCGCTGAACGGCCGGAACGTCGGC
Organism: Acidobacteriota bacterium; assembly: GCA_031369785.1. Classification (GTDB taxonomy): domain Bacteria; phylum Acidobacteriota; class Vicinamibacteria; order Fen-336; family Fen-336; genus JANMPI01. Next base: position 2,785 of record JANMPI010000124.1, read on the forward strand.
CAGCTCGCGCTGCTGCTGCCGGGCACGGTCACCTACAACCCGCGCGGCTTCACGAACATCGGCAGCGTGAACATGAACCGCCCGTTCGTGAACGGCAACCGCGAGCAGACCAACAACTTCACCGTCGACGGCCTCGACGTGAACGAGACGATCGACAACCGCGTCGCCTACCAGCCCAGCCCCGACGCCATCGCCGAGATCAGCGTGGAGACGAACAACTACGCGGCGGACGTGGGCAACGTGGGCGGCGCGCTCATCAGCAACGTCATCAAGTCGGGCGCCAACAAGCTGGCCGGGAACGTCTTCGAGTTCTACCGGAACAGCGATTTCGACGCCAACACCTGGGAGAACAATCGCTCCGGCGCGCCGCGCCAGGAGCGCAAGCAGCACATCTACGGCGGCACGCTCGGCGGCCCGGTGATCAAGGACAAGCTGTTCTTCTTCGCCGATTACCAGGGCTCGCGTCAGGATGCGCCGGGGGCCGCGACGGCCTCGGTCGCCCCGGAAGCGTGGCGCCGCGGCGACCTTTCGAGCGTGAGCGTCCAGATCCTCGATCCCGTGACCCGGCTTCCCTTTCCCGGCAACCAGATCCCGATCGACCGCATCGGCCCGAACGCACTGCGCCTCCTGAACGACACCGCGAACTACCCGCTCCCCAATCGCACCGTGCCCGGCGGCATCACCGGCAACTACGTGGGCAAGTCGCTCTTCCGCATCCGCGCGCATCAGGGCGACCTGCGCCTCGACTGGAACGCGTCTGCGAAAGACAAGCTCTTCACCCGTTTCTCGTTCGCGACCTACCAGGACCAGCGCGACGAGAACGCTTTCCCGCTCGTCTTCGCGACCCGCAACGACCAGCCGTTCTACAACCTGGGCGTCAACTGGACCCGCGTGATGGGGACGTCGGTCATCAACGAGGTCCTGGCCGGATACAGCAACACCAAGGTCGTCGCCGAGACGTACGACTGGGCGGGCGTCGGCGCGGCCAACGGGACGTATGGCATCGCCGGCGGCCAGCCCATCGACGGGCTCAGCCAGATCAACTTTGCGAGCGGCCTGACCCTGCCCGGCGCGATCGCCGCCGACTCCGACACGCTGGCGAAGACGTACCAGATCAACGAGAAGCTGACCTGGCTCCGCGGCCGTCATGCCCTGAAGTTCGGCGGGCAGGCGCTGCACTACGACCAGCAGCGCTTCTACGCCGGGAACAACGGCCTCCTCGGCTTCGTGAACTTCAACGGCGCCTTCACCGGCTTCGCGTTCTCGGACTTCCTGCTCGACCAGGTCTCGGGCAAGGGCCGTGGGGGCGGCGATCCCACCAAACCCTGGACCCATCTCCAGAACCGCGTCGCGCTCTTCGTCCAGGACGACGTGAAGCTGACGTCACGCCTCACGCTGAACGCCGGCCTGCGCTGGGCCTACACGTCGCCGCTGGTGGAGAAGGACAACCGCCAGAGCAACTTCGACATCGTGACCGGCGAGCAGATCTTCGCCCGCGACGGCGGCATCGAGGACCGCGCGCTCTACAAGCCCTACTACAAGGGCTTCGAGCCGCGCGTCGGCTTCGCCTACAGCGCGAGCGATCGCCTCGTCCTCCGCGGCGGCTACGGCATCTCGCAGTTCATGGAAGGCACCGGAGCCAACCTGCGCCTGCCGCTCAACCCGCCGTTCTTCTTCGAGTCGGCGGTTGCCTACGACCGCACCACGGGCGCGGGGAGGATCGGCACCGGCTTCGCCGAGCTCGTTCCGGGGACGACGCCCTCGGGCAACGTGCGCGCCTATGACCCGAACCTCCGCCCGCAGTTCACGCAGCAGTGGAACGCGTTCGTCGAGTACCGCCTGAGCGAGGGCATGTCGGCCCAGGTCGGGTACGTCGGCCATCACGCGACGCACCTCGTGACGCCGACCGAGGGCAACCAGGCCCTTCCCGGGGTCGGCGACCCGGCGACCTGGGCGCCCAAGAACACCCGCCGCCCGCTCTTTCAGGTGCTGCCGCGCGTCACCACCATCGCCACCACCACCTCGCGGTCGGGCAGCAAGTACAACTCCGTGCAGGCCAGCATCCGGCAGCGCGCGTGGAAGGGCGTCGAGTTCCTGGCCTCCTACACGCTCGCCAAGGGCACGACGAACAACCGCGGCTTCTACGGTGTCTTCGGCGGCACCGGTCCCCAGGGCGTGACGTCGGCCACCGAAGGCGCGTACTGGCAGAACACCTATGACCCCGAGGCGGAGTGGGGCCCGATGTTCCACGACGTCCGGCACAACTTCGTGCTCTCCGCGACCGCCGACCTGCCGTGGGGCAAGGGACGCCACTGGGGCTCCGACTGGTCCGGCGCGCGCAACGCGATCCTCGGCGGATGGAAGCTGGGCGGCATCTTCCAGGCCCGCACCGGCCTCCCCATCACCGTCATCGACGGCCGCCAACGTTCGCTCCAGGGCGAGCGCGGCGCGGAAAGGCCGAACTGCGTCGGCGACCCGAAGCCCGGCGACCAGTCGATCGCGCATTGGCTGGACATCAACGCCTTCCAGGCCGCCGCTCTCGGCACGTTCGGCAACTGCCCGGTCGGCTTCGCTCGCGCACCGGGCTACTCGAACGTCGACCTCGTGCTCTCCAAGCGCTTCGAGGTCGGGAGCGAGCGCCATCTCGAGTTCCGGGTGGAGACCTTCAACGCCCTCAACCATCCGAGCTTCGGACCGCCGCCGCGCGACATCTCCAATCCGAGCAACTTCGGCGTGATCACGAACACCATCAGCTCGCCGCGCGTCATCGAGCTCGCGGTGAAGTTCTACTTCTAGGACTCCGGCCGCGCTTCACGGGGGTGGGCCTTCGGGCTCACCCCTTTTTCATTTGCCGATCAATCCCGCGACGGCGTCGTGCAGCTCGTGGTGCTTGCCGACGATCGTCCGGCCCCAGCGCGCGGGGTGCGCGCCGGCCTCCTCCCACGTTGCGCCGGGCGGATAGACGAAGAAGGCGTCCCACTCGATCCAGTCCGGGTCGTTGGGCCGCGTGAACGTCCGCGCGTACCACCGCCCGGCATTCTTCTCGTCGTCCCAGAACTGCGTCGCGCGCGAATCGGCGAGCAGGCTCGTGTCGACGCGCGAGCGCTCGTCGCCTTCGAAGGCGTCGAACCAGATGGCGTACACGCGCAGCGGCGCACGCGGATTTTCATCGAGGACGTTCTGCCGCACCCAC
>JANMPI010000270.1:0-9139 GCA_031369785.1 Acidobacteriota bacterium
GGCGACTCCGCGATGGTGCTGCCGACGTACAAGATCGAGCCCGACCACCTCGCCACCATCAAGGACTACACGCGCCGGCTCGGCCTCGCCCTGCAGGGGGAGGGGCTGTTGAACGTGCAGTACGCGATCAAGGTCGGCGTCGTTTTAGTGGTGGTGGTGAAACCCCGCGCGTCGCGCACCACGCCGATCGTGATCAAGGCCACGGGGGTCGCGCTGGCCAAGGTCGCGGCGCGGATCATGGCCGGCAAGAGCCTCCAGGACCAGGGCCTGACCGAGGACCTGACGGTGAGCCGCATCTTCATCAAGGAGTCGGTGTTCCCGTTCCTGAAGTTCCCCGGCGCCGACATCCTGCTCGGGCCGGAGATGAAGTCGACCGGCGAGGTCATGGGAGTTTCCGAGGACTTCGGGATCGCGTTCGCCAAGGCGCAGTCCGCGGCCGGCTTCGACATCCCGACCACGGGGACGGTCTTCGTGAGCGTCAATGACTTCGACAAGGCCGAGGTCTTCCCCCTCGCCAGGCAGCTCCACCAGATGGGCTGGACCATCCTCGCCACCAAGGGCACCGCCGACTTCCTCTCCGCCCAGGGCGTGCCGACGGAGATGGTCTACAAGGTGAACGAGGGCCGGCCCAACTGCGTGGACCACATCAAGAGCCACCGCATCGACATCGTGTTCAACACGCCGCTCGGCCGCGAGTCCTTCTACGACGACGGCGCGATCCGCAAGAGCGCGACGCTCCACGGCGTGCTGGTGGTGACGACGCTGACCGCCGCCGCGGCGACGGTGCGGGCGATACAGGCGCTGCGCGAGCGTGCCCTCGACATCATCAGCTTGCAGGAGATCCACGCCGCCGCCGGCGTCGCGCCCCGTGGCGCCTAGGTGACGGCGAAGCCCCTCCACCTCGCGCTCTCCGGCGGGGGAGCGCACGCCGCCGCGCACGCGGGCGTGCTGCGCGCGCTGGACCGGGCGGGGATTCCGGTGGCCGGCATCGCGGGGGTGAGCGGCGGCGCGCTGGTTGCCGCGGCGTGGGCCGGCGGGGCGAACCTCGAGCAGCTGGTTGCGCAGGCGGCGGCCCTCCATCCGTGGATGTGGGTCCGCGGCTGGGGCGGCGGGCTGCTGTCCGGCAGCCGTCTGGGGGCGATGATCGACGAGTTCCTCCCCGTGGCCACGTTCGAAGGGCTGCGCGTGCCGGTGCGCGTCCTCGCCACCGACGTCGACACCGGGGAGGCGGTCGTCTTCCAGTCCGGCGACCTGCGCGACGCGGTCCGCGCCTCGTCCAGCTTCCCCGGCGTGTTTCCGCCCACCGTCCTCGAGGGCCGGCGGTTCGTGGACGGCGGCGTATCCGAGGTCGTCCCAGTCAGTGTCGCCCGCGACATGGCCGGTGATGGTGGAGTCGTCCTCGCCGTCGATTGCAACGCGGGCGGACGCTGGCCGGCCGCGAATTCGTTCGCGGCCATCGCGCTTCGCGCCGGGCTCACCATCCTGCGCGGCCGCACCCGCAGCGAGCTCTCCGGGGCCGACCTCGTGATCGCGCCCGCCATCGGCGAGTCGGGATGGATGCGGCCCACGCGCATCCCGCAGTTCGCCGCCGCCGGCGACGAGGCGTTGGAAGAGGCGCTGCCGGAGCTCCGCCGCCTTCTCGTCACATGAGCCGGCGCCGCGCGGGCTGCGGCGCGGTGGTGGTCGGCGCCGCGCTGGCCGCGCTTCTCGTGCGCGAGCCCGCCCCCGGGCCCGTCGGCGGATGGATGACGCGCGCGGGCCTGACGCCGGCCTTTGTCGATCTCGGCGGCCTGCGCGTGCGCTACGTCCGCGCGGGGAGCGGCCCGCCCGTAATCCTCCTCCATGGCTTCGCGTCGTCCCTCTACACCTGGAAGGACGTGTTGCCCGCACTGGCCGCCGAGCACGACGTCGTGGTCATCGACCTTCCCGGATTCGGCGGGTCCGGCATTCCCCGGCCGCTCGAGGGCGCGTCGTATCCGGGGGTCGTCCTCGCCGTGATGGACCGGCTCGGTCTCGCGCGCGCGTCGCTGGTGGGCAACAGCCTCGGCGGGTCGGTGGCGGTAGCGGTGGCGGCCCTGCGACCGGACCGGGTCGAGCGACTGATCGTGATCGACTCCGCCGGCTTCAACTTCCGCGCCCGCGACCGTCCCTTGTTGTTGCGATTGATCGCGGCGCCGGGCGTGGCCGCAGTGGCCGAGCGCCTGCCGGTGCGACGACGACTGGTCGCAGCGGGGCTCCGGCAGGTCTTCTTCCACGACGATCTCGTGACCGACGAGCGCATCGACGAGTACGCCGCGCCCCTGCTCCGTCCGGGCGCGGTGCGGGCCGCGGCGGAGCTGTTGAGCGGTCCCCTCGTCGCCGACTTCGACGGTCTGGCCGCCCGCGTGCGCGCGCCGACGCTCGTGGTCTGGGGCCGCGAGGACACGTGGATCCCCGTCGCCCATGCGCAGCGCTTCACGGAGTCGATTCCCGGCGCGACCGCGATCGTCATCGAGGCCTGCGGCCACACGCCGCAGGAAGAAAAGCCCGCGGAAGTGGCCGCGCTCCTCGCCCGCTTCCTCGGCCCCGCGCCGCAGGTACACTAGCCGTCGCGTGGGAAGCCCAGCCGCCATCGTCCCCGGCGCCGTCCTCGCCGGCCGCTACGAGATCCTGGCCCCCCTCGGCAAGGGCGGGATGGGGATGGTCTACAAGGCGCACGACCGCGTCCTCGACGACACCGTCGCGATCAAGGTGCTGCGCCCCGACGTCGCCTCCGAGCCGGAGATGGCGCGGCGGTTCCGATCCGAGATCAAGCTCGCGCGCAAGGTCCGCCACCGGAATGTGTGCGGCATCCACGAGTACGGCGAGGACGGCGGCCTGCGCTTCATCGCCATGGAGTTCATCGAGGGTGTGGACATGCGCCACCTGCTCACCCGCAGCGGCGCGCCGCTCCCCGAGGAGGCGTTCGAGATCGCGGTCCAGCTCGCGCAGGGGCTGCAGGCGATCCACGACGCGGGGATCATCCACCGCGACCTGAAGACGCCGAACATCATGCGCGACGCCAAGGGCCAGGTGCGGCTCATGGACTTCGGCATCGCCAAGCAGGCCGGGGAGAGCGCGGGCCCGGCGGTGACCGCGCTGGGGATGATCGTCGGCACCCCGGAGTACATGAGCCCGGAGCAGGCCCGCGGCGAGAAGGTCGACTTCCGGAGCGACCTCTACGCGCTGGGGATCGTGATCTTCGAGATCTTCACCGGCTCGGTGCCGTTCCGCGCCGAGACGCCGATCGCGACGATCTTCAAGCACCTCCAGGAGCCGCCGCCGATCGAGCAGGCCGCGCTCCCCGGCCCGCTCATGCCCGTGCTGCACAAGGCGCTGGCCAAGAGCCCGGCCGATCGCTACGCCACGGCGGCGGAGATGGTGCGCGCGCTCCAGGACGCGCGGCGGCACGCGTTTCCCGGCGGGCGCCCCCCGGCGCCGGTGCGCGCGGCGGGGCTGCCCGAGCTGCTGGCGGACGCGGAGCGGCTCGCCTCCGCGGGCCGGCTCGCCGACGCGCAGGCCGTGCTGCGGCGCGCGGTCGACGTCGATCCGCACAGCGCGGTCGCGTTCCGTCGGCTGTTCGAGGTCGCGGTCGCGCTCGCGGAGAAGACGGCCCGCGAGGCTACGTAACTACTTGCCCTCGAGGGCCAGCGACTTCAGGAGGTCGCGGCCTTTCGGCGTCACCGAGCTGTCCGGGTGGTCGTGGATCAGGGTGACGAGCACGTTGCGTGCGGCGTCCTTCTTGTTCCAGGCCACGTAGAGGCGCGCCAGGACGAACAGCATCTTGGGGTCGTACTCGGTGGCGGGGCGGATCCCCAGCGCCTCCTTGAGGACCTGCTCTCCCTCCGCGTACTTGCGGTCGTAATTCTGGATGATGCCGATGAGCATCCGCGCCTGCTTGCGGTCCTTCACCGGCCGCCCTTCGTCGGCCGCCACCGCGCGGGCGAGGACCTCGCGGCTCTCCTCGTAGAACTCCTGCTCGAAGAGGTGCACGCCGAGGCCGAAGAGCGCGGCCGCGTCGCGCGGGTTGCCGTCGAGCGCTTCCTCGAAGGCCATCACGCGCCCGCCGACCTCGCGCGCGGTCTCCATCGTGCGCGGGAACTGGCCCGGCCCCTGGAATCCCTTCAGGGTCAGGATCTGCCGCCCCCCGGGGGTGACGAAGGTGATGGTGGGCAGGGTGGCCACGTTGTAGCGGAGCGCGATCTCCTGGTTCTTCTTCGCCCCCTCGGTGTCGAGCTTCAGCGCGATGAACTCCTCGCTCATCTTCACGACCACGGGATCGACGTACGTGGTCTGGTCGAGGCGATGGCACCAGCTGCACCAGTCGGCCCAGAAGTCGATCATGATCGGCTTCTTCGCCGCCCGCGCGCGCTTCACCGCGTCCTCGAAGCGATGCTCCCAGCGGATGCCCGGCTGGCCGTTGCCGAGGAGGGCGAGCGCCAGTGCTATGGACGCGATCATCGGGCGGCGTTCACGAGCGCTTCGAAGAGGGGCTGGAACCCCTCCGGCCGGTCCCAGAAGGACTCGGGATGCCACTGCACGCCGATCATGAACCGCCGGTCCGGCATCTCCATCCCTTCGACGACGCCGTCGTCGCACCCGCGCGCGGACAGGACGAGGCCCTGCCCCAGCGTCTTCACCGCCTGGTGGTGGAAGCTGTTCACCGCGATCCGCTCCTGGCCGAGGATGTCGCGGAGCCGCGTGCCGGGGAGGACCTCGACGTCGTGGCACCGCTCCCAGCGCTCCCGGTCGGGATCGTGCGCGGCCGCCGCTTCGACTTGAGACGCGATGTCCTGGAAGAGTGTTCCCCCCGCGGCAACGTTCAACAGCTGGTGACCGCGGCAGATGGCGAGGGTCGGCAGGTCCCGGCGGATCGCCTCGCGGACGAGCGCCATCTCGAACGCGTCCCGCTCCGGGAAAACGCTGGTCACGGACTCGTGCCTCGGCTCGCCGTAGAGCGCGGGATCGACGTCGGCGCCGCCGCTCAAGACGAGGGCCCGCACGCGGTCGAGGTAGGCCGCGGCCAGCGCGGGCGCGTCGCCGGGATCGCCGGGGGCGAGCACGAGGGGAAGCCCGCCCGCCGTCTCCACCGCGCGCACGTAGTCGTCGCGCAGCGCGAAGACCTCCGCCTCGCGGGAATTGCCGATGGTCACGCCGACGGGGACGCGCGCCGTCACATGCGCTCGGGCACCGGGATTCCGAGGAGCGCAGTGAGCGCCATCATCTGGCGGACGAACGCGTCCACGACGAGGACGCGGAATGCGCGGGCGTCCTCGCTCTCCGCGCGGAGCACGGTGTAGCGGGGCTTCTGGTAGTAGGAATGGAACGCCTGCGCGATGGTGAAGGCGTGCCGCGCCAGGAGCGACACCTCCTCCGCGCGCACCACCTGCTCCGAGGTCTCCTCGCTGCGCGCCATGAGCATGACCAGGCCCCAGACCTCGTCCCCTTCCTCGCCGGACAGGAACAGGTCGAGGTCGAGGGCGCGGCCGCGGGCGAGGAGCGCGGCGACGTCGTGCCCCTCGTCGGCGAGCCGGGTGAAGATGTTCCGCGCGCGGACGATCGCGTTCTGCAGGTAGGGCCCCGTCTCGCCGGTGAAGGCGAGGGCCTCGTCGGTGTCGAAGGTGATGACCTTGGTGCGGCCGAATTTCAGCAGGAAATAGCGGAGCGCGCCGGTGGCCACTTCCGTGGCCGTCGCCTCGCGCGCGGCGGGAGCGCGGTCGGGATCGCGGGCCTCGATCTCGGTGCGGGCCTTGGTGGCAAGGAGGTCCATGAGGTCGTCGGCCTTGACCCCGAGCCCCTTGCGTCCCGACACCTTGACCGCGCCGTCATCGGCTACGGCGTAACCGAGCGCGCGGGCGGTGGCCGGCGAGAGCACGACCTTCTCGTAGGCGAGATGGTGGCTGCCGAAAGCACCCTCCGGGTGGCCGAGGGCGGCGACACCGGCCTTCACGACGCGCTGCGGGTAGGACTGGCCGACGTCGATGACGTTGAACACCTCGCCCGCGTGCCCGAACGCCGGCGCATCCTTCTCGCCGGCGTCGCTGGTCGTGCTCCAGAGGACGTGGCCGTCGGGGTACGTGCGGTGGCGTCGATAGCGGAAGTCGCGGTCGATGAGGCCCAGCTTCCAGAGCTGGTACGCGATGTCCTTGCCGGTATAGGTGACGATGCCATTGCTGCGCACGATCACCTTGTCCTCGTCATTGAAGCCGGGGGGTGCTGTAGTCGCACCCCCCGGACCCCCCGCGCGCTGCGCCGGGGAAACCCCGGCTGGCGCGCCGCTGACGCTGTCCGCTGCTGCCTCCGGGCCATCCGCGCCCATGGCGAGGACCCAGCAGCCGGCCATCTTGCCTTCGGTTTCCAGCCGGATCGCCCTGCTCGCTTTCAGGAGCTCGAAGGCCCGATCCCAGAAGTGCAGGCGCAGGATGTCGCTCTCGTGGGCGAGGAGGTCGTAGCGGATGCCGAGACGCTCCATCGTCGCAAGGTGCCGGTCGACGATGGCGGCGGCGATGAACGCGGCGAGCGCGGCGGTCTCGTTGTCGCCCTTCTCGATCGCGTGCAGCGTCTCCGCCTGCAGCTTCCTGTTCGCGGGATCCGCGGCGTAGAAGTCGCCGACCTTCGCGTACAGGTCCCAGCAGTAGTAATCGAAGCGCGGCTGCGCGGCGAGGGCCTGCACGTCGTCGAGCGACTTGCCTTCGATGTGCCGGAAGCCGACCACGACGTCCGCCACCTGCACGCCCGTGTCGTCGATGTAGTTCTGGACGCCGACCTCGCGGCCCCGCTCCTTGAGGACACGGACGAAGGTGTCGCCGAGGACGGCGTTCCGTACATGGCCGATGTGCGCGGCCTTGTTGGGGTTGATGCTCGTGTGCTCGACGATCACGCGCGCGCCCGCGGCCGGGGGCGCCGGGGCGACGGTGAGACGGTCGTGGACGCCGCGCAGCACGCGCCCGCGGTCGAGGAACACGTTGACGTAGCCGCCGCCCGCGGGCTCCGCCTTGCGCACTCCGTCCGCCCCGTTCAGATCCTTGGACAGCCGCTCCGCGATCTCCCGCGGCTTGCGGCGCAGCGTCCTGGCCAGATCGAAAGGGGCCGTGATGGCAAGGTCGCCAAGCTCCGGCCGGGGGGGGTACTGGTAGGTGATGGAGCCCACCGGAACGTCGAACGCGGCCGTGACGGCCGCGCGCACCGAAGCGGAGAGGTTCTTCTGGATGTCGAGGATCATCAGGCCGCCCAAGGAATTATAGCGTTCGGCCCCCGGCCGCCGGCCGCCATTCGGGGTGGCAGGATGTGAGCATTTGTGAACGCGGCTTGGGGCCGCGCCCGGCTCTGCTAGGATCGAGGCGATGACAGTCCTCGCTGGCGCCCTGCTTTCCCTGTTCCTCTTCGAGGGTTCCGCGAAGCCCGACCACTTCGCGGTGAGCGCGACCTTCAACCCTCCCCGGCGCAAGGCTCCGGCCGAGGTGGCGGTGCAGTTCGTGGCCGCGGACCCCGAGGTGAAGATCAACGAGGTACCGGCCCCCCGGTTGAAGCTCGAGCCCGGCCCGGCGACGGTCATCGCGCCCCCGGCGCCCGCCCGGCCGGCCGCGCCCGGCGCCGGCCATTATCTCGATCTGACGTTGCCGGTCACATTTCCGGTGGCGATCGCTCCCGGGACGGCGAAGGGAACCCACGACGTGAAGGGCACGGTAACGTACTTCTACTGCTCGAAGCGCGAGGGATGGTGCCGCAAGGGGACCACGGACGTGGCCTTCGCCGTCGCCGTCCCCTGACGGATTCGCCCCTTCCGTCGAATACAATCCGGGTTACGACGGCGGCGTGCAACAGGAAGGAAGAGGACGCATGGCGAAAGACAAGGCCGCCAAGGCCGACAAGCAGGCGAAGGGCCCCGAGTCGGGAGACGTGAAGAAGCTGCGGAAGCTGATCAAGGGCGCGCGCGTCGCGATGCTCACGACGACCGCTCCCGACGGGTCGCTGCGCAGCCGTCCGATGGCGACGCTCAAGACGCCATTCGAGGGCGACCTATGGTTCTTCACCCGCGCCTCCTCCCCGAAGACGGAAGAGATCCGCGACAGCGACCGCGTCAACGTGAGCTACGGCGCCGACGACGCGAGCCGTTACCTGTCGATCTCCGGCACCGCCTCGGTGGCGAGGGACAGCGACCGGATCGCCAAGTACTGGTCGGGCCGCCTCAAGAGCTGGTTCCCGGACGGGAAGAAGGACCCGGACCTCGCCCTGCTTCGCGTGCGCGTCGACCGCGCCGAGTACTGGGACAAGAAGACCGGGGCCATGGTCCATCTGACCGGCCTCGTCCGCTCCAACCTCCGCGCTGATCCTCCGGTGGACAATCGCAAGGTTGAAGGCGCCACGGTGCCGGCCGGATCGACGACCGGCGCGGGGGCGCAGGGCTAGGGGAGCCGTCCCGCCGTTCGCGTTCGCCGCGGATCAGTACACAGGCCGTCCCGGCAGTGTGAGTGGACACGACGAGCTCGGCGCGTCAGTACCAGGTGAAGCCGACGGACACGACGACCGTCCGCCGTCCGTCGCTCTTGTCGATCCGCCGCTCGTACCGGCCGCGCAGGTCGATGCCGAACTGGCTCCGGCCGCGGAAGTCGATCCCGGCTTGCGCGACCGCGATCGGTCCCGTGTCGCCGCTCTCGGTGCCGCTGATCCCGGCGCCTCCGCCGAGCCACAGCCAGCGGATCGGGAAGTACTGCACGGCGCCGATGATGCCGGGGTAGACGGACGAGGCCTCGCCGCCGTCCGAGAACACGTGGAACGAGCCCTCCGCGAGGACGGCGAGGCGCGGCACCACCGTCCATCCCACGTACGCGCCGAGGGACGGCCCTGCGACGAGATCGCACTGATCGCAGGAGTTGCCGGCGTTGAACCCGAAAGTGCCTCCGAGGAGCAGCCCTTCCCGGTCACCGGCCACCGCGGCCGGCGCGCACATCGCGAGCGCGCATACAGCAAGGAGGACGGCCGGCGGTTGTCGCATGCGCGCGAGCCTATCCCAGCGCGGGATCGCGCGTCGGCGACGCGCCCGGCGCGTCCTATCCCGCGGGGCGCTTCCAAAGCGGAAAGGGATTGATGGGACGCCCGCCCCAGCGCGTGCGCGCGTCGG
>JANMPI010000292.1:0-11423 GCA_031369785.1 Acidobacteriota bacterium
GGCCCATTCTCCCTGCACCTGTACGGCGTCCTCCTCGTCGCCGCCCTGCTCGCCGCCTTGTGGCTCGCCGGGCGCCTCGCCAGGAAGCAGGGGCTCGACCCTCAGAAGGTTCAGGATCTCGGGATCGCCTCGATCATTGCCGGCCTCGTCGGAGCCAAGCTCCTCCTGGTCGTGGTCGACTTCGACCAGTATCGAGCCAGCCCGCGAGCCCTTTTCGATGTGCTCCAGAGCGGAGGGGTCTTCTATGGAGGCCTCCTCGGCGCCATCCCGGTCGCCTGGTGGTACATCAGGAAACACGGACTGCCGCTCTTCGCCACCCTCGATATCCTGGCTCCCGCGGTGGCGCTTGGCCAGGCCATCGGGCGCCTTGGTTGTTTTGCCGCCGGCTGCTGCTACGGTACGTCTTCGACGGCGCCCTGGTCGGTCATCTTCCACAACGAAGACGCCCATGCCCTGGTCGGCGTGCCCCTGGGAGTTCCCCTCCACCCGTCGCAGCTCTACGAATCGTTCGGCGCCTTCGCCCTCCTCTTCTCTCTGCTCTGGGTCTTGAAGAATCGGAAGTTCGAAGGACAGGTGCTGGTTGCCTACCTCCTGAGCTACGCGATCTTGAGGTTCACGCTCGAGTTCTTCCGTGGCGATGTGGCGCGAGGCACGGTTTTCGGAGGAGTCCTCAGCACCTCGCAGTTCATCGCCATCGTGGTCGTCTTCCTGACCCTCGCCGCTCTTCCCGTCATTGCCAAGCGCAAGCCCGAAGCCATCTGAACCTCCGCGCGGGGAGAGCCGTCTCCTCGACGTGGGGCAGGATCTCGTGGGTCTGCGGGTGGACAAAGCCCTCGCGGTCACCTTCGGCGACCTTTCCCGGTCCAGAATCCACGCTCTGATCGACGCGGGCGCGGTTCTGATCAACGGGCAGCGAACGAAGCCATCCGCGAAGCTGCGCCTCTTTGACCGGCTGTCGATTGCCATACCACCGGCGGTCGCGGGGGCGCTCCAACCGGAACGCGGCGATCTGAAAATCCTCTACGAGGATGAGTGCCTTCTGGTGGTCTCCAAGCCCGCGGGTGTCGTGGTCCATCCGGGCGCCGGCAAAGCACGCGGAACCCTCGCTGCAACTCTTCTTGACCATTGTGGAACTCTCTCGCAGATCGGGGGGGTCACCCGGCCGGGAATCGTTCACCGCCTCGACAAGGGCACCTCCGGTCTTCTGGTGGTGGCCAAGAGCGATTCCGCTCATCGATCTCTCTCCGCCCAGTTCAAGGGGCGCACGGTCACGAAGATCTACACCGCCCTTTGTATCGGGACACCCCGGCCCGCCCGCGGCTCGGTGAGACTGCCCTTGGGACGCGACCCGCGTCACCGGCAGCGGATGGCCGTCGTTCCAGGTGGGCGCGCCGCTCACACCGACTACGAAGTCACCGAGGTCCTCGGGGTAGCGAGTGTCGTCCGTCTCACCCTTCACACCGGACGCACCCACCAGATCCGCGTTCACCTGGCGTCGCTTCGGTGCCCTCTCGTCGGGGACCGCACCTACGGCGCTTCGGCCCTCGCGTCGAGGTCGCCACCGGCGGTCAGATCGGTCCTGTCCGAGTTTCCCAGACCGGCGCTGCACGCCCAGATCCTCGGCTTCACGCACCCGCTGAGCGGTGAGGCCCTGAGATTCGAGGAAGCGTGGCCGGTGGATCTCGAACAACTGCGCACTCGCCTGCGGGAGGCCGTTTCGGGGAAGGCCTTTGGACGCGAACGATGAAGATCGTCTACCAGGGGCCGGTGTTCAGGGTTCAAAGCGGCATTCTGAGAGAACCGGGAGGGGTGCGGGCGAGGCGAGACATCGTCCGCCACTCCGGGTCTGTGGCCGTGCTTCCCGTTCACAGAGGTCGCCGCGTGATCCTGATCAGACAGTATCGCTGCGCGTTCAAGACACAGGTCGTTGAACTTCCGGCCGGTCGAGTCGATCGCGGCGAGACGGCTCTGCAGGCGGCAAAGCGCGAGTTGCGGGAAGAGGCTGGCCTGGGCGCGCGGAAGTGGGAACGGCTTCTCAAAATCCTGCCGAGCCCCGGGTTCTGCGATGAGGCCGTCACCCTCTTCCGGGCCACCGGCTTGTTCAGCAGCGCTTTGGAACCCGATCTCGATGAGAGGATCAAAGTCCTGACCCTGCCCCTCGCGACCGCGCTGAAGATGGTGGAGCATCACCGCATCGAGGACGCCAAGACCGTCGTGGCCTTGCTGCTGGAGAAGGCGAGGCGCGCTTAGACCACCTGCTCCATGACAATGATGTGCTTTACGCTCGACCAGGGCAGGTACACCTGAGAGACCGAAGTTTCCCCCGTGCCGCCGCTGTCCGCTACGGCGCGCTCCACTTCAAAAGCGATGCCCACGGGATCCGAATGAAGGACGCGGCAGTTCTCCCAGCTGGCGGAGGCGGCCACGATCTGCTTCAGAACCACTCCGACTCCGAGTGCGGTCATATGGGTTCTCCTAAAGGCTTTTGGCTAACCGGCAGGCTTCAGTCGTAGTACTCAAGCCCAAGATGAGTGATCAGATCTTCGCCACGCAGGTGGCGCAGCGTGTTCTTGAGCTTCATCAGCTGGATGAAGAGGTCGTGCTCGGGATAAAGGCCGGGAGCGGTCTGCGGGCTCTTGAAGTAGAACGACAGCCATTCCTGGATTCCGCTCATCTGCGCGCGCTTCGCGAGGTCGAAGAACAGCGCGAGGTCGAGGACCAGGGGCGCGGCCAGGATGGAGTCGCGGCAGAGGAAGTCGACCTTGATCTGCATTGGGTAGCCCATCCACCCGAAGATGTCGATGTTGTCCCAACCCTCCTTGTTGTCGCCGCGCGGAGGGTAGTAGTTGATGCGGACGACGTGGTGGATCTTGCCGTAGAGGTCCGGGTACAGGTGCGGCTGCAGGATGTGCTCGATCACGCCCAGCTTGCTGACTTCCTTGCTCTTGAACGACTCCGGGTCGTCGAGGACTTCCCCGTCGCGGTTGCCGAGGATGTTGGTCGAGAACCAGCCGTCGAGCCCGAGCAGCCGCGCCTTGAACCCCGGCGCGAGGATGGTCTTCATCAGGGTCTGGCCGGTCTTGAAATCCTTCCCGCTGATCGGGGCGCCCGTCTTCTTCGCCAGCGCGACCATGGCCGGAAAGTCCGCGGAGAGGTTCGGCGCGCCATTGCAGTACGGAATCCCCGCCTTGATCGCCGCGTAGGCGTAGATCATCGACGGGAGGATGTCGGGATGGCTGTCCTCCAGCCCCTTCTCGAACTTCTCGATCGTGGAGTGGACGTCGCTCGCCTGCCGGTAGACCTCGGTCGAGCCGCACCACACCATCACCAGACGGGAGAGCCCCTTCTCCTTCTTGAAGCGCTCGATGTCCGCCGACACCTGGTCGGCGAGGTCGCGCTTGTTCTTTCCCTTCTTGACGTTCTCCCCGTGCAGCTTCTTCACGTAGACGGTGTCGAAGACGGCGGGCCAGGGCTTGATCGTCTCCAGGAAGGGCTTGAGCGCCGCGAGGTGCTCGTTGTTGAGGACGCCCGCCTTCTTCGCGGCGACGTACATGTTGTCGGTGTAGATGTCCCACCCGCCGAAGACGACGTCCTTCAGGTCGGCGATGGGCACGAGCTCGGCGATGCGCGGGTTGCGGTCGTCCGTGCGCTTGCCGAGCCGCACCGTGCCCATCTGGGTCAGGCTCCCGATCGGCTTGCTGAGGCCGGTGCGGATCGCCTCCACGCCGGCCACGAAAGTGGTGGCCACCGCGCCCATCCCGGGCAGCATGATCCCGAGCTTTCCCGTCGCGGGCGCAATCTCGCGCCCCTTCGCCATCGTCACTGCCATTGCGCTCCCGTGAAAGCAGAGATGCTAGCACGCGAGCGACGCGGCCCCGTCAGCTCGCGGAGGTCTCCGGGATGCGCCCGTTGCTGGAGAGGAAGGCGAGGGCGGCGGAGGTCAGCTCGGCGTCGTGGCGCGGGCCCACGAACCGCTGCTCGGGCACGTGGTAGTGGAGGATGCCCGACCGCGTCAGGTTCTCCTCGGTGTCGAAGGAGTAGAACATCAGGATCCGGCTTTCGCGCGGGAGACCGCTGTCGTCGAAGAAGCCGAACCGGAGATTGCGCATTCTTGCGGCGATGTTTCCTTCCCGCGACGACGGGGACGAGCGACGATGGTGATGAAGGGTGAGAGCAATGTAGCGGCCCGGTGCTCGCGAAGTCAAGATCGATTTCATCCACGCCCACGTGGTCGAAATCGATGTCGTGGGATCTGCCCCGCGACTGGCGCGGCCACGCGAGACGCGAGGAAAATATCCCGTCACTTCATGCGGACGACGGCCGCCGCGCTCGCCGGGGACGGGAAGCACAACCGGCTCCCCGTCCTCCGGCGATCGGCGGCGCCCCTGGTCAGCGGCTGACGCGGACCTGGAAGGATCCCGTGTTGTCCGTGTAGTAGTGATCGTTCACGCCGAGGTAGAGGCGGCCCGACGTGCGGACGCGGAAGCCGCCGCGATCGTCGCCGATGAAGAAGACGTCGGTGGGCGAGGTGCCTATGCGCCCGATGAGCGCGCCCGCGGGCCGCGCGGGGATCGGACGGCGGGCGTTCATCGGCGAATTCATCTCCCCCGCCGGACCGTCCTGCTGCCCAGCGCTCCAGGTGACGGTGCCTTCGGTCTGGAAGCGGATCACGTCTCCGGCGGTGACCTCGATGCCCGTGTCGGTCCAGGCCTGTCGCGAGGAGACCGTGATCGAGCGATCGCGCCCCGAGAACCCGCCGTCGTCACCGAGATCGGGCGGATCGGAAACCCGGCCGGAATCGCGGTCGCGGCCGAAGGGCCCGGAGTCGGTCTCGGTGTCGGTGTTCGTGTCACGGTCGCGATCTCGGCCCCACGTGCCGTCGCCGGTGCGCCCACCGCGGCGTCCGTCGCGGCTGGGACCGAAGGGCCCGTCGTCCATCGTGTCGAGGTCTCCGTCGTCGCCCATCGCGTCCTCGCCGAGGGCGATGCTCCGCACCTCGTCCTTCGTCACCCGCATCCGCCGCGGGCGCGAGCCCTGACGTGTCTCGTCGAAGATGACCTGCCCGCGGTTCACCGAGACGAGCTCGCCGCGGATGCGCCGGCCGTCGTCCATCACCAGCACGTCGGCCGACGCCGCGTACGCGCCGAGCAGCGTCAGCGCGGCCATGCCCCCCATGAGGATGCGATTCATTGTGACCTCCGTCTTCAGCGTACCGCCGCGGGCGACCTAGAGGGGCGCGGGGGCGCGAACGGGGTCATAGGCGAGCCAGGGCGCGAGCCAGCGCTCCATTTCCTCGACGCTCATCCGCTTCCGGCGCGCGTAGTCCTCGACCTGGTCGGCGCCGATCCTCCCCACCTGGAAGTAGCGCGCCTCGGGGTGCGAGAAGTACAGGCCGCTCACCGACGAGGCGGGGTGCATCGCGTAGCTCTCGGTGAGGCTGATGCCGATGGCGCGCTCCGCGTCGAGCAGCTCGAAGAGCGTCCGCTTCTCGGTGTGATCGGGGCTCGCCGGGTATCCCGGTGCGGGACGAATGCCGCGGTACTTCTCCCGGATGAGGTCGTCGTAGCCGAGCGACTCGCCACGCCCGTAGCCCCACTCCTCGCGCGCCTGGCGGTGGAGCGCCTCCGCCAGCGCTTCCGCGAGCCGGTCGGCGAGGGCCTTGGTCATGATCGACCCGTAGTCGTCGTGATCGCGCGCGAGCTCCTCGAGCAGCGGCTCGATGCCGGCGCCCGCGGTCACCGCGAAGAGGCCGATGTAGTCGGGCACGCCGGACTGCGCGGGAGCCACGAAGTCGGCGAGCGACTGGTTCGGCTGATCGGCCGGCTTCTGGTTCTGCTGCCGCAGGGTGTGGAACGTGGCCCGCACCGAAGACCGCGTCTCGTCCTCGTAGATGACGATGTCGTCCCCGAGCGATGCCGCGGGGAAGAAGCCGAGCGCGGCGCGCGCGGTGAGGCGGCCCTCGTCGACGAGCCGCCGCAGCATGGCCTGCGCATCGTCGAAGAGCTCCTTCGCCCGTGCCCCCCACGTCGGGTTCGCGAAGATGCGTGGATAGGTGCCCTTCATCTCCCACGTGTGGAAGAAGGGCGACCAGTCGATGTACGGGACGAGATCGGCGAGCGGATAGGGATCGAAGATGCGCACGCCCAGGAACGACGGCCGCGGCGGCTCGTAAGTGCCCCAGTCGATGGGAGTCCGGCGGCGGCGGGACTCCGCGACGGGCAGCAGCGGCTTGTCTTTGCGCTCCGCGGCGTGGGCCTTGCGGAGGCGGTCCTGCTCGACCCTGTTCTGCGCCGCGTAGGCGTCCCGCTGCTCCGCCGACTTGAGCGCTCCCGCGACGCCCACCGCGCGTGAGGCGTCGAGCACGTGCACGACGGCGTGCCGATAGGCGGGCGCGATCTTGACCGCGGTGTGCGCCTTGCTCGTGGTCGCGCCGCCGATCAGCAGCGGAAGCGTGAAGCCCTGGCGGTCCATCTCCGACGCGACGTGGATCATCTCCTCGAGGGACGGGGTGATGAGGCCGGAGAGGCCGACGAAGTCCACCGCGTGCTCGCGCGCGGCGGCGAGGATCTTGTCCGCGGACACCATCACCCCGAGGTCGATGATCTCGTAGCCGTTGCAGGCGAGGACGACGCCGACGATGTTCTTGCCGATGTCGTGCACGTCGCCCTTGACGGTGGCCAGCAGCACGCGCGCTTCCGCCTTCCGCGTCCCGCCCGCCTTCACCAGCGCGTCCTTCTCCGCCTCTAGATAAGGAAGGAGATAGGCCACGGCCTTCTTCATCACCCGCGCGCTCTTCACGACCTGGGGCAGGAACATCTTCCCGGAGCCGAAGAGATCGCCGACCACGTTCATCCCGTCCATCAGCGGCCCTTCGATGACCAGGAGCGGCCGGCCGTACTTCTGGCGCGCCTCCTCGGTGTCGGCGTCGATGTGGTCGACGATCCCCTTCACCAGCGCATGGGACAGGCGCTCCTCGACGGTGCCCGCGCGCCAGGCGTCGGCGACCACGGCTTCCTTTCCCTTCTGCTTCACCGACTCCGCGAACGTGATGAGCCGCTCCGTCGCATCCGGGCGGCGGTTCATCAGTACGTCCTCGACCAGCTCCAGCAGGTCCTTCGGAATCTCCTCGTACACCTCGAGCTGGCCCGCGTTCACGATCCCCAGGTCGAGGCCGGCCTGGATCGCGTGGTAGAGGAACGCGGAGTGAATCGCCTCCCGCACTACGTTGTTGCCGCGGAACGAGAACGAGATGTTGCTGATTCCGCCGCTCACCTTGCAGCCGGGCAGCTCGGCCTTGATCCGCCGCGTGGCCTCGATGAAGGCGACCGCGTAGTCGTTGTGCTCCTCCATGCCCGTGGCCACGGTGAGCACGTTGGGGTCGAAGATGATGTCCTCGGGCGGGAAGCCGACTTCGTCGGTGAGGATGCGGTACGCGCGCCGGCAGACCTCGAGCTTGCGCTCCACCGTGTCCGCCTGCCCCTTCTCGTCGAAGGCCATCACGACCACCGCCGCGCCGTAGCGACGCACGAGCCGCGCCTGCGTGCGGAAGGCATCCTCGCCTTCCTTGAGGCTGATCGAGTTCACGACGCCCTTGCCCTGGATGCAGCGGAGGCCGGCCTCGATCACGCTCCATCTCGAGCTGTCGATCATGAACGGCACGCGGGCGATGTCGGGCTCGGCGGAGATCAGGTTCAGGAAGCGGACCATCGCCTGCTCGGAGTCGAGCATGCCCTCGTCCATGTTGACGTCGACGATCTGCGCCCCGGCCGCGACCTGCTGGCGCGCCACCGCCACCGCGTCCTCGTAGCGACCGTCCTTGATGAGGGTGGCGAACCTCGGCGACCCGGTGACGTTCGTGCGCTCACCCACGTTCACGAAGTTCGTGTCCGGGCGGATGGTGAGCGCGTCGAGGCCGGACAGGCGGGTGTACGCGGGCACCGTCGGGACCTTGCGCGGCGCGCAGTCGCGCACCACGTCGGCGAGAAGCCGGATGTGATCCGGCGTGGTGCCGCAGCAGCCGCCCACGATGTTCAGCCAGCCGTTCTCCGCCCATTCACGGAGCGCGGGCGCCATGTCCTCCGGCGTCTCGGGGAAGCCGGTGGGCAGCAGCGGGTTGGGCAGCCCTGCGTTGGGGTACGCGCTCACGTAGACGGGCGCGAGCCGCGACAGCTCCTCGACGTGCGGCCTCATCTCCTTCGGGCCGAGCGCGCAGTTGATGCCCACGCTGAGCAGCGGGGCGTGGGAGATCGAGTTCCAGCACGCTTCGACGTTCTGCCCGGTGAGGGTGCGATCGCTGCCCGCCTGCACGAAGGTGAGCGAGGCCATGACGGGAACCCGCCGGTGCCCTTCGTCGAAGAGCTGCTGGATGGCGAAGAGCGCAGCCTTCAGGTTCAGGACGTCGAACGTCGTCTCGACGAGGAGGACGTCGACTCCGCCGTCGATCAGGCCCCGTGCCTGCTCGTGATACGTCGCGCGCATCTCCTCGAACGTCGTCTGCCGCGCGCCGGGGTCGGAGACGTCGCGGGACATCGACGTCATGCGGTTGGTGGGGCCCATGGCGCCGGCCACGAAGCGCGGGCGTCGCGGGTCGGCGGCGGTGACGGCGTCAGCCGCGCGCCGCGCCACCCTAGCGGAGGCCACGTTCAGCTCGTGGGCAATGTGCTCGAGCCCGTAGTCCGCCATCGAGATGCGGTTGGCGTTGAAGGTGTTGGTCTCGATGATGTCCGCGCCCGCCCCGAGGTAATCGCGATGGATGGCTTCGATGATGTCGGGGCGCGTGATCGAGAGGAGGTCGTTGTTCCCCTTCAGGTCGCGGCCGTGGCTCGCGAAGCGCGCGCCCCGGAAGCCTTCCTCGTCGAGGCGATAGGTCTGGATCATCGTCCCCATGGCGCCGTCGAGGACGAGGATCCGCTCGGCGAGCAGGCGCTCCAGGAGCGCGCTCTTGTCGTCGAACCCCGTGGCCATCCCGCGAGTTTACCGTCTGGCCGGCGGCGGCCGGAAATGGGCGGGGCTAGTCCAGCCGGCGCACGACGCCGATGACCCGGTAGGCCCAGATCGTGCGGCACAGGTCGAAGTGCGGGATGGTCGACCGCCGGCAGATCGTGCCGAGGTCCTGCACGCCGGAGAGGCCCGACAGGAGCGCCAGCTTGTCCGGCGACAGCGTCATCTGGCGCAGCACGGTCTCGTACCCGTCGACGCGCTCGTAGCGTGTCTCCAGGGTGCCGACCGCGCGCTCGATGCGGCTCCAGCGGTCGATGCGGCGGACGCCCTCGAGGATGATGTCGGGCGTGCTCAGCTTCAGCACGATCGGCTCCGCGGGGTCCGTCGTCTCCGTCAGGTGGTAGAGGCCTTCGGTCCACTGGAACGCGCCGTAGATGATTTCCTGGGTGTGGTCGACCACGACCTTCACCAGCTCCTTCGCCTCCAGCGCGCCCATTTCCACGAGGACCGTCCCCAGCCGCTTGCCCTTGCGGATGCCGCGCCCCGCCTCGACGTACTGGTCGAGGGTGATGCGGCCGCGCCGGAGGAGAAGCTCGCCCAGCCGATCGTCCTGGCTCGACGACGACGCGAAGACGAGCCGCCCGTCCTGAATGCGGACGCTCTTCTCGACGCCCATGTGGTTGAGGGTGAGGAGCCCCGTCCAGCGGCGGCCGTGAACCTCGCGCACGAGATCGGCGAACTCGTGGTCGGCCAGCCTGCCGTTCGGCCACGCGACTTTTGCGAGCGACGGCGCGTCCTCGGTGATTTCGACGTGCTCGCCGTTGTCATCGGCTTCGATCTCGGGCTCGGGCTCCGGTTTCGGCGCCGGCGGCGGCGGAGGAGGAGCGGGAGCAGGGGCGCGCTTGATCTTTTGCGCCGCAGCCAGCTGCTGCCCCAGGCTCATCGCACCCGGTGCACGGTCCAGGGTCGGAAGATCGGCGATGTCCCTGGGCGGCGCGACGACCGGCGGCGCGACAACCGGGGGCGCCGGGGGGGGCGCTGCGACGACGGGCGGGGGCGGCGCGACGACGGGCGGCGTCGGCTCCGGCGCGCTGGCCGGCTCACCCATGGCCACCCGGCATTCCGAGAGGAGCCTTTGCGCGAGGATGTTGTCCGGTGCGGCCCGCGTCACCGTCTCGAGCTCGGCGCGCGCGGCCACGAGATCGCCATTCTCCAGGAGCACGCGGCCGAGGGTCAGCCGCAGCGACGGATACGCGTGACGCTCGAGGCCTTCGCGGCAGACGCGGATCGCCTCCGCGTACTCGCCCTCCTTGCGCAGGTCCTCGGCCACCTGGGCATACCGCCGCGGGTTGGCCTCGGTCTCGAGCTTCTTCCGAAGATCGTCGAATCGCGCCTTGTCGGCGTCCGCCGCCGCCACCGCTTCGGCGGCGAGAGGCATCGCGGACAGAGGCGGCGCGGGCTTCCCGGACGGCAGGGGTGGCGGGAGCAGCGACGCGATTTCCGGTACGCGCGCCGCCTCCGTCCAATCGGTGAGGCCGTGGCGCCAGACGAGCGCCGAGCGCTGCAGCCCGCCGCTCATGATGAGGTTGGCGATCTGCTCGATCGCCACCGGCCCCAGACGGCTGTCGTTTTCGGCGTAGAACCAGCGCGGCGTGCTCATTTCGACCATGCTCCCCGCTCTCGGAAAGGGGCCGACTCAACTGCGCCAGGACTGGAAGTGGCGAGAGGCTAGCACGCGTCGCGGCGAGTGGCCAATCCGCCTCGCTCGGCGGGCCGCCAACTGCTAGCATTCCGGCCCGGAGGCGCCATGAAACGTCACGCCCTCGCCGCCTTTGCGCTTGCCGTGGCCGTCTGTGCCTGCTCCGGTGGAGCGCCGTCGCAGTCGGATCGCGATGCCGCCACCGCCGCGCTGCAGGCGGAAGCGGCCGCGCTGAAGCGCGACGGCGAGAAGATGAACCCCGCCCTGGGGGTGAAGGCCACCTGGAACATCAAGGGCGTGGACGTGGCGGATCAGCCCGGGAACGCGAACCAGCCGTTCACGGGGACGATCCGCTTCGTCATCAACAGCCAGGTGCGCGAATCGACCGGCGTCGTCGAGAACAACTTCGAGCGGTCGTTCAAGTACGTGTACGACGCCGGCATCAAGCAGTGGATCCTGAAGCCCTGAGCTGAGGGTCGCGCGCGTCCCGTCGGCTTCAGGCCTCCGCCCGTCGTCTTTGACAGGCCGGAAGCGCGGTGCTACGGTGCGCCACCTTCACAAAACCAAGCGTCGGCGCCCCTCGCGTTTGCGGTGACGCTACGGATCCGCCAGGGGGACAAACATGAAGCGCGCCATTGGCGTTGCGGCCTTCTTCTTTTCCGCCGCGCTCTTCCCGGCGGCGGTTTCTGCCCAGACCGTCACGCCGGTCTTCTTCGGAGGCAGCGGCGATCAACGTGGCTCAGCCCTCGTCCTGGCGCCGGACGGCCTTTACGTGGCGGGCTCG
>JANMPI010000373.1:0-22534 GCA_031369785.1 Acidobacteriota bacterium
GGCCGCGCTTCGGCGGTGCGGCGCGGAGCGGCCTTGGCGGCGGCGGCGGTCGCCGCGGTGCGCGCCGGCTTGGCCGCGCGCGTGGGCTCCGCTTCCACCCGCGTGGGGCCCGTCTTCGCGGGAGCGTTGCCCTTCGCGGCCAGGCTCGCCTTCAGCGCCTCCATGAGGTCGATGATCTGGCCTCGCGGCGGCTCGGGCGCGGACGCCGTGATTTCCTGGCCTTCCACCTTGCGCTGGATGGCCTCGTTGTAACGGACGCGCACCTCGTCCTGGTAGTTCTCGGGATGGAACTCCTCGGTGGAGATCTGCTCGATGAGCTGCACCGCGAGTTTCATCTCGTTGTCGCGCAGCACGGCGTCGCCCACCGGCACCTCGTCGAAGGCGCGCACCTCGTCGGCGTAGTGCAGCACCTGCATGACGAGGCCCTTGTCGACCGGGCGCAGCAGCACGAGATAACCCTTGCCGCGCGCCGCCCACTTCGCGAGCGCGCAGCGCCCGGTCTGCCGCATGGCTTCCGCGAGCAGCTTGTAGGCCTTCTCGCCGCCCTTGTCGGGGCCGAGGTAGTAGGCGCCCTCGAAATAGATGGGATCGACCTTCGCGATCGGAACGAACTCCTCGATCTCGATGGTCTTGCTCGTCTCCTCCGCCATCGCCTTCAGCTCGTCCTCGGTGAACGTCACGTACTGGTCCTTCGCGAACTCGTAGCCCTTCACCATCTGGTCGCGGGTGACGATCTCCTCGTCTTTCTGGCAGATGTACTGTTGCCGGAGCCGCGAGCCGCACTTGTCGTGCAGCATGTTGAAGGAAACCGCGGCGGAGCTTTCGCCCGCGGAGTAGAGTCGGATGGGAACGGTGACGAGGCCGAACGAGATGGTGCCGGTCGAAAGGGATCGAGCCGCCATGCGAAGATGCTACCACCAAGTTCAAGTGCTTTGTTTGCAAACAGTTGCCGCCGCCCTCCATCCACAACATGATGGGTGGGCCCGGCGCTCGAATCACAACATCTTGGGTCTTTTCGACCGCGCGCCATGACCGGCGGCGACTGGCTCCTCTACGGCGCCAATGGCTACACGGGCGAGCTCATCGCGCGGGAGGCGGTGCGGCGCGGGCTCCGCCCGATGCTTGCCGGGCGCACGCTCGCCGCGGTGGCGCCGCTCGCGCGAGAGCTTGGACTCGCGCATCGCGTGTTCGCGCTCGACCTTCCGGCGGAAGTCGATCGCGGCCTCGACGGAATGTCCGTCGTCCTCCATTGCGCGGGCCCGTTCGCGCGCACCTCGCGGCCCATGGTCGAGTCCTGCCTGCGCACGCGCGTGCACTATCTCGACATCACCGGCGAGATCGCGGTGTTCGAGTCCTGCGCGGCACGGTCGACCGCCGCGCGTGAGGCGGGGATCATGCTGCTGCCGGGGACGGGGTTCGATGTCGCGCCCTCGGATTGTCTCGCCGCACATTTGAAAGCGCGCCTTCCCACCGCGACGCATCTCGCGCTCGGCTTCCAGGTCGCCGCCTCCATCTCGCGCGGGACGGCCACCACGATGATCGAGAACATCCATCGTGGCGGCATGGTGCGCAAGGATGGCGTGCTCACGCCGGTGCCGCCCGGCTACAAGACCCGGGTGATCGACTTCGGCCGCGGGCCCCGGGCGGCGGCGACGATTCCGTGGGGCGACGTCGCGACGGCGTTCCACAGCACCGGGATTCCCAACGTCGAGGTCTACATGACGGCGGGGAGGGAGGCGCGTTTGATGATGCAGGTCGCGCGCGTCGCGGGGCCGCTGCTCGCCACGCGTCCGATGCAGCGCCTGCTCAAGGCGGCGGTCCGGCGCAGCCCGCGCGGCCCGTCCGCCGACCAGCGCGCGTCGGCTCGCAGCTCTCTCTGGGGCGAGGCACGGGACGCCAACCGGACCATGGTCTCGCGCCTTCTGGCGCCGGAAAGCTACGCGCTCACCGTGCAGACCGCGCTGGCCGCGGTGGAAAAGGTCCGCGCGGGCGCCGCGAAGCCGGGATTCCAGACTCCGTCCCTCGCCTTCGGCGCCGACTTCATCCTCGAGATCGATGGCGTGACGCGCTCCGATGACTGAGCGCAAGACGGCGCTCGACGTGCTGATCGTGGGCGCGGGGCCCTCGGGCCTGGCCACCGCGATTGCCGCCCACGAAGCCGGGCTCTCCTACGACGTGCTGGAGAAGGGCGTGCTCGTGAACTCGATCTACAACTTCCCGCGGCACATGACGTTCTTCACCACCGCCGACCTGCTGGAGATCGGCGGGCTGCCCTTCGTGAGCCCGTACGACAAGCCGACGCAATCGGAGGGATTGAAGTACTACCGCCGGGTGGCGGAGATCGTGGGCCTGCGCGTCTCCCTCGGCGAGGAAGTCGTAGAGGCGACGCGCCGCGGGCAGCGCTTCCGCGTCTCCACGCGCGCGGCCTCGGGCGCGACGCGCGACCGCACGGCGCGCAATCTCGTTTTCGCCACCGGCTACTACGATTGCCCGAACCGGCTCGGCGTCCCGGGCGAAGACCTGGCGCACGTCTCGCATTACTACTACGAGCCGCATGCCTTCTTCCGCCGCGACGTGGTCGTGGTCGGGGGCAAGAACTCCGCCGCCATCACCGCGCTCGAGCTGCATCGCGCGGGGGCGCGAGTGACCCTCGTGCACCGCGGCGCGTCGCTCTCGGGATCGATCAAGTACTGGATCAAGCCCGACATCGAGAACCGCATCAAGGAAGGCGCCATCGCGGCGCGCTTCGGGGCGCGCGTAGTGGAGATCGGCGAGAGCACGGTCGTGGTCACCTCCGGGTTCGGGACCGAGGAGCTCCCCGCGCAGCAGGTCTTCCTGCTCACCGGATATCTCCCCGACACGCGGTTGCTGGAGGCAGTCGGGGTGAAGGTCGATGCCGCTACCCTCGTCCCCGAGCACGATCCGGAGACGCTGCAGACGAACGTGAAGGGGGTCTACCTCGCGGGCGCCGTCGCCTCGGGACGCTTCACGAGCCGCATCTTCATCGAGAACGGCAAGTTCCACGGGCAGGCGATCGTGAAGTCGATCATCTCGCGCGCGCCGTAGCGGCGACGACGTAGGCGAGCTCGCGCGCCGTCTCCGCGTCGTCGGGGCGCGCCCGCACCGCAGTCCGCAGCGGCTCGACCGCCTCCTCCATCCGTCCCTGCAAGGCGAGCGCGCGCCCGAGATCGCGCCAGGCGATGGCGTCGGACGGGTCGAGCGTGACCGCGGCGCGAAAGTGCTCCGCCGCTTCCGCGAGCCGTCCCTGCACCGCGCGCGTGTTCCCGAGGTTGTAATGGCTGGCGGCCTGCCGCGGCTCGAAGCGCAGCGCCGCCTCATAGGCGCTCGCCGCCTCGTCGAGGCGGCCGAGGCGGAACAGCGCCAGGCCGAGGTTGTTGCTCGCTTCCGCGTAGTCGGGCTTGATGCGCACGGCCTCGGACAGCCGCGCCGCCGCCTCCTCCGTCCGCCCCTCGTGCAGCAGCCAGCCTCCGAGATTGTTGAGCGCGATCCAGGCGCGGGGGTTCCGGCGCAAGGTGTCGGTCCACAACGACTCCGGATCGCGATAGATGCGGGCTTGAGCCCACACCCGCGCCGAGAGCGTGGCCGCCAGCAGGAGTACCGCGGCCACCGCGAGGGAAGGAGGCGCCCGTCGCGCGGCCCCGGCCAGCATCGCGGCGATCAGGGCCAGCGGCCCGAGGCTGGCCAGGTACTGGAAGTGATCGGCGACGAACGAGAAGCGCATCGGGTAGACGTCGACGAATCCGAGCGCGGGAGCGAGGGTGAGGCCGAAGAACGCGAGGGCGGCGGCCGGTCCGCGTCCGATGCGGTCGCGCAGCATCCAGAGCGCGGTCAGGAAAGCGATCGCGAGGACGGGGTAGAGGTGCTGAGCGGGATCCGACGCGTCCAGGCTCCAGCGCGGGTAGATGAACGCGAGGTTCGCCGGCCAGCACAGCTTCCGCAGGTAGAACCAGAAGGCCCTTCCCGCCACCAGCCAGCGCTCCACCGGCGACAGCGTCCACTCCGCGCCCCACGCGCCGACGTGGTGCCGCTCGAGCCACGCCGTGTGCAGTCCGAACGCCGCCCCGACCACGGCGAAGCCGGCGAGACGGAGGATATCCGCGCGCGCCAACCGCCGCCGCTTCCACCAGCAGATGACGATCAGGGCCACCGGCAGCGAGCAGGTCACGGTTTTGCTGAGGAGCGCGGCCACGAAAGCGGCGAGCGCGACATGCCAGGAGCGGCGGCGCGCCCGCTCGTCGCGAGGCGCCTCCTCGGCGTCGAGCGCGAGGCCGCGCAGCGCGAACAGCAGCGAGACGAGGTAGAGCACGCCCGAGAGGACGTTCTTGCGCTCGGTCACCCACGCCACCGACTCGACGTGGACGGGATGGAGCGCGAACAGCAGTGCGGCGACGATGGCGCCGGGTACGGCCAGCGCGCGGAGGATGCGCAGGACCATGACCGCGGCGGCGGCGTGGAGCAGCACGTTCGTCAGGTGATACCCGGCCGGCCACAGGCCCCAGATCCGATGCTCGAGCCAGAAGGTCGTGAAGACGAGCGGGTAGTACTGGGGCGTGGCCCGCGGCTCCGACCAGATGCGCAGGAGCCCGCCCCACGAGCTCAGCAACGCGTTCGAGGTGAGGTACTGGTCGTCGTCCCAGATGTACCCCGCGCGGAGCGCGGGAAGGTATGCAACGACGGTGACCACGACCAGCAGTGCCGCCGCCGCCCGCGGGGACAGTGGGCGCACCGGACGCTAGCTCCCGTCCGCCGCGGCCAGGGCGGCCAGGCGCGCGGCGAAATCGGGGCCCCGCGCCTCGTCCTCGTGCTTGAAGAACACGAAGGCCTCGCCCCATGACTTCTCGCGGATGCGCGCCAGCCAGCGCCGCAGGTCATCCTCGGTGTACGACAGGCGGCGGAGGCGGAGATAGCCCCAGGGCGCGGTGGCGGCGAATGCGTCGACGGGGGCGTCGTCGGTGTCCGCGATGCAGAGCGCGGCCCCACCCTCGGCGAGGATCGCCTCCGTCTCCGGTCCGATCCAGGACTCGTGGCGGAACTCGAAGGCCGGGCGCGGGTGCGCGGGCAGCGTCTCGAGGAAGGCCCGCAGGCGGCCGAGGTCCATCTTCATGTACGGCGGCATCTGGTAGAGCACCGGCCCGAGCTTCGCGGACAGGCTCGAGGCCACGGACAGGAAGTACGACACCTCCGCCGCGACGTCCGCCAGGCGCTTGTGATGCGTGATGCGCTGCGGGGCCTTGAGCGCGAAGGTGAAGCCGGGCGGGGTCTCCTGCGCCCAGCGCTCGAGCATCGCCGGCGCGGGCATCCGGTAGAAGGTGTTATTGATTTCCACCGCCGCGAAGCGCGTCGCGTAGAACGCGAGCATCTCCGCGTCCTTGATCTTCGGGGGGTAGAAGGCGCCCCGCCACTCCTTGTAGCTGTAGCCGCTCGTTCCGATGCGGAGGGTCTGCGGTGCCACGGTTCCGGCGGCACCCTACCATTGATAGGATCGCGGCATGAACCTGACCCGCCACGTCCTCGCCGCCGCCGCCCTCGCGTCTCTGGCCCCGCTGGCCGTTGCCGGCACCCCGCCGCGCCGGCCCGCGAAGGAGTACACGATCGAGCAGTTCATGGCCACGACGGCGGTGAACGGCGCGTCGTTCTCCGCCGACGAGAAGCGCGTGATCTTCTCGTCCAACGCGACCGGCATCTTCAACGTGTACTCGGTGCCGGTGGCCGGCGGCGTCGCGAGCCCGGTGACGACTTCCACCGCGGACTCGACCTACGCGGTCTCGTTCTTTCCCGCCGACGACCGGCTCCTGTACACGCGCGACCAGGGCGGCAACGAGCTCAACCACCTGTACGTGCGCGGCACCGACGGGAAGGACAAGGACCTGACGCCGGGCGAGAAGCTGAAGGCGGTGTTCGAGGGCTGGACGCCGTCCGGCGACGCCTTCTGGGTGGCGACCAACGAGCGCGATCCGAAGTTCTTCGACCTCTACCGCTACGACGCCAACAGCTACGCGCGGTCGATGGCCTACAAGGACGAGACCGGGTACGAGCTGGGTGCCATCTCGGACGACGGCCGCTATCTCGCCTTCGGCAAGCCGGTCACGACCGCCGAGGACGAGATGTACCTGTGGGACGTGGAGGCGAAGCAGATGAAGCCGCTCCACCAGGGGCCGGCCGCGTATTCGCCGCAGGATTTCGACCCCGCGTCGCACTCGCTCTACTACCTGACCAACGACGGCGCCGAGTTCACCCGCGTCCGCCGCTACGACATCGCGAGCGGCCGTCACGAGGACGTGGAAAAGGCGGACTGGGACGTCATGTACACCTACTTCTCGCGCGGTGGACGCTATCGCGTGACCGGCGTCAACGACGACGGGCGCACCGTCATCAAGCTCTACGACGCGAAGACCAACGCACCGGTGAAGCTTCCCCGGCTGCCCAACGGCGACATCACGTCGGTCAGCATCTCCAAGAGCGACGCGCGGATGGCCTTCTATCTGAACGGCGACCGCTCGCCGAGCAACCTCTATGTCTACGAGTTCGGCGGCGCCGACGCGCGGCGCGTCACCGACACCCTCAATAAGGAGATCGACCCCGTTGACCTCGTCGACTCGGAGGTGGTGCGCTTCAAGTCCTTCGACGGGACGTCCGTGCCCTCGATCTTCTACAAGCCGCACCAGGCCACGCCGGCAGCCAGGGCGCCCGCGCTCGTCTACGTGCACGGCGGGCCCGGGGGCCAGACGCGCAAGGGCTACAGCGCGCTCATCCAGTACCTCGTCAACCACGGCTACGTCGTGCTCGGCATCAACAACCGTGGCAGCTCGGGGTACGGCAAGACCTTTTACGTGGCCGACGACCAGAAGCACGGCAAGGAGCCGCTCTGGGACTGCGTGGAGGGGAAGAAGTATCTGGCCTCGCTCCCGTACGTCGACAAGGACCGCATCGGCATCATCGGCGGCAGCTACGGCGGGTACATGGTGCTGGCCGCGCTCGCCTTCAAGCCCGAGGAATTCGCGGTCGGCGTCGACATCTTCGGCGTCGCCAACTGGGTGCGGACGCTGGAGAGCATCCCTCCCTACTGGGAGTCGCAGCGAAAGGCGCTCTATACCGAGATCGGCGACCCGGTGAAGGACCTCGCGATGCTGCGCGAGGTGTCGCCGCTCTTCCATGCCGCGAACATCAAGCGGCCCCTCTTCGTGGTGCAGGGCGCGAACGACCCGCGCGTGATCAAGCCGGAGTCGGACGACATCGTGGCCGCGGTCCGCAAGAACGGGGTGCCCGTCGAGTACGTCGTCTTCCCCGACGAGGGCCACGGGTTCAGCAAGCGCAAGAACACGATCGAGGCCTACGGCAAGATCCGCGAGTTCCTGGACAAGTACTTGAAGTCGCCGGTGGCTGCGGCCGCGGCGGCGGGAGCAACCCGCTGACGCGATCCGGCGGGTGTCTCCTCGCGGCGATGGCACTGACGATCGTCGCGTGCCGGGAAGAAAAGCACGCGCCCCCGGCGGGCGACCCGGCCGCCGGCTACGTCGACATCGGCGTGCCGGAGTGCGACCAGTTCGCGCGCAAGTACCTCGCGTGCATCGAGAAGGTCCCCGAGACGACGCGGGCGATGGTGCGCCAGGCCTTCGATCAGACCTAACAGACCTGGGCCATGGCGGCGGAGAAGCCGGACCGGCGGGCCGGCCTCGCGGCGTCGTGTGTCCAGCAGGAGAAAGCGACGAAGGCGGGCATGGCCCGCTACGACTGCGAGTGGTAGGCTGCGTTCGAAGCCTTCCGTTCCGGAACGGACAGCGCTGTGGGAGATCACGAACTGGTTCCGGAACGGCGGAAGCTAGGTTCCGCTCACCGCGCGGAGGGCGACGTCGAGAGCATCCTTGACCGCAGCGGGCGAGGTGCCACCCGGCGCGGCCTTGGCCGCGATCGCCTTGTCGAGATCGAACAGCTCGTCCAGCCGGGCAACGATCGTTGGTTGATCAACCAGCATCCGTTCCGCGACCTCGCGTAGCGGCGTCCTGGTCTTCTGGGACTCCGCGACCATCGATCCGACGAGCGTGTGGGCGCGGCGGAACGGTACGCCGTCGCGCGCGAGCGCCACGGCGAGGGACGCGGCGAGCATCTCCGGCTGGGACGCGGCGCGTCGCATCGCGTCGCGATGGACGATCAGGCCGGCGACCACGCCCGTCATCACCCCGAGCGATGCGAGCACGGTGTCGGCGGCGTCGAACACCGCCTCCTTGTCCTCCTGCAGGTCCTTCTGATAGCCCGTCGGCACGCCTTTCATGAGCGCGAGCATGCGTACCACCGCGCCGTCGACGCGCGCGGCCTTGCCGCGGATGAGCTCGAGCGCATCGGGGTTCTTCTTCTGCGGCATGAGGCTCGAGCCCGTCGTGTACGTGTCGGGCAGCGAGAAGAAGCCGAACTCCGGCGCCGACATCCAGATGAGGTCCTCGGCCAGGCGGGCGAGGTGCGTCTGCACCAGAGCGCAGGCGGAGACGAACTCCGCCGCGAAGTCGCGATCGGTGACGGCGTCCAACGCGTTCCAGGAGACGGCGTCGAAGCCGAGGTCTTTGGCCAGCGCATCGCGATCGAGGGCGAGCGCGGTGCCGGCGAGCGCGCCCGACCCGAGGGGCAGGATGTTGACGCGCTTGCGGACGTCGCCCAGGCGCCAGAAGTCGCGGGCCAGGCCGGCCGCGTGCGCAGCGGCGAAGTGGCCGAGCGTGATGGGCTCCGCCGCGCGCGTGTGCGTGAACCCCGGCATGGGCGCATCGAGACCGGAGTGGCCCTGCTTCACGATCGCCGTCACCAGCGCCGCCGTCCGCGCGCGCAGCGCGTCGATCGAGCCGCGGATCCAGAGCCGCAGCGCCGTCACCGCCTGCTCGTTGCGGCTCCGCGCGATATGGGCCTGGCCGGCCAGGTCGCCGACGATCGCGCCCAGGCGTTCCTCCACGTAGCTGTGGAGGTCCTCGGGATCGCCGGCTTTAGCCCCGAGGTCGCCGGCTTCGCGCAGGACGCGCTCGAGCCCGGCGTCGAGCGCGGCCACGTCCTTGGCGGGGAGCGCGCCGCAGCGGCCGAGCGCGGCCACGTAGGCCCGGCTGGCCGCGATCTCCTCGCCGAGGAGGCGCCGATCGAACGGGAACGAGCGGTTGAACTCCCAGAACTCGCGGTCGGGATCGCCGGAGTAGTTCCCGCCCCAGAGCTTCACGCTCAGAGGCTAGCTCCGGTAATGGGCATTGATGTCCACGTACCCGTGGGAGAAGTCGCACGTCCACATCCAGCCCGTGGCGGCGCCTTCGTGCAGGACCACGCGGATGCGGACCGGGTCGGCCAGCATCGCCTGGTGGGCATCGTCCTCGTCGTAGGAGAGCGCGGCGCTCGCCGCGGCCACCGGAACGGCGCCGAGATGGATGTCCACGCCGCGCGCGCCGATGGCGATCCCCGAGCGGCCCACCGCGGCCAGGATGCGTCCCCAGTTGGGATCGCCGCCGTGGAGCGCGGTCTTCACCAGCGGTGACTCCGCGATCGTCCGCGCCACCACGTCCGCATCGCGCGGGGTGGCCGCGCCCTCGACGCGGATCTCGGCCACGCGCGTCGCACCTTCTCCGTCCCGCACGACCATCTCCGCCAGGCCGCGCGAGGCCTCGGTGAGCGCGGCGACGAACGCGTCGTGATCCGCCCCCGGGCCTTCGATCGAAGGCGACCCCGACGCGCCGCTGGCGAGGACGAGCGCGGTGTCGTTGGTGGACATGTCGCCGTCGACGGTGATGCGGTTCAGCGTCTCGCCGACCGCGGTTTGGAGCGCGGCGCGCAGGACCGCGGGGGCTACGGCGGCGTCGGTGGTGAAGAACGCGAGCAGGGTCGCCATGTTGGGCGCGATCATCCCTGCCCCCTTGGCGATGCCGGCCACGCGCACGCGCCGGCCGCCGACGGAAGCCTCCACGAGCACTTCCTTCGGCCGCGTGTCGGTGGTCAGGATGGCGCGGGCCATGTCTGCTCCGCGCTCGTTGGACAAGCTCGCGCACGCGGCGGAGATTCCCGCGCGTACCTTGTCCATGGGCAGCGGCACGCCGATCACGCCCGTCGACGCCACGAGCACCTCGGACGCGGCGCAGGCGAGACCCGCCGCCGTCCACGCCGCCATCTCCCGCGCATCGCGCAGCCCGCCCTCGCCGGTGGCGGCGTTCGCGCAGCCCGCGTTCACGACGATGGCCCGCGCGCGACCGCCCGCGAGGTGCTCTCGGCTCACCACGACCGGGGCCGCGACCGCGCGATTGCACGTGAAGACCCCCGCCGCCGCACAGGGCGCGTCGCCGACGATGAGGGCGAGGTCGAGCCGGTCGGGCTTGATCCCCGCCGCCACCGCGGAGGCGCGGAAGCCGAGCGGCATCGTGATCGCGCCGGTGTCGCCGCCGGCACGGGCCATGGTCAACGGCTCGCCCCCGTCGTCTCCTTCTTCCCGGATTTCGGGGCCGGCTCGCCCTCCGTGTCGCGCGTCAGCGCCCGCACGCGCTCCGGCAGGCCGAAGAGACGGATGAATCCCTCGGCGTCCTTGTGGTCGTACGCCATCCCGGTCCCGAACGTCGCGAGGTCCTGGCGATAGAGCGAGCGCGGCGAGCGCCGCCCGATGGCCTCCGCCTTCCCCTTGTAGAGGCGCACGCGCACTTCGCCCGTCACCTCGCGCTCCGTGAACTCGACGAAGGACGCGAGGGCCTGGCGCAGGGTCGAGAACCACAGCCCGTCGTAGATGAGCTGCGCGTAGCGCACGGACACCGTCTGCTTGAAGTGGAGAGTGTTGCGGTCGAGCACGAGTCGCTCGATCTCGCGATGGGCCATGTAGAGAACCGTTCCCGCCGGCGTCTCGTACACGCCCCGTGACTTGATGCCGACCAGACGATTCTCGACCAGGTCGAGCCGCCCGACCCCGTGGCGGCCGGCGACGGAGTTCAGCCGCTCCACCATGGCCGCCGGCCCCAGACGCTCGCCGTCGATGGAAACCGGCACCCCCGCCGCGAACGCGATGGTCAGCGTCTCCGCGACGTCGGGGGCGTCCTCGGGATCGACGGTGAGCTTGAACATCTCCTTCTCCGGCGGCGACCACGTGTCCTCGAGGTTGCCGCCCTCGTGGGACAGGTGCCACAGGTTCCCGTCGCGGCTGAACATGTCGCGGGGCGTCTGGTCGACGGGGACGCCGTGCGCCTTCGCGTACTCGACCGCGTCCTCGCGGGAGCGGATGTCCCACTCGCGCCAGGGCGCGATCACCGCGAGGTGCGGGGCGAACGTGGCGTAGGTCACTTCGAAGCGGACCTGGTCGTTCCCCTTGCCGGTGGCGCCGTGGGCCAGCGCGTCCGCGCCCTCGGCGAGCGCGGTCTGCACCTGGCGATACGCGAGCAGCGGCCGCGCGAGCGCGGTGCCGAGCAGGTAGTTGTCCTCGTACACCGCGCCCGCGGCGAGGGCCTTGAACGCGTAGTCGCGGACGAACTCCTCGCGCAGGTCCTCGACCACGCACTTCGACGCGCCGGTGGCGAGCGCCTTCTTGCGCACCGCCTCCAGGTCGTCGCCCTGCCCCACGTCGCCGCAGTACGCGATGATCTCGGCGCCGTCGTAGTGCTCCTTGATCCACGGAATGATGATCGAGGTGTCGAGTCCCCCCGAGTAGGCGAGAACGACCTTCTTCACACTGGCCATCGTTGTCAGAGCTCCTTGTGGGCGGGCGGCGGCGCCTTGGGCAGCGGGGTGAACTCGCCCGCGCGGGCGGGCGGGCGCACCATGGCGATCTCGTCGCAGCAGACGTTCAGCGGGCAGGCCCCGCAGTCGACCATCAGCTTGTCGATGAAGCGCTCGCGGCGGGTGACCTCGAAGCCGAGCGCATCGAAGAACGACGAGCGGCGGGTCAAGGCAAGAACCTCGGCGAAGCCGCGGTCGCCGGCCTCCACCAGGAGGTGCTCGACGATGCGGCGGCCGAGCCCCTTGCCGGCGTGGTCCGGGCGGACGGCCAGCGAGCGCACCTCGCCGAGGGCGGGCCCGAGCATGGTCAAAGCGCCGCAGCCGACGATCTCCTCGACTCCGTCCGCGGTAGTCGCGAGGGCGACCACGAAGTCGGGGAGCGCGGCGCGCAGCGAAGCTTCGGTGCGCCGCAGCAGCAGGCCGCGGTCGGCGTAGCCGTTGATGAGGGCGAGGAGAGGAGTGACGTCCCTCTCCTCGGCGTCACGCAACCGCACCGCCGCCTCCTTCCGGTGGCGCGAGCCCCATGCCCTTCGCCAGGACGGCCTCGAGCGCGGTCAGGAGCGAGCGGATGTCGGCGCGCTTCACCACCAGCGGTGGGAGCAGCCGGAGGACGTTGTCGCCGGCGCGGGTGGCGAGGATGCCGTTCGCGCGCAGCGCCTTCAGGACCGGGGCCGCGGAGCCGGTGAACTCGATGCCGGCCATGAGCCCCACGCCGCGGACCTCGAGGATCTGATCGGGATAGCGCCGCTGCATCGCGTGCAGCGCGCGCAGCATGTAGGCGCCCTTCTTCTGGACCTTGCCCAGGAAGCCTTCCGAGGTCAGGCGGTCCAGGACCACCTGCGCGGCGGCCGCCGCCACCGGGTTCCCGCCGAACGTGCTGCCGTGATCGCCGACGCCGATGGCGCCCGTGATCTCTTCGCGCAGCAGGACGGCGCCCAGGGGAAGCCCGCCGCCGAGCGGCTTGGCCAGCGTGACCATGTCGGGGCGGATGGCCGCATGCTGGTACGCGAACAGCGTCCCCGTGCGCCCGAGGCCGCACTGCACTTCCTCGGAGACGAGGAGCGTCCGCGCCTCGCGGCAGATGTCGGCCAGGCCGTGGAGGAAATCGGCCGGCGCCACCCGCACGCCGCCTTCACCCTGCACCGGCTCGATGAACACCGCCGCGGTGCGCGGGCCGATGAGCCCGGCCGCGGCCTTGAGGTCGTTCCACGGGCAGAAGCGCACGCCGGGGACGAGGGGCTCGAAGGGGGCGCGGTACTTCTCCTTCCAGGTCATGGAGAGGGCGCCCATGGTGCGCCCGTGGAACGACCCCTCGAAGGCCACGAGCTCGGTGCGTCCCTGGGCGTGGCCGATGCGGCGGGCGAACTTCATCGCCGCCTCGACGCTCTCCGTCCCCGAGTTGCAGAGGAAGACCTTGCCCGGGAAGCTGAGCGCGACCAGGCGGGCGGCGAGGGCGCTCGCCGGCTCGTTGTCGTACAGGTTGCTGGCGTGGATCATCCGCCCCGCCTGCTTGCGGATGGCCGCTACCACCTTGGGGTTTCCGTAGCCGAGGCCGTTGACGCCGACCCCGGCCGCGAAGTCGAGGTACGTGTTGCCCGCGGTGTCGGTGAGACGCGCGCCCTTGCCGGAGGCCATGACGATGTCGCGCTCGTAGACGCCGAGGAGGTTGCTCACGCCGACTCCCGCGCGGCGGTGTGCGCCGTCTCGGGGAAAGCGCCGCTGAGGCGCGCGCGCCCCGCCACCACGACCTCGTCCACCCCCGCCCGTGCCGCGGCCAGGGCGGCGCGCACCTTCAGCGACATGCCGCCCGAGATCGTCCCCGCCTCGATGTGACGCTGCGCGGCCGCCTCGTCCAGCGTCGCGAGCACGGTGTCCCCGGCGCGCACGCCGTCGACGTCGGACAGGTAGACGAGGGTCGACGCGCCGATCGCGACCGCGATGGCCAGCGCGGCCTCGTCCGCGTTCACGTTCAGCGATTCGCCCGACGGCCCCGATCCCACCGGCGAGACCACGGGGAGGAGGCGCGCGTCCAGAAGCGCGCGCAGCACGGTCACGTTCACCGCGTGCGGGACGCCGACCCGCCCGATGCCGGGGACGGGGAGCGCGGCCAGAAGCGAGGCGTCCCGCCCGGAGATGCCGACCGCGGGCAGCCCGGCGGCGGTGAGACCGGCGGCCAGCGACTTGTTGACGACCCCCGAGAGCACCATCTCCACGACCTCCATCGCCGCCGGCGACGTCGACCGGCGCCCTTCGACGAACTGCGACTCCACCCCCATCGCGCGGAGCATCCGCTCGATGTCGCGCCCGCCGCCGTGGACGATCACGGTCGGCACGCCGCCGCGGCGGATGTCCTCCGCCAGCGGGGCCACGAGCCCGGGATCCTCGAGCGCGGGGCCCCCGACCTTGTACACCCGCGGCCGCATCATGCCGCGGCCAGTCCCATCGCTTCCGGCAGCCCGGACGCGAGGTTCAGGTTCTGCACCGCCTGTCCGGCGGCGCCCTTCACCAGGTTGTCGAGGGCGGAGAAGACGACCACGCGCCCGGGCGCGGCATCGTGGACGGACATCCAGCACGCGTTGGTCCCGGTGACGTCGGACAGCCGCGGGGGCGTGTCGGTCACGCGGACGAACGGCGCGCCCGCGTAGTACTCGCGCAGGACCGCGGCGAGCGTGGCCGCGGAAGCGGTCGACTTCAGGTAGAGGGCGGACAGGATGCCGCGCTTCACGGGCAGGAGGTGCGGGCAGAAGGTCATCGCGATCGACTGGCCCGTCACCTGCTGGACCACCGCCTCCATCTCCCCGACGTGCCGGTGCGCGCGTCCCGGCGCGTAGGCGGAGAAGTCGTCCGCGACCTCGGAGAAGAGCAGATCCTCGCGGGGCGCGCGGCCGGCCCCGGTGGTGCCGCTCTTCGCGTCCACCACGACGTCGCGGCCATCGACGCGGCCGTCGGCGAGCAGCGGCAGGAGGGGGAGCAGGACCGACGTCGCATAGCAGCCGGGGTTCGCCACCACCCGCGCCTGGCGGATCCGCTCCGCGAACACCTCGGAGAGCCCGTAGGGCGCGCCGAGGAGCGAGGGCGCGGGATGCGGGTGACCGTACCAGCGCTCATAGCCCTCGGCGGTGGGGATGCGCAGGTCGCCGGAGAGATCGATGACCACGGCGTCGGGCTGGGCGCGCGAGAGCTTGGCGGCGTAGGCGCCGGATATGCCGTGGGGGAGCGCCAACAGATAGGCGTCGGCTCCGCGCGTGAGGCCTTCCTCGTGCGGAAGGCGACCCTCGCCGCTGCCGGTCGCGAACGCGATCTTCGCTTCGGGATGACGGCCGAGGATCCGGACGGCTTCCCGCCCGGCATACCCGCTCGCGCCGAACACGCCCACCTGCATCAAAGCCGCCCCTTCACGCACATGGTGACGCCAAAAAAAAACCCACTGGAGCCGTCCGCTCCAGCGGGTGGTGGTCCGTTGGTCTCGAGTACGGGCTAGACCGCGGACCCCCGCCGGACGGACGGGCCTCGCCGGTCTCGTCGCGTCTCACGAACGGCGGGTCGCGTGCGCATCGCAAACTTGATGATAGGGGACTGGCCGCGCCTGTCAAGGGAAGAAGCACACGCGGTAGCATGGTCGGCGGACGAGGTGATATGACCGACACCCTGACTCCCCAGCGCAGCCTCCCTCTCACCGACCTCTCGGAAGACGAGGCGATGTTCCGCGACCAGGTCCGGCAGTTCGCGGAAGAGCGCGTGCGCCCGCTCGTGGCGCAGATGGACAAGGACGCGAAGATCCCCCGCGAGCTCATCGACGAGTGCTTCGAGCTCGGCATCATGGGCATCGAGATCCCGGACACGCACGGCGGCGCCGGTGCCACCTTCTTCATGTCGACGCTCGTGGTCGAGGAGCTGGCCCGCGTCGACGCGTCGGTCGCGGTGCTGGTCGACGTCCAGAACACGCTGGTCAACAACGCGCTCCTCCGGTGGGGCAGCGACGACCAGAAGTCGCGCTACTTCCCGAAGCTGGCGACGTCGTGGGTCGGCGCCTACGCCCTCTCGGAAGCGGGATCGGGATCGGACGCGTTCGCGCTGGCCTGCCGCGCCGTCGACCACGGCGATCACTTCGAGCTCACCGGCCGCAAGCTCTGGATCACGAACGCCGCGGAGGCCGAGCTCTTCATCGTGCTCGCGACCATCGACCCCACCAAGGGGTACAAGGGCATCACCGCTTTCCTCGTCGAGCGCTCGACCGAGGGATTCACGGTGGGCAAGAAGGAGGACAAGCTCGGCATCCGCGCGTCCTCCACCTGCGAGCTGATCCTGGAGGGCTGCCGCATCCCCCGCGCCAATGTCCTGGGCGAGGTCGGGAAGGGGTACAAGATCGCCATCGAGACCCTGAACGAGGGGCGTATCGGGATCGGCGCCCAGATGGTCGGCCTCGCGCAAGGCGCCTTCGAGCACGGCCTCCAGTACAGCCAGGAGCGCCACCAGTTCGGCAAGGCGATCGCCGAGTTCCAGGGCATCCAGTTCCTGCTCGCCGAGCTCGCCACCCGCATCGAGGCCTCGCGGCTCCTTACCTACAACGCCGCCCGCCTGCGCGACGTGGGCTCGCCCTTCATCAAGGAGGCAGCGATGGCCAAGCTCTTCGCGTCCCGGACGGCGGAAGAGGTGGCCTCCAAGGTGATCGAGATCTATGGAGGGTACGGGTTCACCCGGGAGTACCCGGTGGAGAAGTACTTCCGGGACCAGAAGGTGGGGCAGATCTACGAAGGGACCACCAACATGCAGCTGATGGTCATCGCCAAGCAATTGCTGGGCAAGATGGCCTGACAACAATCGTAGGGGCCTTTACCCCACGCAGCTTTTCGGTGTGCCACGATCGTTCGAGTGCGCACCGCGCTTCGCGGCGTCGCCTTTTGGAGGTCCGATGCTCGAGACCATCATCGTCATCCTGATCATTCTGTGGCTGCTCGGGTTCTTCGCCTTCCACGTGGGCAGCCTGATTCACATCCTGCTGGTCATCGCGGTCATCGTGATCCTGGTCCGCGTCATCCAGGGCCGCCGCCCCATCTGAATCGGCGTCGCCGAAGTGAATCCGGCGACGCCTCATGAGCGGGGGGGACCTCGGTCCCCCCCGAGCCCCCCATCGCCGTCGCGGGACGCTCGGGCGGACCGGATTGGCTAAATCAGGGGCTGGTCGGCGGAAGGCGTGAACTTGAAGGTGTGCTTCCAGCTGGGCAGGATCTCGACCTCGCGCTGGTACTTGCAGTCGATGGTGCGGCTGGTCTCGCGGGTCATGATCTTGCATCCGTCGCGCCCGAGGTAGACGTCGATGCGCTGACGGCCGGCCTCCTTCATGATCATCTCCATGATCTGCTCGTCCTTGTACTGGTAGCGGTTCACCCGCGCCACCTCGTGCAGCTTGTCGGCGAAGGTGTAGTCGGCGACGAATAGCGGCACGACGTGCCACGCCGCCAGCGCCACCGCGGCCATGACGATGAACCCGAAGATGCTCCCGAGTCGGCCTTCGCCGCGCTCGCTGCTCGATTCCATGGTCTTCTCCACTTACCTGATGAGATGGAAGAACCGCCGCCATCGCGTCTTGCCGAAGGCGGAGACTGTGTCCTTGACCCACTCCGCATAGCCGGTGCGATGGTACTCGTCGCGCGAGGCTTCGTAGGACCAGTACACCATCAGCGCCCGCCCCTTCACCTGGTCCTCGGGCAGGAAGCCCCAGTACCGGCTGTCCTTGCTGTTGTCCCGGTTGTCGCCCATCACGAAGAGCTCGCCCTCCGGCACCGTCCGCGGCCCGTAGTCGTCTCCGCGTCCGTCGGAGCGGATCCCGTACTCGGGGTCTTCCGGGCGCAGCGGCGGCTCGAGGAAGTGGACGTAGGGCTCGTCGATCGGCTGCCCGTTGATGTAGACCTGCTTGTCCTTGATCTCGACCGTTTCGCCCGGCAGGCCGATGACCCGCTTGATGAAGTCGCGCGACGGGTCCTCGGGATACTTGAAGACGATGACGTGCCCGCGCTTTATCGGCTTCTTGGCCATGACGAGGTCCTCGAAGCGGCC
This sequence comes from Acidobacteriota bacterium, assembly GCA_031369785.1. GTDB lineage: Bacteria > Acidobacteriota > Vicinamibacteria > Fen-336 > Fen-336 > JANMPI01. Next base: position 17,788 of record JANMPI010000373.1, read on the forward strand.
GAGCGAAGGCGAGTAGACCACCTTGTTCACGAGCAGGTGGTCACCGATCAGGAGGTTGTTCTCCATCGAACCGGTCGGGATCTTGAAGGCCTGCACGACGAAGGTGCGGATGAAGGTCGCGAGGATGAAGGCGACGACCAGGGATTCGAGGTACTCGCGCGCGACCGACTTCTTGAACGTCGGGACGTCGCGCGTCTCCGCTTTCATGTGGAGCGCATTTTAGCCCGAATCGTCCACCGCCCGAGCCTTTACCGGTCTTCGTAGAGGCGGACGGGGACCTTCTTGCCGCGGAGTGGCGTCTTTCGGAGGGCCTCGATGAGCGCCTTGGCCTCGGAGGCGCGCACTTCGACGATCGAGGAGCGGTCGCCGATCTGGATGGCCCCCAGCGCCGCCGCCGCCACACCCGCCCCCTTGGTGATGGCGCCCACGAGGTCCTTGGGGCGGACGCCGGCCGTTCGCCCGGCGCCCACGAAGACGCGGGCCATCTCCACGCCGGGCGCGGGCTCGTCCGACGCCGCCGCGGCCGGCCGCTCGGTGGGGCGGTCCGTCTCCTCCGCGGCCAAAGCACCGTCCGCCGGCTCGTGGACGAGCTTCACCGCCGCCGCGGCCACTTCCAGGATCTCGAACTCTTCGGCCAGCGCGGTGACCACGGTCCGGTAGCGGTCGAGCCCGCCGGCGACGATCGCTTCCCGAAGTGCGGCGCGGGTGATGTCGAGCCGGCGCGCGTTCAGGTCCGCGACCGTGGGCAAGGTCGCGATCTCGATTTTCTGCCGCGTGATCTTCTCGATCTGACGGAGGATGCGCTCCTCGCGGGGCTGGGCGAGGGTGATCGCAACCCCGGCCCGTCCGGCGCGTCCGGTGCGCCCGGTCCGATGGATGTACATCTCGGGCGACGCGGGCACGTCGTAGTTCACGACGTGGGAGAGCCGGGCAATGTCGAGCCCGCGCGCGGCCACGTCGGTCGCGATGAGGAGATCGGCCGAGCCTTCGCGGAAGCGCTTCATCACGCGGTCGCGCTGGTCCTGGGTCATTCCGCCGTGGATGGCGTCCACGCGATAGCCGCGGGAGGCGAGCGACTCCTGGAGCTCGTCCACCTCGCTGCGCGTGCGGCAGAAGACGAGCGCCGAAGTGGGGTTCTCCATGTCGAGCACGCGGCCGAGCGCCGCCGCCTTCTGCGCGCGCCCGACGATGTACGCGACCTGCCGCAGCTTCGCCCCACCTGCCCGCAGCGGCGCGGTGGTGATGGCGACGCGCACGGGATCGCGCATCCGCCGCTCCGCCAGCCCCTTGATGCGCTGGGGCAGGGTGGCGGAGAAGAGCGCGGTCTGCCGCGTTTTCGGCGTCGCCTCGAGGATGGCCTCGAGGTCTTCGGCGAACCCGAGGTCGAGCATTTCGTCCGCCTCGTCGAGGACGACCGCCTTCACGCCTTCGAGGATGAAGCTGCGCCGCCGCATGAGATCGAGCGCGCGGCCCGGCGTGGCGACCACGACGTCGACCCCGCGCGACAACGCCTTGGCCTGCATCCCGAGGGACTGCCCGCCGTACACGGGGAGCACGCTGATCCCGAGGTCGCGACCGTACCGGTGGACGGCGCCCGCGACCTGGATCGCGAGCTCGCGGGTGGGGACGAGGATCACGCCGCGAACGCCCTTCCCCTTCTCCGCGCCGAGGCGCTGGATCATGGGCAGGGCGAACGCGGCCGTCTTGCCCGTCCCCGTCGCGTCCTGGCCGAGCACGTCGCGCCCCGCGAGCAGCGGGGGGATCGCCTCCCGCTGGATCGGGGTCGGCTCCTCGTACCCGAGCGACTCGAGCGCCTTGACCAGCCGCGGATCGAGACCGAGCTCGGCAAAGGTCGGTGTCGCCGCCGGGGGAAGCTCGCGTTTCGTCATTTCAACATTCTCCATGCTTTTTTACGGTAGAGTCGGTGAACCGTCGTTCCACCCGTTCGGTTGTGACCCAAGACCCGTTCCGGAGGATCCCCCATGAAAGCCCCATTCGCACCCTTGATGGTCGCCGGCCTCGCGGCCGCACTGACCGCCACGCCCGCCGCCGCCAGCAGTACGCAATCGACTTCGTTGCAGAGCGCCGCCGCAGCCCAGGTCGGGGACGTCGCGCCTGATTCGCCCCTCGTCTGGGTTCCCGCGGCCTCCGCGCCGGTGGGCATCGTGCGTTATGCCCAGGCGCAGTGCATCGGCCAGAACGTCTTCTACGTCATCAGCGGAGTTGCCGCGGGAGGCTCGATCACGACCGCCAACCAGCGGTACAACGCGACCACCAACACCTGGACCCCGCTGGCCCCGATTCCCAGCGGCTCCGAGGGGCCCGCCGGTGTCTGCTACCAGGGCAAGATCTACGTCGCGGGCGGCGGTTCGGCCAACTTCTTCATCTATGACATCACGGCCAACACCTGGGCGGCGGGCCCGGCGATGCCGTTCGCGACCGCCATGGCCCACATGGGCGCGAACAACGGAAAGGTCTACGTTGCCGGCGGGGACGCCGACTTCAACCCCAGCACCGGCGTGCTGAACACGGTGGCCGTTTACGACATCGCCACCAACGCCTGGGTCGCCAACGGCGCCAACATGCCGACGGCGACCTCGGCCGGCGGCTACGCCCAGATCGGCACCTTCCTGTACGTCGTCGGCGGCTGGGGCACCACCGCGCCCACCACCAACGTGAATCAGACCCAGCGTTACGACATGGCCACCAACACGTGGTCGGCGGGCCCGACGTTCACGACGGCCCGCAGCGATTTCGCCCTGGCCGCTTCGGGCGTCGCCCTCTACGCGATCGGCGGCGACAACAACGGCGGCGGGTTCTTCGACCTCAGCACGACGGTGGAGCGGCTGGCCGTGTCCACCTGGCCGGCGGGCACCTGGACGGCGACGGACTCCCTGCCCAGCGCACGGTCCGCGCACCGGGGCGGATTCTGCACCAACGCCTTCCTCCCGGCCTCCGGGGAGGTCTGGTCCACGGCCGGGATCGCGGCGCCGTTCCCGACGTTCACCGGGACCAACCAGTACCTCCAGGCCGAGGCCTGTCCGTCGGTGGCGGTGGCCACGGCGGTGCCCGCGGCCCTCGAAGTCGATCCCGCGCCCGCCAACCGTGTGATCGAGCCGAACGAGGCCGCTGTGGTCGTCGCCCCCTCGTGGCGCAACAACAGCACCGTAGCCATCGCCTCCCTGACCGGCACCGCCAACACTTTCACCGGCCCCGCGGGCGCGACCTACACCATCAACGATGCGACGGCCAGCTACGGCGCGCTCGCCCCCAGCGCCGTGGTGAGCTGCCTGTCCACCGGCGATTGCTATCGAGTGACCGTGGCGGCGGCAACGCGGCCGGTGACGCACTGGGACGCGACCTTCACGGAGACGGTTGCGCCGCTCGGGACGAGCAAGGCCTGGACGATCCACATCGGAGGGAGCTTCACCGACGTCCCCACCACGAACCCGTTCTACCGGTTCATCGAGACCATCCTGCACAAGAACGTGACCGGCGGTTGCACGACGACCGCCTTCTGTCCCAGTGCGGCCACGACGCGCGAACAGATGGCCGTCTTCGTTCTCGTCGCGAAGCAAGGGGCGGGCTACGTGCCCCCGGCGTGCACGGGCACCCGCCTGTTCGCGGACGTTCCGGCTTCGAGCTCGTTCTGCCCGTACATCGAGGAACTGTCTCGTCGCGGCGTGGTCAGCGGATGCAGCGCCACCAATTACTGCCCGGCCGCCCCGACCACCCGCGAGCAGATGGCGGTCTTCGTTCTGCGCACGTTGGACCCGACGCTCAACCCGCCCGCGTGCGGGACGCCGGTGTTCGGTGACGTTCCGGCTTCGAGCCCCTTCTGCAAGTGGATCGAGGAGCTGGTCCGTCGCAACGTCGTCACGGGTTGCGGGGGCGGCAACTACTGCCCCACGGCCGCGGTGACGCGTGAGCAGATGTCGGTCTTCCTGACCGTGACGTTCGGCCTCGTCCTGTACGGGGTGTAGCTCCTTCCGTACGGCGTTTCGGTCCTAGAGTCGCACTCGGGCCCGGGAAACCGGGCCCGAGCTTTTTTGAGCGACGGCTTTGTCGTGCACAATGCGCGCATTCAACCGGAGGCAGGATGATCATCTCGAGCGCGTTGCTTCTCGCCGCGGGCCTCGCTGTCCCCGCCGCCGCCGGAACGTGGGTGCCCGCCACGCAGATTCCGGTGCGCGCTCCCGCCGTCCGCTACGCGCACGCGCAGTGCGACGCGCAGGGCTTCTACACGATGGCCGGGTTGAACGGGAACTCCGCGGTCACGAACGACATGTGGCGCTACGACGCGGCCGCCGACTCCTGGACGCGGCTCGCGGACTTCCCGTTTCAGGGAGAGGGCGGATCGTCCGTGTGCTACCAGGGAAGGATCTACGCGCTCACCGGCGGCTTCGAGCGGACGGGCTTCCTCTACGACGTCGCGACCAACGTCTGGATTCCGGGCGCGGGCCCGTCCGTGCCGTTATCGCTGCCGGTCGTGTGGGGCGCGGCCATGGGCGCGTGGAACGGCAAGCTGTACCGCGTCGGGGGTGCGCCCAGCTCGGCCCCAACCAATCCCACCAACATCGTCGCCATCTACGACATCGCCAGCAGTACGTGGACCGGGACCGGCACGCCCATGCCGACGGCAACGTTTTTCTCCGGGTACGCGCAGGTCGGCCGCTATCTTTACGTCGTCGGGGGATGGAACGCGGCGTCGCCGGCCCAGAACGTCGGCGCGACGCAACGGTACGAC
>JANMPI010000388.1:0-2569 GCA_031369785.1 Acidobacteriota bacterium
CGCCCATCGCCGTCCGCGTCTCGTCCAGCACGCCGAGCAGCGTGCCGCGCCGCGAGCCGTCGGCGAGGGTCTCGACGAGCTCGAGGTTGCGCCGGGTGCCGGCGTCGATGGCGAGTCCATCCGCCCCTTCGCGGGTGCGGAGACTCGTGACGTGGACCAGCCCGCGCCGTTGTGTCTCCCCGACATAGCGGAGCGCGGCGGCGGCGGCGGCCGTGGCCAGCGGCCGGTCCTCGCAGCCAAAGGCCTCGAGGGTCTGCACGCCGAAGAGGGCGAGGAGCGCGCGGCGCCCCGCGCGAGGGTCGAAGCGGGCGGCCTCGAGCTCCGCCCGCGGCACGCCCGCTTCCGGCTCGCCGGCATCGAGGAGCCACGACGGAAGCGACGCGCCGGCGGGCACGAGGATCTCGCGCGGGCGCGCGCCGCCCAACTCGTCACGGAGACGATCCCAGCGCGGCGCCCCCGTCCACTCCGCGGCCACGAACTCACCCGTGGTCGCGTCCAGCCAGGCCGCGCCCAGGGCGCCATCGCCGACCGCGATGGCGAGGACGAACGCCGCCTCGTCGGCGTCGAGGGCGGAGGTCTCCAGCTGTGTCCCCGGCGTGATCACGCGGACCACTTCGCGGCGGACGACGCCCTTGGCCTGACGCGGGTCCTCCATCTGCTCGCAGAGCGCGACGCGAAACCCCTGCTTCACGAGCCGGCCGACGTACGCGGGGCCGGCATGGTATGGCACGCCGCACATCGGGATCGGCGCGCCTCCCTTGTCCTTGGACCGCGACGTGAGTGCTATGTCGAGGGCGCGCGCGGCGGTCACCGCGTCGTCGAAGAAGAGCTCGTAGAAATCGCCCATGCGGAAGAAGAGCAGGGCGTCGGGGTGCTCCGCCTTCATCCGGTGGTACTGCTGCATCGCGGGGGTGGCGGTGACGGTAGCGGCGGTCATGGGGAGAGTGAAGCCCTGTATTCTAGTCGCCCGTGGCGGGGCTGGAGGTCCTTCTTGCTCGTCCTGGCCGTCGATACGACCACCGAGCGCGGCAGCGTGGCGATCGTCTCCGGGGGAGAGGTCCTGGGCGAGGTCCGCCTGCGGTCCGGGATGGGGCATTCGAAGCGCCTCATGCCCGCGATCGCGTTCCTCGTCGACGGCCTCGGGGTCGCCGCCGCCGACATCGAGGGCTACGCCGTGACGGCGGGCCCCGGATCCTTCACCGGCCTCCGCGTGGGCCTCGCCTGCGTGCAGGGGCTCGCCCTGGCCAGCGGCCGGAGATGCGTCGGCCTTTCGACCCTCGACGTCCTGGCGGCGCGGATCGCCGGCGCCGCTCCCATGCTGGCGGTCGCCATGGATGCCTATCGTGGCGAAGTGTACGCGTGCGGCTACGGAGGCGATGGCACGCCGCGGGGCGAGCCGCGGGCCGCTTTGCCCGCGGACGCCTTCCGCGGCCTGCCGCCGGGCAGCGCATTCATCGGCGACGGCGCGTCCCGGTATCGCGCGGAGGTCGAGGCCGCGGTGCCGGGGGCGATATTCCCCGCGCGCACCGCGTACCTGGCCGGGACGCTGGGGAGGCTGGCGGAGCCGATCCTCGCCCGCGGAGACGGCGTGAGCCCGGCCGAGCTCCGTCCCCTGTACCTGCGTGGCACCGGCGCTCGTCTGCCGACGCCGTGACCAGCCACCCGATCGCGCTCGAAGCGGCGACCCTCGAAGACCTGGGAGCGCTGGTCGCGCTCGAGTCACGCTGCCACACCCATCCCTGGTCGGAGCGCGGGCTCCGCGACGCGATCGTCCCCGTCGCCGGTGAGGGAACGATCCTCGTGTTGCGCGCGCCGTGGCGGCCGGGAGAGGAAGCGCGCGGGATCCGCGCCTACTGCGCGTTCCAGGTCGTCGCCGGCGAGGCGCACATCCACAATCTCGCCGTCGCGCCGGACGCGCGGCGGCAGGGCCTGGCCCGCCGCCTCCTCGCGCTCACCCTCGAGTTCGTGGCCGGCAAGGCGCGCGTCGTCCACCTCGAGGTCCGCGCTGGGAACGCGCCTGCGCGCGCTCTTTATCGCGCGATGGGGTTTCGCGAGGTGGGCGAGCGCCCCGGGTACTACTCCGCGCCGACGGAGGACGCGGTGCTCCTGTCCCGCGCGGAACCTTGAAAGGGTCCGGATCCGGTGCTAACGTCGGGTCGAAGAGGGACTTCGGGAGGTGACGATGTTGGAGGAACCGAGTTTCAGGGACCGACTCCTCAAGCAGAACGAGGAATACCGCCGGCTCAACCAGCAGCACGACGAGTACGAGACGCAGCTCGTCCGCTTCACGGACAAGATCGTCCTGTCCGACGATGAGCAGGTCGAAGAGACGACGCTCAAGAAGAAGAAGCTGCAGACGAAGGACCGCATGGAGGCCATCGCCCGACAGGCCCGCGAAAGCCATCCCGTCTAGAGGTGCGCGCGGGATGATGTCGTGGTGACGGCGCGGAGGACGGCGCCCCAACGCTTCCGTCGGGGCGCCGCCATCCTGCCCTCGCTTTTCACGGTCGGGAATCTGTTCCTCGGGTTCTGGGCCATGATCCGCGTCTTCCACGGCCAGTACGAGGCG
>JANMPI010000397.1:0-9033 GCA_031369785.1 Acidobacteriota bacterium
GGTCGATGCGCTGAACGAGCTCCTCTACGCCGAGCTGCTGGCGGTGAAGCGAACCCTCGGCCACGATCACGGCGCCGCGCACCTGCTGACGGCGGAGCAACCGGCTACCGGTCGCGGAGGGCGCGGATGAGGGCGGCTTCGTGCTCGTGGCCGAGGGTCCGCTTCACCGCCAGCAGCTCGGCGTAGAGGAGCTCGTTCAGCGCATCGACCAGGATCGCGCGACGCGAGTCCTCCGGGAACTTGGTGAGGTTCCGCTCCACCACCGCGCCGTCGATGGTCCCGTCCTTCTGGAGCTTCAGGCCGTTGAAGACGTCCTTGCGGCCCTCGCGCAGCGAGGCCACGTACTTCTCGAGGACGTTCTCGGCGATCGGGCCGACCTCGCGGACCATGTACTTGAAGATGTGCTCGTACATCTGGTTGAAGGAGTCGAGGACGGAATAGACGGAATCCACGGGCACGAAGTCCTGGTCGAGCGCGTGCACCTTGCGGCCCTTGACGCGCAGCACGCCGGTGCAGAGGAGGGCGTAGAGCACCTTCAGCGTCTCGTTGTCGCCGATCTCGCTCTCGCGGGAGATGTCGAGCACGCTCCGCTCGCCGTCGACCAGCGCGAGGACGTGCTGCTCGTACGACTCGAGGGCGCCCGCGGATTCGTCCGGAACGCGCTCGAGCAGCGCGTCGCTCTCGGGATACCGCGCTTGCAACCGGCCGCTGGCGTCGACGCGCCGCAGCCCGGCGAGGAGGAGATCGCGCACGTCGAGGTCGACGGTGATGCGCTCCTTCTCCGGCAGCGTCGATTCCTCGAAATGGAACTGGCCCTCGTCCCAGTTGAAGATGCCGTAGACGATCTCCTTCACCTGGAACTGCACGCCTTCCCACAGGTCCTTGGGGCCGAGCGCGCCCATCTCGATGAGCGCCTTGCCCTGGCGCTTCCCCTTGGTGATGGCCTTGATCGAGGCGTCGTACTCCTCGACGGTGATCTTGCCTTCGCGGAGGAGGATCTCGCCGAGGCGATCGTTCGGAAGGTTGCTGGACGCGAACACGACACGGCCGCCCTTCATGTAGAGCGCCTTGCGCGCGCGCCGCCGGCGACGAGGGTGAGGATCCCCGTGGCGCCCGAGGCGCGGAGCTGCTGGAGGAGATCGGGCACGGAGACGTCGGCGAGCTGGCCCTTGAGGCCACCCGGGACGGTGAAGGGTTCGAACTTCTTGGGGAGTGTGGACGTCATCGCCGCGCGAGACGAAGTTTAGCCGAATCCGCCCTCAATAGGCTTGCTGGAGCGTGATCCCGGTGTAGTAGTGCTGCAGGATCCGGTCGTAGGTCGAGCCCGCCTGCGCCATTCCGAAGCTTCCCACCTGGCAGAGCCCGACGCCGTGGCCCCATCCCTTGCCGGTGAAGATGAAGAGCCGCACCGCGCCCGACGGATCGCGCTCGCGGTCGACCACGAACAGGTTCTCGCGCAGGCCGAGGCCCCAGCGGACACGGAGCCCGCGCAGCACCAGATCGCCGTCGGTTCCCGAAACCGCGAGCTCGATCACGCGCCCCGAGACGCCGAACCGCCGCGGCGTCACGTCCCGCACCGCGCCCACGGAGCCGTAGCGGGAGATCGCTTCTCCGAGCTGGGCCGGGGTCAGGCGGACCTCCCACTTGTAGACCTTCGAGGTGCGGTCCGCGGAGGCGCCGAGCAGGCTCTGGTCGGCCTCGAGATACGTGACGCGGCCCTCCTGGGTGACGAAGCGGATCTGGTCGCCCGCGGCGAGGGACAGCTCGGATGCCGCCAGCCGGCTCCCGTTCAGCGCGCGGAAGAGCCGCGCCTGCGGATCGAGGACGAACGTCTTCTCCTTCGCGTCCTCGGCCACGATCAGCTCCGCGCCAGAGACCTGGCGGAAATCGGCGGTGACCAGGGCCGGCGGCCCCGCGACGAGAGCCGCGCGGGCCAGCGCGACGAGCGCCTGCGACCGGGTGATGGCGGCCTCGGGGCGCAGCGTGTTGTCCGGGAAGAGCGTCGCCACGCCTTCCTGCAGGAGGACCGCGGCCGCCTTCCGCTCGGCGTCATCTCCGAGTGCGGCGCGGTCCTCGATCCGGAGCAGGTAGTCCTGGTCCCCCGGAGCCATCAGCCGCGTCGCGCGGTCTCCCCAGCACAGCGACCCGACGAGGTGGGTGAAGAAGGCGCCGCGTCGGACGAGGCCCTCGGGCGCGCCGGCCGAGCACGACTGGCGTCCGAGTGCGGTGACGAGGTGGCTCGTCCAATCCCGGAGCTCGTCCTCGGTGGCGGCGCCGCGCACGGCGGTGGTCGCGTACAAGCGCGGGTCGACCACGCCGAGGGCGATCAGGAGGGCGACGTCGCGGTTCAGGCCCGGCTCGTCCCCCAGCGCCTGCGGCCGGGCGGCGGTGCGGATGGACGCCCATGCCTCGCGCTCCGCGGCGCAGGTCACGCCGACGAGGTACGGCGTCGGCTCGCCCTCGAAGATGTTGGCCCCGGTCTCGGTGTGCCCGCCGCAGGTCGAGGTGTAGAGGGCGTTGATGAGGGAGCCGCGGTAGTAGGCGACGGTGCCGCGCGTCTCCTCCACCGCGCGATCGGAGAGCGGGTGCTCGGTGGACCGCCCACCGTAGACCTGGCACGTCGGCGTCGCGCAGATGTCGTAGCCGCGGGCGGAGAACTGGCCGCGGTTGCGCAGGACGTAGGTACGCGCGGCGACGGCCTGCGCCTTCAATCCCTCGAGGGCCGGGAACGCGGTCGGCGACAGCTCGTTGGGGACGACGCCGCGCAGGTAGTCCTCGATGTCGAGGACGTTGATGACGGTGAGCCCGCCCTCCGCCGACCGCACCTCGAGGTAACCGCGATAGGTGAGGCCGTCCGCGGCCAGCGTGTCCTGGGGGGCGGCGGGAATGAGGGTGGCCCGCGTGATCTCGTCCCCGGTCTCGAGGAGGCGCACCCGCCCGGGCTGCGAGTCGACCGCTTCCTCCACCACCCACCCGCCGGCGAGGCCGATCGCCGACAGCCGGGCCGACAACGCCTGCGCGGCCTCGCGGGTGGCCAGGTCGCCCACGCGCAGCTGGTGGGTGCGCGTTTCCGCGTTCCAGCGTAGGGTCGGCTCGACGCCGGCCTGACGCGCGCGATCGGCGATCTGTCGCGCGGACTCCTCGTCCGTGACGCTCGCGATCTGGACGCGGAAACGGCTGCGGGCCGCGCTGGTCGAGACGGACACGAATGTCGCGCGGGGCACGCGGCGCTCGGCCCCGTCGGGCAGGCGCACGACGACCCCCCCGTCGGCGGAGATCGACGACCGCGGGACGTCGATGAGGATGCCCACGCGGACGACCGGGACGAGGGGTGCGGCTATGGCCCCGGGGCCGGCCGGCGCCGGCATCGGCGCCGGCGGCGCGGTCGGATGAGCGGGGCCCGTCCGCGGGATCGTCCGGCAGCTCGCGGCGAGGGCGAGGGTGGCGGCGAGGGTGGCGGCCAGCGACGCCGCCGGCGAGCGTCCCGCGCTCATCCCGACGCCCTCACGTTATAGAAGAAGGTGACCTGGATCGGGACCTGCGCCGGTCGAAAGTCCGACGGCAGAGGCATGAACCGGCTTCCGAGGAGGGCATTCCGCGCCGCGCGATCGAGGGCCGGCGTTCCCGACGACCGGAGGATGCGGACGGAGGACATCGTCCCATCGCGCTCCACGACGAACTCGATCTCCACCTGGCCGCCCATCCCCATGCTCACCGAGGGGGGAACGATCCAGTTCCGGTAGACCTCGTTCTTGAAGTGATTGGTCCAGGCCGTGAAGTCGGCGCCCTGGGGGTCGAACAGGAGGGGGCTGGTGCCGGTCTGCTGCACGGTGCCCGTCGACAGCCCGCGCGCACTGGCCGAGGCGAGGCGCTCGTCGAGGGTCCGGAGCGAGTCCGTGATCGAGGCGGGATGGTCCGGCCGCGTGGATCCCGCCGGGCGCGCAAGGGGGAGGTCGGCAGGGGCGTTCGTCGTCACCGTCGGCTCCGTCGAGCGGGCGGTCGCGCGGCTCGCGGCTTGCGGGCGCGCCCCCGGCGGCCCCGGGGAGGCCGCTCCCGCGGGGGCATCGGGCCGTCCGCGGGCGATCGTCCGCGTCAGGTCTTGGTCGCGCCGCAGGTCGAGCGGCGTCTTCTGGCGGAGGTCCGAGGGAGCGCCGATGCTCATCCGATCCCTGGCCTCGGGGCGTGGTTCCGGCCTTTGCCGCGGATTCGCGGCCGGCGCGGGTTGCGGCTGGACGGGTGGAGCCGGCGGCCGCCACTCATCGGGCGGAGGCAGCATCATCCGGGCGAGGGTGACCGGAGGGGGTGCTTCCGCCTCGGGGGGTGGTACGGGCCGGGGCCGGCCCAGCCAGCGCGCTGCGACGACAAGGACCATCAGGTGAATCAGCACCGAGGCGAAGAACGCTTCGGGCGTCTCTTTGCGGTTCACTCCTGCGGACAGTTTATCGGACGTCGACACAAATTGCCATGCTTCGGGCCCCCATTGGGACCGAGCCCCCAGATATACCGGTTTTAAGTGACAGGACGTCGAGATGATGAGGTACGAGGTGCGGCCGACGAGCGGATTCCGCTAGTGATGGTCGGCCATCCGGGCGAGGATCTCGTGGGCGAGGGCCAGGGCGCGGAGGCCGTCGGTGCCCGAGACGATAGGCTGCGAGCGATCACGGACGGCGGCGACGAACGCGGCCAGCTGGCGCTGCAGGGGCTCCTCGTCCGGCGCGGCCGTCCGCTCGGACTGGATGTGCGGGCCGGACGGTCCGTCGGCCAGGCGGTGGACCTGGGCCTCCCGGGCCGCGAAGTCGACCGAGATGTAGGTCCGCGGCGAGAACACCCGGAACTTTCGGACGCGCTCCGCCGACACCCGGCTCGCGGTCAGATTGGCGATCAGGCCCGACGCGAACCGCAGGCGGGCGTTGGCGATATCCACCCGTGGGGTGAGCACGGGCACACCCACCGCGTCCACCTGGACGGCCTCCGAGCCGTCGAGGGAGAGGACGATGTCGAGGTCGTGGATCATCAGGTCGAGGACGACGTCGATGTCGAGGCTGCGCGGGGAAAAGGAGCCGAGCCGGTGCACCTCGATGAACCGCGGACGAACCGCGTTCGCCCGCAGGACGTCCGTCGCGGGGTTGAAGCGCTCGATGTGCCCGACCTGGAGGATGCGGCCCCGCTCCGCGGCCAGCGCGATGAGGTCCTCGGCCTCCGCGAGCGTCGAGCAGATCGGCTTCTCGACGAGGACGTCCTTCCCCGCCTCCATCACCGCCCGGGCCACGCGATGGTGGTCGACGGTGGGGACGGCTACGGTCACCGCGTCCGCCTCCGCCAGCAGGCGGTCGATGTCGTCGAACGCGCGGCAGCCGTGGCGCCCCGCCACCTCCGCGGCCCGGCCGCGGTCGATGTCGAAGACGCCGGCCAGTGCCGCGCCGGGGAGCGCGGCGCAGACCCGTGCGTGATGCTGGCCCAGCGAGCCGACCCCGACCACGGCGATCCGGACGATGTCGCTCAATCGTGTGCCCGCTCGAGGCCGACCACGGCGATCCCGGCCTCGTCGGCCCCGGCGAGGAAGGCGGTGCGGTCGATGAGGAGCGTCCGGTGCGCCTCCACCGCCAGCACGCGCGCCCCCGCCTCGCGCATCGCGGCCAGCGTCCCCTCCCCGGCCACCGGCACGTCGAATCGCATGTCCTGATGCGGCTTCCCGAGCTTCACGACGGTGCACCCCTGGCCCGCGATCCGGCCCGCGCGCCGGATCACCTCGTCCGTGCCTTCCATGGCCTCCAGGGCGACAGCCGCGCGATCCTTCACGACCACCGTCTGGCCCAGATCGAGGGCGGTCAATGCCCGCGCGATCTCCTGGCCATACTCGATGTCCCGGGACTCGTCCCGGGACGGCTTGCGGCGCGTGTTCACCCCCGGCTGCGCCATCTGGTCGGCGAGGAGCGCCGTCGATGAGAGGAGGGTGATCCCGTCGCGGCCCAACGCATCGGCCACCCCGCCGATCAGGCTGTCCGTGTTCTTCACCGCGACCCGAGCCAGGACGCCCATCAGCTTCAGGTCGGGGACGATGTCCGAGAAGATCTGGCGATGCTTCACCTGGCCGGCCATGACGGCATCGGTCACTCCCGCGCCGCGCAGCGCATCGATGCAGCGCCCGAGCTGGCCGAGGCCCACCCAGTGGATCTCGTCCACGGCGGCGGCGAGATCCGCGGAGGCTTCTTCCCTGATCGCCACCGCCACGACCTTGCGGCCGGCCCGGCGGGCGGCTTCCGCGACGAGGAACGGGAAGCGGCCGTTTCCCGCGATCAGACCAAGCGGCCCCCCGCTCACTCCTCGGCCAGGTGGCGGCGGGTCGCGCGCCGCAGGATCACCCCGCGCTGCGCGGTCCGGATGAAGCGGACGAGCTCCGCCACCTCGGGAACGGGCGCCGCGGCCTCCAGTCGCGCGACCGCCTCGGACGTGTTGAGGCGGCTCTGCAGCAGCACGCGGTACGCGCCGCGGATGGCGGCGATCGACTCCGGGCTCATCCCCCGGCGCGCGAGGCCGAGCGTGTTCACGCCGTAGATGCGGGCGCGGTTCCCCACCGTCTTGGAGTAGGGCAGCACGTCCTTGGTGGCGACGGTGTACCCGCCGAGGAAGGCGTGGATCCCCACCCGGCAGAACTGGTGCACGCCCGAGAAGGCGCCGATCGTCGCGTAGTCCGCCACCTCGACGTGGCCGGCGAGCGTCGCCCCGTTGGCGAATATCGTGTGGCTGCCGACCTGGCAATCGTGGGCGACGTGAGCGTAGGCCATGAAGAGGTTGTGGGACCCGATGCGCGTGACCCCGCCCCCGCCCGCCGTCCCGCGATGGAGGGTGACGAACTCGCGGATGGAATTGCCGTCGCCGATCTCGAGGCTCGTGCGCTCGCCGCCGTACTTCAGATCCTGCGGGGCGAGGCCGATGGAGCTGAACGGATAGAGATGATTCCCGCGGCCGATCGTGGTCAGGCCGTCGATCACGACGTGGGAATCGACGATGGTGCCGGCCCCGATGCGGACGCCCGCGCTGATGACGGAGTACGGTCCCACGCGCACGCCGGCCCCGAGCTCGGCGCCCGGATCGACGCGGGCGGAGGGGTCGACCTCCGGGGCGGGAAGCGTCGCCACCTGCAGGAGGAGGCGCGCTTCCGCCACGCGGTGCTCGCCGCAACGGACCTCGCCCCGCACGCGGCAGAGCGGCCCGCGACGATGGAGGACCTGGACCTCGAGGCGCAGCTGGTCGCCGGGCACCGCCGGCCGGCGGAACTTGGCGTCGTCGATGCCGACGACGTGAACCTCGAGGCGCCGCGGGTCGGGCGCGTCCTTCAGCAGCCAGATACCCGCCGCCTGGGCCAGGCTCTCCATGAGCAGGACGCCCGGCATGACCGGTGCGCCCGGGAAGTGGCCCTCGAAGAATTCCTCGGAGCCGGTGACGTTCTTGATGGCGACGATCCGCCCCGCGGGATCGTGCTCGACGATGCGGTCGACGAGGACGAAAGGGTACTGGGTGGGGATCTGGCGGATGAGCGATGCGATGTCGATGGATTCCGGCGAAGCCGCGCTCATTGCCGCCGCCAATTTAACCCGCAATGGGCTTCCCGGCTAAACCCCTGAGGAGGACGGCGGCGGCGCGCCGCGGCCACGGCGCCCGGTGGGGGGTCGGGGGGGGAGCGGGGCGCTGCGCTCGTACCGCCATGGCGGGCCGGTGCTTGCGCGTCGCCGACGTTCCCCCCCAGCTTGAATGAGCTAGCCGCCTACTGGTTCGGGGCGGGGCTGGGGCTGGCCGCGGGGGCCGCGGGGGCCGCGCCGGCGGCGCGCGGTGTGGCGGCCGGACGCGTCGCGCCGGCGACCGCGGTCTTGTCCGTGTCGGCGTGGGCGATCACGTCGGCCGAGATGTCGAACTCACGGTTGACGGTGAGCGCGACCTGGCTCGTGAGCAGGATGTCGACGTTGCGCTCCTTGGCCACCGCCTCGATGTGCGGCTTGATCCGGGTCTGGAACTCGCTGTTGTACCCGGCGGCCTCGTTCTCCGCCCGCTCCTTCATCCGCTGCAGCTCCTGCTGGCCGTCCTCGAGGTAGGCCTGCCGCTCGCGCGCCTTGCGGGTGATGTCCTGCCGCTTCTTGTCCGCCGCCTCCGCGCTCAGCACCGAGCCCTGCTTCTCGAGCTCGTCCTGCAGCGTTTTGATCGCGGTGTCCATCTTCGCGAGCTCGGTCTGCTTGCGCGTGCCCTCGGTCTGGATCTGCTTCTCCAGGGCCTCGATCTTGGCCGCGTAGGCCTTGCCGAGGGCGCTCTGGCTCGAGATCTGCCCCATGTCGATGACGGCGATGCGCGGGGTGCGGGTCAGGCTCCCGGCGGCGGGACGCGTCGCGCCGGGGGCGGGCGAGGCCGCGGGCTCCTGCGCGAACGCCGTCGCGGCCGCGCCCAGCGCCATTGCGAGAACGAACGTCTTGGTCATGTCTGCTCCTTAGAAAGTCGTGCCAACCGCGAACTTGAACGTGGACTTCTTCTGGAACTGGTCACGGTTCGGGTTGAACGCGTAGATGAGACGGAAGGGCACGTTGAGGACGGGCATGATGAACCGCATCTCCACCCCGGTCGAAGTGCGGAGCTGGCGGGGGTCGATGCTCTTCCCCTCCAGGAACGCCTGCCCGGCGTCGAAGAACAGCAGGGCGCGCAGCGGGCCGCCGATGTCGAAGTAGTACTCGGCGTTGAAGAGGACGAACTTGTTCCCGCCCAGGGCCCGGGTGTTCCCGTCCACCTCCCCGATCGGTCCCACGGTGCGGATGTTCACGCCGCGGATCTGCGTCTCCCCTCCCAGGAAGAAGCGCTGGTAGTACGGCAGCTTGTCCGTCGACCCGTAGGGGATGATCATCGCGGCCTCCACGCGCAGGCCGAGCGCGGTGCGGCGGGTGTGCGGCAGGTAGAGGATCATCTCGGCGTCCGGCTTCAGGAAGTTCACCGTCCCGCCCAGGATCCCGCCCGCCAGCTGCGGGGTCACCGTGAACTTCATCCCGCTGCGCG
>JANMPI010000445.1:0-2787 GCA_031369785.1 Acidobacteriota bacterium
GCGGCGCGGACGGCGCGCGGGCCGCTCCGGCGTCGGGCGCGGGCGGCGATCGCCGGACGGCGGGACGAAGGGCGCCCGCGTGCCGGTCCCGCGCCCCTCGCGCCGGCCGGAGACGACCGGTGGGGCGGGCGGCCTCTGTCCACGGAAGGGACGGGTCCCCGAGGGACGCGCCCCGCGGGGCGGCGGTGCGGTCGGCCGCGGGCGGGACGGCGGCGCGGATGCGGGGGCGAACCCGCGTCGTGGCGTGCGCGTCTCCGTGTCGCCGGGAACGAACGGCCGTGCCGCGCGCGTCGGTTTCCCGGCCCGCGGCTCGAACGGCGGCCGGCGTGTTCCCGGGCGCGGAGCGGGCCCGCGCGTCGCGCGCGGTCCCTCGGCAGGCGGCCTTGCGGCCGGGCGCACGCCGTGCGTGAGGGCCTTGATCTCCTGCGGTGTCAGGTGACGGAACTGCCCGGGGTTGAGCCCGCGGATGGTCAGCGGCCCGATCGCCACGCGCTTCAGCTTGGATACCGGATGCCCGACCGCCTCCATCAGGCGGCGGACCTCGTGGTTCTTCCCCTCGTGCAGCGTGAGCTCGAGCCAGGAGTTGTTCTCCGCTTCCAGCAGGCGCACGTGGTCGGCGGCCAGCCGCTCGCCCTCGACCCGCACGCCGGCGGTGAGCCGGGCCAGCGTGTCCTGCGTCGGAACGTCGCGCACCTTGGCCTGGTAGACGCGGGCGACCTCGTAGCGCGGGTGCGACACGCGGTGCGCGAAGTCGCCGTCGTTGGTGAGGATGAGCAGCCCCTCGGTGCCGACGTCGAGGCGTCCCACGGGAAAGAGGCCGGCCACGGGCGGCACGAGCCCCATGACGGTCGGCCGGCCTTCCGGATCGTGGCGCGTCGTGACCACGCCGCGTGGCTTGTAGAGAAGGAGATACACCGGAGCCGCCGGAGGGCGGATGCGCACGCCGTCCACGCGGATGTCGTCGACGGTGACGTCGGCCTTGGTCCCGAGCTCGCGAATGGTGTCGCCGTTCACGGTGACGCGGCCGTCGGCCATCACCTGCTCGGCGGCGCGGCGGGAGGCGATCCCCGCGCGAGACAGAATCTTCTGGAGGCGTTCCTGCATCTAGGACTCCGGTTCTTCGAGCGGCAGAATGGCCTGCGCGTCGTCTTCATCCAGCACCGTGGCGTCCGTCGGCGTAGGGGCTTCGATGGCGCGCTTCAGCCCCTCGACGTCGACCTCCTCGCCGAGCACCTCCGCGAACTCCTCGATCTGCGGAAGCTCGTTCAGGTCCTTGAGGCCGAACTGAAGCAGGAAGTCCTTGGTCGTCCCGTAGAGCATCGGCCGGCCCACGACTTCCTTGCGCCCCGTGATGCGGATCAGGCGCTTCTCGAGCAGCGTCTTGATGACGCCGCCCGACTTGACGCCGCGGAGGTCGATGATCTCGGGCAGGGTCACCGGCTGCTTGTAGGCGATCACGGCCAGCGTCTCCAACGCCTGGATGGACAGCCGCGTCGGCGTCCGCGGATCGAGCAGCTCGCGGATCCAGTCGTTGTACTCGGGCCGCGTCGTGATCTGGTATCCGGCCGCGACCTCGACGATCTGCAGCCCGCGGCCGTCCCGCGCGTACTCCTCCTGGAGCTCGCGCAGCGCCGCTTCCCAGGCCGGGCGGGGCACGCCGCCCAGCACCTCGCCGATCTGGCGCGGGGTGATGGGGTGCGGCGAGGCGAAGACGAGCGCCTCCAGGACGGCGCGGATCTCCTGCGGCGGAAGGACGGGCGCCTCTTCGCTGTCCGGCCGGATGTCGGAAGGGGTCTCGTCGCTCATGCAGGCTGCGAAGCGGCCGAGGCATCGGGTCCCACCGGCCGGAACACCCGGATGGCCCCGAAGAGGCCGCGCTGGTAGACCTTCACGAGCTTCATGCGGATGAGCTCGAGAAGGGCGAGAAAGGTGACGATCATTTCCGCCTTCGTGGAGAGTGTCGCGAACAGCTCGAGGAACTCGAGCGACTCGCCTTCGCGGAGGATGCCGAGCAGCTCCTCCATCCGCAGCTCGACGCTCTTGCCCTCGTGCTCCACCTCGTGGGACAGGAGGGTCTTGCGTCGGTCGAGCAGCTCCTTGAACGCGCTGATGAGGTCGAACAGCCCCGCCTCCAGCATCTCTTCGCCGGCGTCGTCGAAAGTCGGGATGACGGAATCGGGCCGCGTCCAGGTGGCCGCGCGCACCTCGCGCTTGTCGTGCAGCACGCCCGCCGCTTCCTTGTAGCGCTGGAACTCGAGCAGGCGCTGCACGAGAGCATCGCGCGGGTCTTCCTGGCTCTCGTCGAGCGCGGCCTCGGTGGGGTCGACGGGGACGAGCATCTTGGACTTGATGTGGATGAGGGTCGCCGCCATCACCATGAACTCGCCGGCGATGTCGAGGTTCAGCTGCTGCATCAGCTCCAGGTACTCCATGTACTGCCGCGTGATGGGCGCGATCGGGATGTCGTGGATGTCGATCTTGTCCTTGCGGATCAGGTACAGCAGCAGGTCGAGCGGCCCGTCGAAGACCGGGAGGTGGATTTGCGGGGCATCTTCCGGGAGCGTCGACTCCATGCCCTCCGGCGCTTCCACCGGCTTGTCGCTCACGCCTGGTCCGAGTAGCTGATCCGCATCGCGCGCCGCACCTCTTCCATGGTGGCACGGGCCACCTCGCGCGCGCGCACGGATCCCGTTTTGAGGATGTCCCAGACCGTGTCCGGCCGCGACGCGAACTCCGCCCGGCGCCCATGGATCTCGGAGACGCGCCGGAGCAGGTGGTCCAGCAGGC
>JANMPI010000453.1:0-5817 GCA_031369785.1 Acidobacteriota bacterium
CGGGCAGGGAAGAGCCAGCCGAACCGGCGCTACGCAGCGACCGCATCTCCTCCGACAGCGCCTCCAGCCGGTCACGCATCGCCAGGAGGCCCTCGAGCCGCCGGGCCGCGGACTCCTGCCGGCGATCGAACGCCTCCAGGATCAGCTCCGCGCGTGTCGTGGCCAGCCCGCCCGCGACCCGGTCCCGCGTGTCCATCACCGGCAGGACGCGCTGCAGGTACTGCACCAGCGTGGACAAGAGCTGAGCGAGATGGGCGCGCAGACGCGACGCGTCCTCGAGATGGCCGTTCAGCAGCTGGACGAGCGCGGAGTTGAATGCGACCTGGCGCGGGTCGGGAGTCTCCCACGTCGAGTTGATCCGCCGCGCGAGGTCCGCCTCGCCCGCGAACGGGGGCGGCAGCCGCGTCAGCGCGTCGAGCTGCGCGAGAAGCGAGGCGTACGCCTGCTCTTCCTGCTCGAGCTTGCGGCGCAACGCCAAAAGCTCAGGGTGCTCTATCGGCCGACCACGCCTTCCAGCGGAGAGGACGCCGACCCGTACATCCGGCGCGGGATGCGGCCGGCGAGGAACGCATCGCGCCCCGCCTCCACCGCCTTGCGCATGGCCCCCGCCATCCGCACGGGATCGCCGGCCAGCGCGATCGCGGTATTCATGAGGACGCCGTCGGCGCCCAGCTCCATGGCCACCGCGGCATCGGACGCCGTGCCGACGCCCGCATCCACGATCACCGGGACGCGCACGGCCTCCTTCACCAGCTGGATGTTCACGCGGTTCTGGATGCCGAGCCCGCTGCCGATGGGCGCCGCCAGCGGCATCACCGCCGCCGCCCCGGCGTCCTCGAGCTTCTTCGCCACCACGAGGTCGTCGGTGGTGTAGGGCAGGACGACGAAGCCTTCCTTGACCAGGATCCGCGTCGCCGCCAGCAGCCCCTCGGTATCAGGGAACAGCGTCTTCTCGTCGCCGATCACCTCCAGCTTCACCCAGTGGCTCAAGCCCGCCTCGCGCCCGAGGCGCGCCGTGCGCACCGCCTCGTCCACCGTGTAGCAGGCGGCGGTGTTGGGCAGGATGAACATCTTCGTGATGTCGATGTGGTCGAGCAGGTTCTCGGGGCCGCGCGCCTTCAGGTCGACGCGCCGCACCGCGACGGTGACCATGTCCGCGCCGGAAGCCTCATGAGCGGCGCGCATCACCGCCAGCGAAGGGTATTTGCCGGTGCCGACGATGAGCCGCGAGCGGAATTCGCGGCCGGCGAGGATCAGGCCGTCACCCATGCCGCGATCGTAGCATGCAGGCCCGGAGAGGCCGGAAAGCGCTCAGCCCCCGCCGACGAAGGTGACGATCTCCACCGCGTCCCCGTGGCGGAGGCGCGCGGCGGCGTGCTCGGCCCGCGGCACCACGCGGCGATTGTGCTCGACGGCGAGCAGCGCATGGTCGAGCGAGAGCAGCCGCAGCAGATCGGAAATCGTGGATCCGGCCGGCACCGAGCGCGCCTCGCCGTTGACCGCGACCGTCATCCCGGGGGCCACCGCGCTACTTCGCGGCGACGCGGGACGCGAGATAGGCGAGCACGATCTCGTCCAGCGAGAGGTCTTCCATCACCGTGCGCTCGCCGCCTTGATCGAAGCGCCCGCGCTTCACCTCCTGGAGCATTCCCTTGTGCTGGTCTTCCATCAGGCGGGTGATCGCGGGCTCGTCGCCCCGCTTCACCAGGTCGGCGTAGGGAAGCCGCCGCGACCCCAGGATCTCGCCGCCCTTGTAGATGAGCGTCTCGATCATCGGGTTGGTGGTGCCCTTGTCCTCGGTCTGGACGTGGTACACCACGCCGCGATACTTCACGTCCGTATTGAACCCAGTGATCAAGCCCGGACCTCGGTCGAGACGAAAAACCGCTCCTGATCAGGAATTCTGCGGTTCGGAGCGGTTATCCGTCAAGCCGGGGGGCTTGCGGGCGACGGCCATCACGTACGATTGAGGCATGGCCCTTTCACTCAAAGGCGAGCACCTGAAGCGCTACAAGGACATCGCCGCCCTCTTCATGAAGTACGGGCGCGGCGACCTCGTCTCCGGCGCGGGGATGGAAGATCTCGTTCAGGACGCGAAGGTCAGCTCCCCCGGCGCCGCCGCCAAGGCCGAGGATCTCGCCGCCGATCTCGAGAAGATGGGCGCGACGTTCATCAAGCTCGGGCAGCTGCTGTCCACGCGCGCCGACCTCCTGCCGCCGGCCTACATGGAAGCGCTGGCCCGCCTGCAGGACAACGTCGGGCCGTTCCCGTACCGCGAGGTGGAGGCGATCATCACGTCCGAGCTCGGGGTGCGGATCTCGAAGGCCTTCAGCGAATTCGACCAGGAGCCGCTGGCCGCGGCGTCGCTCGGCCAGGTGCATCGCGCCATCCTGCGCAACGGGCGGCCGGTCGCGGTGAAGGTACAGCGCCCGGGCATCCGCGAAAAGATGGCGGAGGACCTCGAGGCCCTGTCCGAGATCGCCGCCTTTGCCGACACCCATACCGAGATGGGGAAGAAGTTCGGCTTCGCGTTGATGCTCGAGGAGTTCCGCAAGACCCTGCTGCGCGAGCTCGACTATCAATCCGAAGCGCGCAACCTCCAGACCCTGGCCGAGAACCTGAAGGCCTACGACCGCATCGTCGTGCCCCAGCCCGTCGAGGACTACACGACGACCCGCGTCCTCACCATCGACTTCATCCGCGGCCACAAGATCACCAAGCTGAACCCGGTCACGCGCACCGAGATCGACGGCGCGGCCCTCGCCGAGCAGCTCTTCCGCGGCTACCTGCAGCAGATCCTCGTCGACGGCTTCGTGCACGCCGACCCTCATCCCGGCAACGTCTTCCTGACCGACGACAACCGGATCGCACTCCTCGACCTCGGGATGGTGGCCCGCATCAGCCCCGCAACCCAGGAGAACCTGCTGCGCATGCTGATCGCGGTCAGCGAGGGGCGCGCGGACGAAGCGGCGACGGTGTCCATCGCGCTGGGGCAGATCCGCCAGGGTTTCGACGAGACGGGCTTCCGCCGCGACGTCGCCGACCTCGTGGCCCAGAACCAGAACGCGCGCGTGGGGCAGATCCAGGTCGGGCGCATCGTGCTCATGCTGGCCAAGATGTCGGGCGAGCGGGGGATCCGCGTCCCACCCGAGCTCACCATGCTCGGGAAGACGCTCTTGAACCTCGACCAGATCGGACGCACCCTCGACCCCGACTTCGATCCCAACGCCGCCATCCGCCGCCACGCCTCCGAGCTCACCCAGATGCGGATGCGCAAGAGCATCTCGCCGGGGAATGTGTTCGCGACCCTGATCGAGATGAAGGACTTCGTCGAGCACCTGCCGCGGCGGGTGAATCGCATCCTCGACAGCGTCGCCAACAACACCTTCGAGGTGAAGGTGGACGCGATCGACGAGAAGACGCTGATGGAAGGCTTCCAGAAGGTCGCCAACCGGATCACCGTCGGCCTCATCCTGGCCTCGCTCATCGTGGGCGCGGCGCTGCTGATGCGCGTGGAGACGAGCTTCCGGATCCTCGGCTACCCCGGGCTTGCCATCGTCTGCTTCCTGGCCGCCGCGGGCGGGGGCGTGTGGCTGGTCCTGCAGATCGTGATGGCGGATCGGAAGAGCCTGAAGGACCTGGGCAAGACGAAGGACGAGAAGCTGCAGGCCGCCTCGCGGCGGGGCACGTCCTAGAATCGCCCTCTCAAATCGAAGACCCGCCGAGGGCGAGGATGTCGCCGACCGCCACCGGCTCGCGGGTGACGAACCCCTCGCCGTAGCGCACGCCGATGCGTTGCCCGTGACGCCGGCCGGCAAGCTCGACCGCGTCCTGGAACGACTCGAACGGCAGCGGCACCGTTTCTCCCGGCGGCGGCGTGAACTGGCTGGCGAACGCGCGGATCGCCTTCATCTTGACGTCGAAGGTCTCGGTCACGTCGACCACGAACGTCGGCGGCACGTCGATCGTCTCCGTCATCGTCACCGCGTAGACGAGCTTGCGGGGGCGGAAGGCGGGGCCGAGGTCGGGCCGATAGTTGCGCAGGCCGGCCACGAACGACGCCTGGTAGACGAGGCGGCTGGCCGCGGCGTGATCGGGATGGCGTTGCTGCCAGTGCTGCAGGATGACGATCGCGGGCCGCAGGCGGCGCAGCGCGGCCACCAGCGCGTCCCGCTGGTTGATCGACGACGCGCTGAGGCCGGCGTCGGGAAGGCCCAGGCTCTCGCGGTGGGCGGCGCCGAGGATGCGCGCGGCTTCCGTCGCCTCCGCCTGGCGCGTCTCCGGCGTCCCCCGGCTGCCGCATTCACCGCGGGTCAGGTCCACGAGCGCGACGCGCCGTCCGGCGGCGGCTTCACGGGCAAGCGTGCCGCCCATGATCAGCTCGGCGTCGTCGGGATGGGCGCAGAAGCCGGCGATCTCGAAGGGCGCGGGAGGTGGCACGGCCATTGCTGTCTCTTTCACGGCCATCGGCGGCCGAAACGGAGGATATCCCAGATGAGCGCTGGAACCGGCGACAAGGCCGAGGGACGCATCCAGAAGGCCCTGGGCGACCTCACCAACGACTCGGACCTCGAGGATCGAGGGACGGTGAACGAGACGGCCGGCAAGGTGAAGCGCAGCCGGCGGCCATAGCCGCCATCATCGTTCGTCGGGGCGGCCCTTCGGGGCCGCCTTTTCTTGCGTCATGGAGGACTCGTGGCCATCCGGTTCCAGAGGAGTGGGTGCCTGTTCAGCATCATCGCCTCCATCTTCTTGACGGTCGTCCTGAACCTCCTGCTGCGTGGCTGCTCGGGGGCGCACGGCCCGACCTGGTAACGGCGCGCGTATCCGGCAACGAACAATATCGAAGCGCGCATCATGTCTTGACTCTCGTGGTCCCATCGAAGACCTCGACCAGCCCCGTCTCCAGAGAGTACTCCGCGCCTACCACGCGAAGCCCTTCGGTCTCGATCAGCCGCTCGAGGATCTCCGACCCGTGACGGAGATGGTTGGCGGAAACGCACACGTTGGCGCGCACCGCTTGCTGGACGAGGGCGTCGGCGTCCAGCGCCCCCGCGGTCAGGAGGCCTTCAACCGAGGGCCGGATGCGGTCGACGATCGCGCGCAGGTTCCGCGACTGGGTGTCGGTCGGCCGCCGCAGCTCCTCGAGGGTGGCGAGGACGGCTCCGCACTGGGAGTGGCCGAGAACGACCACGAGCCGAGTGGCGAAGCGCTCGGCCGCGAACTCGACGCTGCCGATCTGCGACGGGGCGACGACGTTGCCGGCGACGCGGATGACGAAGAGGTCGCCGAGCCCCTGATCGAAGACGATCTCGGCCGGCACGCGCGAGTCCGAGCAGCCGAGGATGATGGCGAAGGGCTGTTGCCCGGCGGCCAGCTCCGCGCGGTGTGTGCGGCTATGGATGCTGGCCTCCGTCTCGACGCCGGCGGCGAAGCGGCGGTTCCCGTCGAGGAGCCGTTCCAGCGCGGCAGTGGCGTTGATGGTCATTGATCCTTGATCATCCCTCATCGCGGGCGCCGCCCGCACCGCGGCCGATGCGGAGACATGCCAAGGCAATGAGAATGTGCCGCACTACGGTGCAGCGGTCGAGCGGCGCACCTCGACGGGGAATCGAGCACCGGAGGTCACGAGCAGAGCGCGGACGCGCGCGGCGAACGCGTCGGCGTCCGCCACGTACCAGATCCATTCCCGCCGGTTGTTGCCGGTGATCGCGATACCGAGCATCCCGTTCGCGGGTCCCTCGAGGGTTTGAAGCAGACCCTCGCAGGCGTCCATCAGCATTGCCAGCTCGGGGGGCGGCAGGCCACCGCGCCCCA
>JANMPI010000454.1:0-2805 GCA_031369785.1 Acidobacteriota bacterium
TCAGCGCGCCGCGACCGCCGCCCGGACCACCTTCCCCAACCGCCGTACCCCTTCCGTGATCGTCGGCGCGTCCTCCTTGGCGAAGGTGAGGCGCATGGTGTTGGCGCCGCCGCCGTCGACGTGGAACGGCCCGCCGGCCACGTACGCGACGCCCTCCGCCACCGCGGCCTCGAGCAGGACCTCGGCGTCCATCCCCTCTGGAAGCGTCAGCCAGACGAAGAGCCCGCCCGCGGGCCGCGTCCACCGCACGCCGGGCGGCATCTCGGAGGACAGCGCGTCCAGCATCGCATCCCGCTTGGCGCGGTAGTACGGGCGGATCCGCGCCTTCTGCTCCTCGATAAGGCCGCGCTTCAGGCAGGCGAGGATCACGCGCTGGTCGAGCCCGCTGCCGCAGAGGTTCGCGGACTGCTTCGCGATCTCGACCTTGGCCAGGATCTCCTCCGGCCCGATGAGGAAGGCCGTGCGCAGGCCGGGGGCCAGGATCTTGGAGAACGACGACAGGTACAGCACGCGCTCCGGGTCCATCGAGCGCAGCGTGGCCACGGGAGAGGCCTCGAAGTAGAGATCTCCGTAGGGATCGTCCTCGATCACCAGCAGGTCGAGGTCGCGGGCGGCGTCGAGCAACCCCCGCCGCCGATCGAGCGCATGGCTGATCCCGGACGGGTTCTGGAAGCTCGGGATCACGTACAGGAACTTCGGCGCTCGACCGGCCGCGACGCACTCGGCGTGGCGGCGCCGCAGGTCGTCGAGATCGAGGCCTTCCTCGTCGAGTCGGACGCCGACCATGCGCGCGCGCGAGGCGCGGAATGCGGAGGTGGCGCCGATGTACGACGGCCGCTCGACGAGGACGACGTCGCCGGGATCGAGGAGGACGCGCGCGACGAGGTCGAGCCCCTGCTGGCTGCCCTCCGTCATCAGGATCTCGGCCACCGTCGTCGGCATGCCCTTGGCCGCCGCGTACTCCTGCACGGCCGCGATCAGCGTAGCGAGCCCGCGGGTGAGGATGTACTGGAACGCTCCCGCGCTCTCACGGGCCACGACGTCGGCGATGATCTCCTGGAAGGCGGCCACCGGGAACGTCTCGGGGCTCGGCTGGCCCGGCGCGAAGGAGATGATGCCGGGCCGCTCGATGAGCGCGCTCATCCGGCGGATCGCGGAAAAGCGCATCCCCCGCGCCGCCTCCGACAGACGGCTCTCGTAACGGCTGCGCGCTCGCGAAGTGGTCATGGCTCGTCCGTGGTGGCGGACGAGTATAGATCAGCCGCGGTTCCGCAGCGGCCCGCCGCTAGTTGCGGAGGAAGATCGAGTGGTTGCCCTCGTGGGGCTGCCTGATGTTCAGCGTGTGGTCCCACTCCGCGCCCCATTCCGGGCGCTGATACTTCGAAGGATGATGCTGGCGCGTGGCCTTCTCGGCCTTCAGCTTGGGGCGCACGACCGGGAAGTCGACGGGCTTGGGCAAGTGGCCGTTGCGGTTCCGGTTTCGTGACCACGGCCAGGCGTCGGCGCCGGTTGCGCCGGCAAGGACGACCAGGACCAGCAAGCCGGTGAGCAGCTTCATTTATCCCTCCGCGACCAGCACTTCGGTACCGGGACCTTCATTCGGACTTGAGGATTCTAGGCCTTCCGCTGGAAGGCGTCAAGCACCACCTCGAGCGCTTTCGCCGGCAGGTCGTAGCGCGGAAGATCCGCGAGGGCCACGAGGGCGACATCCTCGGCGTCGGAACCCGCCCGGGGCGTCCCGGCGACGTAGTCGCACCGGTAATCGACGATCACGTAGTGGTAACGGACGAGCTCCCCTTCCCGCTCGATGCGGTCGAAGACCGTCACCACCTCGCGCGGGGTGACGATGAGCCCGGTCTCCTCCTCGACCTCGCGGACGAGGGCCGCTTCGAGTGTCTCCCCGAGCTCCACGGTGCCGCCGGGGACGACCCACCGCCCGCGCAACGGCTCCTTGCCGCGGCGGATCAGGAGGACACGGCCTTCGTGGATCATCACCGCGCCCACGCCGACGTGCACGCGATCGAAGCGGCGCGCCGGCTCGGGGGAATCGGTCAGGGCGCTTCGCTGCCGGCGACCACGGGGCCTGCCACCCGCCGGCGTCCGGCGGTGCCGAGGAAGGCCAGCGGCCCGGACAGCCAGAACGCGGTGGCGAGGATGAGGAGCACCCACTCGGTATGCAGCGCCACCAGGATCAGGCTCACCGCGATCCCGACGATGGTCACGTAGCTCCGGCGGCTGCGCAGGTCGAGGGTCTTGAACGACCAGTAGCGGAACGTGCTCACCATCAGGAAGGACAGGATGACGAGCAGCGAGACGCAGGCGAAGGCGAGGGACCGATCCTCGATTGCCTCGGGGTGGATGTTGACCAGCGCCGCCACCATCGCCGCCGCCGCGGGAATGGGCAGGCCGATGAAGAACTTTCCGTCGCTCGCGTGCCTCTGCACGTTGAAGCGCGCGAGGCGCAGCGTGCCGCACACCACGAACAGGAACGCGGCCAGCCACCCCACGCGGGGAACGGCCGAGAAGCCCCACGCATAGGCGAGAAGAGCCGGGGCGACGCCGAACGAGATCGCATCCGCCAGGCTGTCGAGCTCGCCGCCGAACTCGCTGGTCGTTCCGGTCATCCGCGCGATGCGGCCGTCGAGCAGGTCCAGGACGATCGCCCAGAAGATGAGGGGGGCGGCGGCCTCGTACTGGCCGTGGAAGGCGCGGATCATGGCCCAGAAGCCGAGGAACAGGTTCCCGACCGTGAACAGGGACGGGAGGATGGCGGCGCCCCGGCGGAAGCGTCGGGGCGCCGTCCTC
>JANMPI010000462.1:0-3513 GCA_031369785.1 Acidobacteriota bacterium
GCGCCTCCTCTGGCCGCTCAAGCAGAAGTACGGCCAGAAGATCTCCTGGGCCGACCTGCTGGTCCTGGCCGGCAACGTGGCCATGGAGTCGATGGGCTTCAAGACGTTCGGCTTCGGTTTCGGTCGTCCCGACGTCTGGGAGCCGGAGGACATCTTCTGGGGTCCCGAGGACACATGGCTGGGCGACGCGCGTTACAGCGGCGATCGCGAGCTCGCCCGTCCGTTGGGCGCCGTGCAGATGGGCCTGATCTACGTGAATCCCGAAGGGCCGGGCGGCAAGCCGGACCCGCTGGCCTCCGCCCGGGACATCCGCGACACCTTTGCCCGCATGGCCATGAACGACGAAGAGACGGTCGCGCTCATCGTGGGCGGCCACTCGTTCGGCAAGTCGCATGGTGGGGGCCCGGCGAAGGGGAACATCGGTCCGGAACCGGAGGCCGGCCCCATCGAGGACCAGGGGCTCGGCTGGAGGAACAAGCACGGCAGCGGCAAGGGCGGCGACACGATCACGAGCGGCCTCGAGGGCGCCTGGACCAACAACCCGACGAAGTGGGACAACGGCTTCCTCGAGAACCTCTTCAAGTTCGAGTGGGAGCTGACGGAGAGCCCGGCCGGCGCCAAGCAGTGGAAGCCGAAGAACCCCGAGGCTCAGGGCACGGTGCCCGACGCGCATGACCCGAAGAAGCGTCACGCGCCCATGATGTTGACCACGGACCTGGCGCTGAAGGTCGATCCGATCTACGCCCCGATCGCGAAGCGCTTCCACGAGAACCCGGACCAGCTCGCCGACGCCTTCGCGCGAGCCTGGTTCAAGCTGCTCCACCGCGACATGGGCCCGCGGCCTCGCTACCTCGGCCCATGGATCCCGGAGCCGCAGATATGGCAGGACCCGCTCCCGGCGGTCGATCACGAGCTGATCGGTGAGCAGGACGTGGCCGCGCTCAAGCGCAAGATCCTCGAGTCGGGCCTGTCGGTCCCGGAGCTCGTCTCCACGGCCTGGGGGGCCGCGGCCAGCTTCCGGGGCACCGACAAACGCGGCGGCGCCAACGGAGCGCGCATCCGCCTCGAGCCGCAGAAGGACTGGGAGTCGAACGAACCGCCCCGACTCGCCCGTGTGCTGAAGGCCCTCGAGCGGATCCAGCAAGACTTCAACAAGTCCGGCGGGAAGAAGAAGGTCTCGCTGGCCGACCTGATCGTCCTCGGCGGATGCGCCGCCGTCGAGCAGGCGGCCAAGGCCGCCGGGCACGACGTCACGGTCCCGTTTGCGCCCGGCCGCACGGACGCCACCCAGGAGCAGACCGACGTCAACACCTTCGACGTGCTCGAACCGACCGGCGACAGCTTCCGTAACTACCACCGCGCGGGCGATCCCCTGTCGCCGGAGACGCGGCTCCTGGACCGGGCCAACTTGCTGCAGCTGACCGCCCCCCAGATGACGGTGCTGGTCGGCGGCATGCGCGTCCTCGACACGAACCACGGGCAATCGAAGCACGGCGTCTTCACCGACCGGCCGGGGACCCTGACCAACGACTTCTTCGTGAACCTCCTCGACATCCGCACCGCCTGGAGACCGTCGGCCTCGTCCAAGGACGTCTACGAGGGGAGCGATCGCGCCACCGGCAAGGCCAAATGGACCGCCACCGCCGCCGACCTCGTGTTCGGCGCCCACTCCCAGCTCCGCGCGCTGGCCGAGGTCTACGCGAGCGACGACGCGAAGGAGAAGTTCGTACGTGACTTCGTGGCGGCCTGGCACAAGGTGATGAGCCTCGACCGCTTCGACCTTCTCGCCCAGGCCCGCAAGCGCGCGTAGTCCGTCTCAGGCGCGGACGGCCCCGAAGGGTCGCCCGCGCCTTCTCAACGCGGCGAAGGGATGCGAGCGGCGCGCGCCGCCTAGATCCGGAGCGTCTCGATGAGCGATGAGCGGTCCGGTGACCTCGACCGCCAGCGATTGGCCGACGGGAGTCGCGTCGATGAACCCGATATACTGACCGGCATGAGCTCGGTCGCCGACGCGCTACGCGATGAATCTCGTGCGCGTCTGCGGCGGATGACGCCGGGCGAGCGGCTGGCCGAGGCGTTGCTGCTCGGGCAACGGGCGATCACCGCCTATGCTGCGGCGCACGGCCTCGATCGCCCGGCCGCGCGCCGTGACCTCGAGCGCGCTGCCCAGCGCGGACGCCGGGCCTCGCGTGTGATGCGCGATCTACCCGGGTGAGCCTGTTGGCCGAGGTCCTGCGCGTGCTGGAACGCGAGCGGGTGCCTCACGCCTTGATCGGCGACGGTAGCGAGATCGTCGATGTCGTCGTGGGCCGCCACGCCTGGGAGCGTGAGATCGTCGAGGCGGCCGAGCGCCTGTCTGTGGGCGAGGTGACGGTGCCGGTCGCCCGCCCGGTCGGGCTGGTACTCCTGAAGCTCCACGCCGGAGGTCCGAAGGACGCGTGGGACATTCACGCGCTTCTGGACGCCGCCGAACGCCCCTCCGAGCTCGAAGCGGAAGTTGAACGCCTCGTCCTGAACCTCCCCGCCAACGCCCGGAAGCTCTGGTCGCGCCTCCGTGACGGGAGACGGCCGTAGGCGGCGTTCCGACGTCTCGCTGCCGACCTGAGACACCGTCAGCGTCCCTCACTGGCTCGTGATCGAGTACGCCATGTCGCCGACGAATCTCTTGAAGGACTCGTTCTCCACGAACTGCTTCCGAACGGTCATGGACGCGTGGACGTCGCGACGAGACGTTCTCAGTCGCCGCGCCAGCTCGGATCCCAGCCCGGCAATCGGGCGGCCTGCTTGACCCAATCCACGATCTGCTTCTCGGCGACTCCGTCGTCCTCGCGGATGTCGAGGTAACGGACGTTCTCGTGCTTGCTGGGTCCGGGCGGGAGCGGCCGTAGCGACGTGCCGCTGAAGAACGTCACCTTGACGTACTTCGCGAAGGTGTGGAACGACAGGAACCAGCCCTGGCCCCCGATGCCGTAAAACGGCGAGTTCCACTTCACCGCCTTGCGCACGCCAGGGACCGTCCGCACGATCAGCGCGTCGAGGCGCTCCCCGACGTCGCGCTTCCAGCCGGGCATGGCGCCGATGTACGCCTTGACCGGCGCATCCCCGTCCGCTTTCGCGATCTGCGGGTTGCCGCCGGAGAGGAGGACGACCTTCTTCTTTTTCATGACCATTGGGGTCTCCGCTAGACTGACAGGTCCGGCGCCCGACGGAACCAGGCACAAAGGACCATGGACCACATCCGCAACTTCTGCATCATCGCCCACATCGACCACGGCAAGTCGACGCTGGCCGACCGCCTCATCCAGCGTTGCGGGGCGGTGGAGGACCGGGAGTTCCGCGACCAGATCCTCGACTCCATGGACCTGGAACGGGAGCGCGGGATCACCATCAAGGCGAACACCGTCACGCTGCCGGACACCGCCAGGGACGGGAAGACCTACGAGCTCAACCTGATCGACACGCCCGGGCACGTCGACTTCTCCCACGAGGTGCGCCGCTCGCTGATGAGCTGCG
>JANMPI010000466.1:0-4815 GCA_031369785.1 Acidobacteriota bacterium
TGACCGACGTCATGGCCGCGATCTCGTCCTCGGCCTGGAAGGTGAGGACGCCGAACTCCTTGAAGGTCGAGAGCTCGTGGAGGATGTCGGACGCGGGCGTGATCGGGTACGAGCCCTGGAAGAGCGTCAGCCCCGACTTCGCGGCCGCGGCCACGAACCCGAGGGCGAGCGCGCTGTTGCCGCTGATGTTGCGGTAGGTGCCCGGCTCCAGCTTCGCGGGCGGGACGTCGTAGCGGACCTGGAAGGCCTCGGTGGCGTCGCAGTAGGCGTAGCCGGCGCGCATGGCCAGCTTGTTGGCCTCGGCGAGGATGGGCTTGCTCTTGAACTTGTCGTCCAGCCACTTGTGCGTCGGGTCCATCGGCCGGCTGTACAGCCAGTAGCACATGCCTAGGGCGAAGAAGTTCTTGCAGCGATCCATGCTCTTGGCGTCGAGCCCGAGATCGCGCAGGGCGGCGCGCGTCAGCTTCGTGAGCTCGACCTTGAACAGCCGGTACCCGTCGAGGGTGTGATCCTCGAGGGGATTGGTCTTGCACTGCGCCTTCTTGAGGTCGGTCTCCCCGAAGTCGTCGAGGTTGACGATGAGGATGCCGTTGGTCTTCAGGTCCGCGATGTTGGTCTTGAGGGCGGCCGGGTTCATGGCCACGAGGACGTCCACCGCGTCGCCGGGGGTGAAGACGTCGCTGGAGGAGAAGTTCACCTGGAAGCCGCTCACCCCGGGCAGCGTTCCCGCGGGGGCGAGGATCTCGGCCGGGAAGTCGGGGAAGGTGGCCAGATCGTTCCCGAAGAGGGCCGCGGTGCTCGTGAACTGGGCGCCGGTGATCTGCATGCCGTCGCCCGAATCCCCGCAGAAGCGGATGACCGCGTGGGCCAGGGTCTCGTGGGTCTTCGCAGGAACGGCTTCGAGCGTCGCCATGGGTTCAGGGACCTCCGGAGGTGGGCTCCAACAGGGAAGTATAGCGGAGCGCGGGGCGGCTCCCAAGTGCGCGGTGACCGCAGTTACAGTGGTGCTCGCGATGCTTCTCGCTTCCTGGAACATCAACTCGATCCGCGCTCGGCACGAGCGGTTCATGCGCTGGCTGACGGCGCGCCAGCCGGACGTACTCTGCCTGCAGGAGCTGAAGGCGACGGAGGCGCAGTTCCCGTTCGACGCCGTCGCGGAGGCGGGCTACAAGGTCGCCTTCCACGGCCAAAAGACGTACAACGGCGTCGCCATCCTCGCGAAGACCGAGCCGGAGGACGTACGCCTCGGCCTCGACGACGGCGGCGACGAGATGGGGGCGCGGGTGATCTCCGCGCGCGTCGGCGGCTTGCGGGTCGTGAACGTCTACGTCGTGAACGGCCAGGTCGTCGGCTCCTTGAAGTACGCGGCGAAGCTCGAATGGATGCGCCGGCTGCGGGCGTACCTGGATGCGCGCCATCGCTCCTCCGAGAAGCTCGTCCTGTGCGGCGATTTCAACGTCGCTCCGGAGCCGCGCGACGTGGAACGCCCCGAGGAGTGGGCGAGCAGCGTGCTCTTCCACGCCGACGTGCGGGACGCGCTGCGGCACATCCTCGACTTCGGGTTCGAGGACACGCTGCGCCTGCACACCCAGGAGGCCGGCCTCTACTCGTGGTGGGACTACCGCAAGCTGTCGTTCCCCAAGAACGACGGGCTGCGGCTCGATCTCATCCTCGCCACGCCGCCCGCGGCGCGCTTCTGCACCGCGGCGTCCATCGATCGCACCGAGCGCAAGGGCGTCCAACCGTCGGACCACGCGCCCGTGCTCGCGACGTTCGACATCGTTTAGGTGGCCGAAGCGAGGACGGTCGTCGTGGTGGGGGCGGGCGCGGCGGGGCTGATGGCCGCGATCTGGGCCGGGCGGCAGGGGCATCGGCCCGTCGTCGTGCTCGACGGCGCTCGGACGCTCGGGGCCAAGATCCTGATCTCCGGCGGCGGGCGCTGCAACGTGACGCATCACCAGGTGGACGAGACGGCGTTCTGCGGCTCGACCCCCACCGCGATCCGCAAGGTGCTGCGCCGCTTCGACGTGCCGGCCACCGTCGAGTTCTTCGCCGCTTCCGGCGTGCGGCTGAAGCGCGAGGAGACGGGCAAGCTCTTCCCCATCACCGATCGCGCGCGCACGGTGCTCGACGCGCTGCTCGAGGCGGCGCACATCGCGGACGTCCAGGTCCACCACCCATGGCGCGTGGCGGCCATCACCCGCGGTCCGTCCGGCTTCACCATCACCGCGGACGACGGCCGCACGTTCGACGCCGCGCGCGTGATCCTCGCCACCGGCGGGAAGAGCATCCCGAAGTCGGGCTCCGACGGAGCCGGCTATGCGCTCGCCACCGGCCTCGGCCATTCCCGGTCGGAGCTCATCCTCCCCGCGCTCGTTCCGCTGCGCCTCCCGCACGGCCACTTCGCGCGGTCGCTCTCCGGCCTCGCGACGCCGGTCGCTCTGGAGGTGCGCGGCGCGACCGGGCGCCGCGTCGTCACGGTGTCCGGCTCGATGCTGTGCACGCACACCGGCCTCTCCGGTCCGGCGATCCTCGACGTCAGCCGCCACTTCCTTGCCGCACGCGTCGCCGATCCGAAGGCCGCCCTCGTCATCAACTGGCTCCCCGGCACGACGGCGGAGGCGCTCGACGCGGACCTCCGTGCGCTCGGACCGGCGACTCCGCTCCGCCGGCTGCAGCAACAGCTGCCCGAGCGTCTCGCCCGCGCGCTTTGCACCGAGGCGGGCGTCGATCCCGCCACGCCCGGTCACCGTCTCACGCGTGACGGACGCCGCGCGCTCGTCACCGCCGCTCTGGCGATGGTGGCCCCGGTGATCGGCGACGCCGGCTTCGACTTCGCGGAGGTGACGGCGGGCGGCGTGCCGCTGCGGGAACTCGATCTCGCGACGATGGAGTCGCGCGCCTGTCCCGGCCTCTACCTCTGCGGCGAGATCTGCGACGTGGACGGCCGCATCGGCGGGTTCAACTTCCAATGGGCCTGGGCCAGCGGCTTCGTCGCCGGGACCGCGGCGGGCGCCGCTTGAGCTTCGACCCGCGCCTGGCCGCGTACGGCTTCGTGGTCGGCCTGCTCGTCGGCCTCACCGGGATGGGCGGCGGCGTGCTCATGACGCCGCTGCTGATGCTCGGCCTCGGCATGCCGGCGACGGCGGCGGTCGGCACCGATCTCGCCTACAGCGTGGTCACGAAGATCGCCGGCTCGTGGCAACACCTGCGGCAGCAGACGGTGGACATGCGCCTCGTACGCACGCTGGCCATCGGGAGCGTGCCGGCGTCGATCGTCGCCGTCGGCCT
Organism: Acidobacteriota bacterium; assembly: GCA_031369785.1. Classification (GTDB taxonomy): domain Bacteria; phylum Acidobacteriota; class Vicinamibacteria; order Fen-336; family Fen-336; genus JANMPI01. The sequence continues at coordinate 3,292 of JANMPI010000466.1, forward strand.
CCTCGCCTGGCTCGAGCACCGGCACGTGACGGGACTGGAGACGACGCTGGCGCGCGCGATCGGCGGCGCGCTGGTGGTGGCGGCGGCGCTCCTCGGCTGGCGCGCCCTTTCGGGGACCACGCCCAGGCCTCAAGCGGAAGGTCATCGCCGCGCGGCGATCATCGCGGTCGGCGCGCTTGGCGGATTGCTGGTCGGCCTGACCTCCGTGGGAAGCGGCAGCGTCATCATGGCCCTGCTCGTGTTCTTCGTGCCCATCGAGCCGCGCCGGCTGGTGGGCAGCGACGTCGTCCACGCCGCGATCCTCGTCGGGGTCGCGGCCGCCGGTCACGCGCTGCTCGGGAACGTCGACTTCCTGCTGGCCGCGCAGCTGCTGGTGGGTTCGATCCCGGGCGTGCTGATCGGCAGCCGGCTCACGCTGCGCACCCCACGGCCGCTCCTGCAGGCCGCACTCGCCCTCTTGCTCATCTTGTCCGGGCTCCGCCTGCTCCTGCGGCCGTGAGGCTCATTCCAACCCCAGCCAGAGCCGCAGCGCCTCTTCGACCGCCTCCAGCTCGTCGGGATTGCAGCGTCCGATCTCCGCGCCGAGCGTAGCCCGCGGTACGGTCACGATCTTGTCGACCAGGACCTGCGACGACCGGCGAAGTCCGGTGCGCTGACCCGCGGGCACCGTGAGGCGGAATAGCGGGGCGTCTACACGGTCGGAGGTGATGGGGCAGATTGTCACGCTGGCATGCGTATCGTTGAACAGGTCGGACTGGACGACGAGGGCGGGACGCGGCTTGCCCGTGTAGTCGCCGCGCGAAGCTACGACCACGATGGCGCCTCGAGTCAGCGCCATCCGCGGCGGTCCGCGGCCTGCTCGACCAACTGAAGCGTCTCGCGCTCCGATGCGCGCCGGCTGACCAGGAGTGATTGCCGGCGTGCTTCCGCGGCCGAGGCCGCGGCAGTACCGCCCCCTCCGAGCGCGCGCTCGAGAATCTCTCGCCGGACAGCGCTGCGAGTCTGTCGCCGCGACCGACGACGACCTCGATCGACCGCCATGGGCCCTCCCGAAACGCAAATGACAAATACGTCCGCGCGTCCAGTTTGAGCTTCGCGAGCGCTCAGCGCATCAGGCCAGCGGCATCCCATTGGCGGATGGTGGTCTCGACCAAGCGCGCCACCTTGTCGTTGACCTTGTCGAAGTAGACCTTCGCCTTCGCGGCGTCGAATCGGGGATAGCCCTGCCCTTCCTTGTAGAGGCCGATGCTGGTCGGCGCGGGGTAGGCGATCCAGCTCCCGGGGGCGGGATTGGCCTGCGCCAACTCCGGCGTGTAGCGCTCCTTGTGCACCAGCGCCGGGTCGATCGCCTGCACGAACGCGGTCTCGTTGTCGCCGGCGTGCCCGCCGTCCTCGCCGAACACTTCGAGCGTGACGTCCGAGCAGTACGACCACCAGTTGACGACGAGGATGCGCGTGTTCGTCTCGCGGCCGACTTCCTGCGCGAGCGCGCCGAGGACCGCGGTCTGCCCGCCGCCGTGCCCG
>JANMPI010000472.1:0-5834 GCA_031369785.1 Acidobacteriota bacterium
TCGAAGCAGGCCCAGGCCGGCGTCATGGCGTCGGTGTTGATGTCGTCCATCAAGTCAGAGGCGCGCAGGTCCTCCATCCGGAGGTCGAGCTCGCCGCTCAGCTGGCGGCGGATCAGGTCGGGATCCCGGGTCAGGAACAGCACGCGGCGGCCGGGCGTGAGCGCGACTTCGGCGGAGGGCTTCACACCTTTCATGTTAGGCGCTCGACGATCGCGGCACCCACTTCGCGCGTGCCGAGCTTGCCTCCGATGTCGGACGTCGTGGTGTCCGTTTCCACCGCCCACCGCACCGCGTCCTCGATCCGCCGCGCCTCCTCCCGCCAGCCGAGGTGCTCGAGCATGAGGCCCGCGGTGAGGATCGCGCCCATCGGGTTCGCCACGTTCTTCCCCGCGAACTTCGGCGCCGAGCCGTGCACGGGCTCGAACAGGCTCACGCGGCCGGGATGGATGTTGCCCGAGGCGGCCATCCCCAGCCCGCCCTGCAGGCCGGCCCCGACGTCGGTCACGATGTCGCCGAACATGTTCGACGTGACGATGACCTCGAACTGCGCGGGGTGCTTGACCATCTGCATGGCGAGGTTGTCCGCGAAGAGATGGATGGCGGTGATGGCCGGGAATTCCGCGGCCACGATCTTGAACGTCCGCTGCCACAGGTCATGGGCGTGGATGAGGACGTTCGACTTGTCCGCCATCACGACCTTCGTCCGCCCGTGATCGCGCGCGTGCTCGAAGGCGCGGCGGATGATGCGCTCGACCCCCAGGCGCGTGTTGAGGTCGACCTCGGTGGCGACCTCGTCGAACGTCCCCTTCTTGAAGTTGCCGCCCATCATCACGTAGAGGCCTTCGGTGTTCTCGCGGAACACCACGAAGTCGATGTCCTTCGGGGTCACCCCCTTCAGCGGGCACAGCTTCTCGTGGAAGAGCTTCACCGGGCGGTAGTTCACGTAGAGGTCGAGGCGGAAGCGCATCCCGAGCAGGATGTCGGCGGCATGGCGGTTGTCCGGAACGCGCGGGTCGCCCATCGCTCCGAGAAGGATCGCGTCATAGTTTTCGGTCAGGTCGGAGATCGCGTCGTCGGGCAGCGTGATGCCCGTCTTCAGGAAGTGATCGGCGCCCCACGGAAACGGCGTGAGGCGGATCCTGCGATCGGAGGACGCCGCCACCGTCTCCAGCACGCGCACCGCTTCCGCGGTCACGTCCACGCCGATTCCGTCTCCCGGCACCACCGCCACCCGGATGTCGCTCATGCTGCCTTTCTCCACTGCGGGCCGGAAGCACGGGGCCACGCGCACGCCAAAGCCGCCACCGCCGCTCCCCCGAGGTCCTTCACGAGGTCCCAGGGGTCGGCCTGGCGCCCGGGGACGAACGACTGATGAAGCTCGTCGGTGACGCCGTAGAGGAGGCTGATCGCGACCGCGACCACCGCCGCGCGCACCGGCACGCGGCGGAGGAGCCCGCCGACCAAAGCGCGATACAGGAGCAGGCACAGGATCGCGTACCCCGCGCCGTGGGTCGTCCAGTCCGGAATGCGTGACACCGAGGCCGGCAGCGCCCGGCTCGACAGCGCGAAGATCACCGCCATCCAGAAGGCGACGGGCGCCCAGCGGCTCACTTCTATTAAGGAAAGGGCGACATCAGCCATCCGACGACGATCGCGGAGGCCACGAACGCCGCGAAGCTCGTGAGGCCGAAGCGCAGGCGCGCCCGCGGGTCCTCGCGCATCAGCACCGAGAACACGAGCGAGACGAGCGCCGCGAACAGGATGAGGCTCGCGAAGTGGCTGCGGAGCATGCTAGGGCTTGCGTCCCACCGCGATGTCGTAGGCGTCCAGCACCACGAGGATGTTCAGCAGGCCGGCCACGGCGGTGAACGTGTTGCCGTACTCGAAGGTCACCGACGTCACCTGCCCCGCCTCGAATCCCATCATCCGCGCGACGAGGTAGGGGACGCCGATCGCCATCTGCGCGAGGCTGAAGAGCGACGCGAGGATGTCGTCGAGGCCTACCGCCATCTGCAGTCGCGAGTCCATGGCCAGGCCGAGGATGAACAGCGCGCCGATGGCGCCCAGGAAAATGAAGCCCTTCCCCGTCCGCCGGAGGTAGAAATGACCGGCGCCGGGCACGAGCCACGCCAGGAGACAGGCGGGAACTGCCGCCGCCGGCCGCGCCGCGACGACTGCCGCCGTGGATGTGTCCGCCACCGTCCTCCTTGCTCGAATGAGCGATCAATCGGCGCCGCGGATGACGCGCGGCAGCCAGGAGGCACAGATTTTAGCACGCGGGGGGCATGGCGATTCGCGCTACTATCAAGTGCCGGTACGGTCCGACGCGCGCGAACGCCGAAGGCGCGCGTCTTCCGGTCCAAGGGAGACCCCGACATGCGCGTGACCCTGCTTGCGGCCGTATCCGCCCTCGCCTTCGCGACCGCGGCGCCGGCGGCGCCGGTCGAGTTCTTCCCGCTCGAGGACGTACGACCGGGGATGGTCGGGGTGGGCCGCACGGTGTTCGAGGGCAGCCGCATCGACGACTTCCGGGTCGAGATCATCGGCGTCATGGAGAACACCGCCCCCGGCCAGAGCATGATCCTGGCCCGCCTGGAGGGCGGCCCGCTGGCCAAGACCGGCGTCATCGCCGGGATGAGCGGCAGCCCGGTCTACATCGACGGCAAGCTGCTGGGCGCCGTCGCCTTCGGCTTTCCCTTCTCCAAGGAGACGATCGGCGGCATCACGCCCATCGGCGAGATGATCGCGGCGACGAGCGCGGTCACGCCGCGCGCGGCGTCCGCGCGCTTCTCGGCCCCGATGGGCGCGTCCGGTCCGAGCGCGCCCCTCGACGCCCAGGCCATGGTCGCGGCCCTGCGGCGCCCCATGCCCGCGGTGGCGATGGGAGCATCCGTGCGCGGCGACGTCCCGCCGCAGCTCGTCGGACAGTCGCTCGCGCCCCTCTCCCTGCCCCTCGTCTTCTCCGGCTTCGACGCCTCGACCTTCGATTGGGCGCGCGGTGTCTTCTCGGCGATGGGGTTCAGCCCCGTCATGGGCTCCGGCAAGGGCGGCCCGATGACCCGGAACCTGCCCGACCTCCAGCCCGGCGGTGCTCTGGGCATCTCGCTCATCGAGGGCGACATGGACCTCTCGGCCACGGGCACGATCACGCACATCGACGGCGGCCGCGTGTACGCCTTCGGCCATCCCTTCTACAACCTCGGGCCGACGCAGTTCCCGATGAAGAAGGCCTACGTCTACTCGGTCTTCCCGAGCCTCTATCAGTCGTGGAAGATCAGCGCCGCGGGCGAGGCGGTGGGAACGATCGACCAGGACCGCGTCACGGCCATCGCCGGGCGCATCGGGGCCACGCCCCGCATGATCCCGGTGAACGTGAACCTCCGCACGAGCCGTGGCCAGGAGCGCAAGTACTCCTTCCGCATGGTCGACGACGAGCTGTTCACGCCGGTGCTCGCCTACGTCGCGCTCGCCTCCGTCCTGCAGAGCAACGAGCGGGCGTTCGGAACCGCGACGGTGCGCGTCGACGCGCGGCTCTCCCTGTCCGGCAAGCCCGACGTGCGCGTGATCGACCTCTTCACCCAGCAGCAGCCCGCGATGCAGGCCGCGGCCCTCGTGGCGGCGCCGCTCGCCTACCTGATGGGCAACGATTTCGAGCGCGTGTCGATCGAAGGCCTGCAGGTGGACGTCTCCTCCGAGGAGACGATCCAGACCGCGACCCTCGAGCGCGCGTGGCTCGAGCGCACCGGGCCCGTGCGCCCGGGCACGACGGTTCCGCTCAAGGTCCTGCTCCGCACCTATCGCGGTGACGCGGTGTCGCAGACCATCCCGGTGGTGATCCCCGCCGCCGCCCCGGGCGGGACGTACACGCTCCTCGTCTCCGACGGCCAGGCCCTGACCGCGCTCGAGCAGCGCGAGATGCGCCAGCCCTTCTCGCCCCGCGACGTCGACCAGCTGATCCGCTCGATCAACGCGCTCCGCCACAACAATCACGTCTACGCGCGCCTCCTGCGCAGCGACGAGGGCGCCATCGTGCGCGGCGAATACCTGCCCTCCCTTCCGCCCTCGGTGCTGTCCGTCCTCGGCGGCCCCGAGCAGGGCGTCTCGGTGGTCCCGATCCGCACCGCCGCGGTGTGGGACTTCGAGATGCCGACCGAGTACGCCGTCTCCGGCGCGCGTGCCCTGACCCTCACCGTCGAGCGTTGATTTCCTGAGAGGCTCCATGCTCCGTCGTCTCGCCATTGCCCTGGCCGTGCTGTGCGCGGCCGCTGCGGCGTCCGCGGCCCAGCCGCAGTTCTGGAAGATGGAGGGCGCGCGCGACTTCCTGGAGGGCGACGCGGAGGGGCTCTCCGTCGACTCGGAGGGCCGGGTCCGCCTCGCCCCCGCGTCCCGGGCGCTCCACGACCCCGAGGCGCCGTCGGTGTGGGCGCTGGCGCGTGATGCCCAGGGGCGGATCTACGCCGCGACCGGCAACGAGGGCCGGGTGCTGCGCATCGAAGGCGCGGGCGCCGCCGCCACCATCCACGACGCGCCCGAGCTCGAGATCCACGCCCTTGCCCTCGGCGACGACGGCCGTCTCTTCGCCGGCTCGTCGCCCGACGGCAAGGTGTACCTCCTCGACCGCTCGGGGAAGTCGTCGGTCTTCTTCGACCCCGATGACAAGTACCTCTGGGCCCTCGCCCTCGATGCGCAGGGGCGCCTGCTCGTGGCCACCGGATCCGCGGGCAAGGTCCATCGCGTCGACCGCGCGGGCAAAGCGGAAGTCGTGCTGGACAACGTCGAAGGGCACGTCACCGCCCTCGCCGTCGACGGATCCGGGAACGTCTATGCGGGCAGCTCGCCGGGCGGCGTCATCTACAGGATCGACACCGCGGGCAAGGTCTTCGTCCTCCACGACTCGCCCTTCCGCGAGGTGAAGGCGCTGTCGGTCGGCGCCGACGGCAGCGTCTATGCGGCGGTCGTCGACGGGCGCGATCGCGACGACGCGGCCCGGCCCTCACCCGCCGTACTCCCCACCGCACCGACGGCGACCGCGACTTCCGGTCCGCAGGGCGATGTCACCGTCACCGAGAGCTTCACCATCGGCCCCATGCCCGCGCCCGCGTCCCCGACGCCGCGCGCCGGAGAGCCGGGCCGCGGGTCGGCCCCGAAGGGCGCCGTCCTCCGGCTGGCCCCGTCGGGCGAGATCGACACGCTGTGGTCGTCGTCGGACGAGATGCCCCACTCGATGGTGGTCGAGCCGGGCGGCGTCCTCGTCGGCACCGGCGCCAAGGGCCAGCTCTATCGGATTCGCGACGATCGCACCTGGACGATGCTCGCGTCGTTCCCCGCGGAGCAGATCACGAGCCTGCTGCGCACGGAAAGCGGCGCCGTCTATCTCGCGACCTCGAACCCGGGGCGCATCCACGCGCTCGAGGCGGGTCCCGCGCCTTCCGGCACGTTCGTCTCCAAGGTGAAGGACACCGAGACCGTCTCCGCCTGGGGCCGCGTGCGCTGGGAAGGGATCGCGCCTTTGGGGACGCGCATCGAGGTGATGAGCCGCAGCGGCAACACCTCGACCCCGGACGCGACGTGGACCCCGTGGTCGAAGCCCTACCTGCGTCCCGAAGGCGAGCCGGTGGCCAGCGAGCGCGCGCGCTTCCTGCAGCTGAAGGTCACGCTCGCCGGTGGCGGGGGCCAGACGCCGGTGCTCGACACGCTCACCGCGGCGTACCTGCAGCGCAACCTGCGGCCGCAGGTCCAGAGCGTCACCGTCCACCCTCCCGGCGAGATCTTCCAGAAGCCGATCTCGATCAGCGGCGACATGGACATCCTCGGACTGGACGGACCGCTCTCCA
>JANMPI010000514.1:0-5752 GCA_031369785.1 Acidobacteriota bacterium
CCTCGTCGTTGGCGATGAGCTGGAGGCCGAGCGGGAAGTCCACCGCGGCCGCGCGGGTCCCGTCGAGCCAGAGATCGCCCACCAGCGTCGACAGGCGCAGGCCGAAGGGGTTGGGGTTGAAGACCCGCGCGTGGAGGCGCACCGCCGCGCCGCCGAGCGGGAAGTCGCGGCTGGGGCCGCGCAGCACGATCTCCGCCTCGCGACCTTCGGCCGCCGTGAATCGCGGCGCCTGCACGAGGCTGCCCAGGCCATTGAGCGACGCGCAGCCGGTGTGGGCGGCGATGGCCAGAAGGACCGCGGCAATGCGGATGTGGGGCGTTTGCCGGCTGCTCTCGTCCATGGTTCGAGGATACGCCGTAACATCGCGTCATGACCGTGGAGCCGCGCGAGAACGTCCCCCTCGCCGCGTTCACGACGCTGGGCGTCGGCGGGCCGGCGCGCTTCTACTCCCGCGTGGACGACGCGCCGGCGCTGGCCGCTGCTCTCGCCTGGGCGGAGCAGCGGGCGCAGCCGGTGTTGATCCTCGGCGGCGGCAGCAACCTCGTGCTGTCCGACGAAGGCCACCCCGGGCTCGTCATCCATCTGGCGCTGCGCGGGGTGGCCGCGCGTTCGTCCGGCGACACCGTGGACCTGACCGCGGCCGCGGGCGAGCACTGGGACCCGCTCGTCGCCTTTGCCGCCGACAAGGGATGGGCGGGCATCGAATGCCTGTCCGGAATCCCCGGGTTCGTGGGCGCGACGCCGATCCAGAACGTCGGCGCGTACGGCCAGGACGTGTCCGAAACCATCATCGCGGTCGAGGCCATGGACGTGAAGACGCGCGCGCGCGCGACCTTCGACAACGCGGCCTGCCGCTTCGGCTATCGGATGAGCCGGTTCAAGTCCGACGACCGCGGGGGGTTCGTGGTGATCGGCGTGACCTTCCGCCTGCGGCCGGGCGGCCCTCCTTCACTGAAGTACGCGGAGCTCGGCCGCCATTTCGCGGAGCGCGGCGTGACCGCGCCGTCGCTGGCCGAGGCGCGGAAGGCCGTGATCGAGGTGCGCCGCCGCAAGTCCATGGTCCTCGATCCCGAGGACCCGAACGCACGCAGCGTGGGGTCCTTCTTCATGAACCCCGTGGTGCCGGTGGCCGACTTCGACCGCATGGCGGCGCGAATCATCGCCGATGGCGTGGCGTCGTCGCCGGTCGAGATCCCTCACTACCCGGGGGGCGAGGGGCGCTTCAAGCTATCCGCGGCGTGGCTCATCGAGCACGCGGGGTTCCAGCGCGGGTATCGGCGGGGTCGGGTGGCCCTGTCCGAGAAGCACACGCTGGCCATCGTCAACCGCGGTGGGGCGACGGCGGGTGACGTCCTTGGGCTGGCCCGTGAGGTGCGCGACGGCGTCCGCGATCGCTTCGGGATCAGCCTCCACCCCGAGCCCGTGTTTGTGGGCGTGAGCCTGGATTAAGTGACCTCCGTAGAGGACACCTTCAATAGCTTGAAACCCGTAACGCGTTGATCCTGCACAGCTACAGCGTTGGTCTCGACATTGCTAAGTACCCTCAACGGATGCGTTGAGCATCCGACAGGCACAAGTGGAGGGTACGTATGAAGGCAATCATCGGAACGGCAGTCGGTGTCCTGGGTCTCGGCGGGTTGTTGCTCGCGGGCTCGGCGGCGGGACGGACGACGACCACTCCGGACGCATCGTCGACCAACGCCGTCGTGGGCGGCGAGCGTGCGGGCGCGACGGTGGTCGATTGCGGCGACGGGCGTGAGGCGCTCGTCCATCGGACGGCTTCGGGTGGCTCGCGTGTCGAGTGCGTGCCCAGCGAAGTGACCGCGCCCCCGGCGGCCGTCCCCTTCACCACGGCCTACGCTCCCGCGGCTCCGGCCGTGCAGGAGCGGATCGTGTACCGTGAGCGCCCGGTCGCCCGCGCCACCACGCGCCGCCGCGCGGCTCGCGCGACGCCCGCGACGTATTCCGCTCCCGCTCCGGCGTATTCCGAGCCGCAGCGGCAGACGCGCTCGTGGAAGCGCAGCGCGGTCATCATCGGCGGCGCGACCGCCGGTGGCGCCGGGGTCGGCGCGGTCCTCGGCGGCGGCCGCGGCGCGAAGAAGGGCGCCGTGGTCGGACTCATCGGCGGGACGGTCTACGACGTCGCGACCCGCAACAAGAAGTAAACGCTGACCGGTCGCGCCAATCGCCCGGCCCCCACGCATCGGGGCCGGGCGTTCGTGCGTTCAGGGCTTGTGCAGGGCGGAGACGGTCACCGGATGTCCGAGCAGGCGCGCCAGCTCTTCCGCGGCCTCGGTGTCGACGATCGCCAGCACCTCGTCCTCGGCTTCAAAGCGCACCTGCCCGCGGGGAATCACGATCTCCCCCTGTCGGATGATGGCCGCGATGACCGCGTTGGGCGGCAGCGCCATGTCGCGGATGGCCACCCCCACCGCCGGCGAGTTCGGCTGCACGCGGTCCTCGACCAGCGAGAACCGGCCGCGCTTCAGCTTCAGCAGCGTCATCATCTCGCCGAGCGACATCTCCTGCTCGACCAGGCTGGCCAGGATCTCGGCCTGGTTGATGGCCACGTCGACGTGGAAGCGCTTGTCGAAGAGCCACGCGTTGCGCGGGTTGTTGATGGTGGCGATCGTGCGCGGGATCTTGTGGCGCGTGCGGGCGACGAAGCAGAGCGCGAGGTTGTCGGGGTCGGCGCGCATGCAGGCGGCCAACACCTGCGCGTCGGGAGCGCCCGCGCGCTCGAGGACGTCGGGGTCGGTGGCGTTGCCGTGAAAGACGACCTCGGTGGGCAGCTCGCGGTGGATGTGGGCGAGGATTTCCGGGCGGTGCTCGATCAGGCGGACGTCATGGCGCTGCGAGACGAGAAAGGTCGCGAGCTGCGCGCCGGTCCGGCCCCCGCCTGCGATCAGGACGAACATCAGGCCTTTCTCGTCTCGGCCAGGCGCCGCAGCCGGACCATGCCTTCGGGCGTCGCGCTCACGTGGAGGACGTCGCCCGGCTCGAGGACCATCTCCGGCGTGGGCAGCATCGACTGGCCGGCGCGGGTGACGGCCGCGGCGACGCAGTCCCCATCGGTGAAGACCTCGGCGATGGTGCGGCCGGCCCAGCTCGGCGGCGCCGTGACCTCGTAGATCTGGACCTCTCCGTTGCCGGTCGAGAGGACGGAGCGGCCCGCCGGGTTCACCAGCAGCTCCTCGATCCTCTGCGCGCCCCACCCCGTCGAGCTCACGACCTGCAGGCCGAAGGCATGGTGCATGGGCAGCCAGCGGGGGTTGTAGTTGCGGACCACCACGTTCGGGACGTTGTAGACGGTCCGCGCGACGTGGCCGACGACGGCGTTCACGGCGTCGGAGTTGGTGACGGCGGCGAGGCCGTCCGCGGTCTCTATCCCGGACCGCTTCAGCACCTCTTCCGAGAGCACCTCGCCCTCGATGGTCCGCCCGCGATAATCGGGATGGAGGTTCTCGAACGACACGCCGACCTCGTCGATCACCGCCACCTGGTGCCCGGCCTGGAAGAGCCCGAAGGCGAGCTCGGAGCCGACGCGTCCGCAGCCGACCACGATCACGAACATCTGGCTTCGCTCATTCAGCGCGCGGCGAGGGTAGCACGGCGGTGATGGCGAGGCCGACCGCGAAAACCGCCACCGCGCCGACGACGTTGTACCAGAGGAAGTGGATGGGGGTGAGGTTCGCCACCGCCGCCACGGTGAGCATCCCCGCGATCAATCCCCAGAACGCGCCCGCCGCGCCGGCGCGCGGGGTGAGGGTGGCGAGCGCGAACACCCCGAGGATCGAGCCGTAGAAGTACGAGCCGAAGCGGTTCACGACCTCGATGGCCGATCCCAGGCGTCCCGCCTGCATCGCGATCAGGCAGGCGAACACGCCCCAGAACGCGGTGAAGACGCGCGACATCAGGAGGTCGTGGGCATCGCCGGCATCGGGACGGACGAACCGCTTGTAGAAATCGACCATGCTCGCGGTGGCCAGCGAGTTGAACTCCCCGGAGAGCGTCGACATCGCGGCGGCGAAGATCACCGCGATGACGAGGCCGGCGAGCCCGCTCGGGAGATGGGCCAGGATGTACGAAGGGAAGATGTAGTTGGTGTCGTTGTAGGGGCCGGTGCCCTTCCGCTTCCCGACCGCGACGCGCACGTCCTTCCGGACGGCGTCGAGAGTGCGGCCGGTCTCGAGGTAGCGCTCGCGCTCGGCGTCGCCACCGGACGCGCGAGCATGGAGGAACGCATCCGCGGCGGCGCGGCGCGCGGCGTGCGCGGCCTCGAAGCGCGCCTTCAATGCCGAGACCTCCGCCGGCGCGGCCTCCGATTCCAGCCGATGGAGCTCGACCGAATTCCAGAGCATGGGCTCGGGCTGGAAGTGGTAGAAGACGAACACCAGCACGCCGGTGAGCAGGATCAGGAATTGCATCGGGACCTTCAGGAACGCGTTGAAGAGCAGCGACAGGCGGCTCTGGGTGAGGCTGCTGCCGGAAAGGTACCGCTGCACCTGGCTCTGATCGCATCCGAAGTACGACAGCATCAGGAAGAGGCCGCCGATGAGCCCGCTCCAGATCGTGTACGGCGCGGTCAGGCTGGGTGACGCATCGATGATGCGCAGGCGGCCGTTGGCCTGGGCCAGGGCGAGCGCGTCCCGCAGTCCCATCTCCGCCGGCAGCTGCCAGATCGCGACGCCGAAGCACAGGAAAATTCCGAACCAGATGATCGCCATCTGCGCGACGTCGGTCCAGATGACCGACTTGTTGCCGCCGTAGATGACGTACACGATCGTCGTCCCGCCCATGAGCACGATGGTCGCGGTCTCCCCGAGGCCGAGGATCACGGACAGCACGAGCGACGGGGCGTAGAGAGTCACCCCCACCGCCATCCCCCGCGAGAACAGGAAGAGGAGGCTGGTGAGCGTACGGGTGCGGGAGTCGAAGCGCCTCTCCAGGTACTCGTAGGCGGTGAACACGTGCGCCCGGTAGAAGAACGGGACGAGGGTGACGCACAGGATCACCATCGCGAACGGAAGACCGAAGTACACGACGAGGAACCGCATCCCGTCGGTGTACGCCTGGCCGGTGGTCCCGATGAACGTGATGGCGCTGATCTGCGTCGCCATCACCGAGAGGCCGATCGCCCACCACCGCATGCTGCGCCCGGCGAGGAAGAAGTCGTCCATCTTCACGTTGCCGCGGCCCGCCCACATGCCGTAGGACACGATCGCGACCATGTAGACGCCGAGGACGATCCAATCGAGCGTGGTCATCGCTCAGTACGGCCAGCTGGAAAAGACGGCGGAAAGGGCGATGCACGCCAGCACCACCACGATGACGGCGGTGTAGATCCGCCGCCATGTCCCGAAGATGGGCACCGGGTCGTCGTCGTCGGGGGTCGGCGTCTGGTCCACGAGACGCGATTATGCCAGCATGACCGTGATGGAGAACGCGGCGGCCAAGGTCTACGACAACATCCTGGAGGCGGTGGGCCACACGCCGCTGGTGCGCCTCAACCGCGTCACCCGCGGCATCCGCACCCCCGTCTACGCGAAGGCCGAGCAGCTGAACCCGGGCGGCTCGGTGAAGGACCGCATCGGCATCGCGATCATCGAGGCGGCGGAAAAGAGCGGCGCGCTGAAGCCGGGCGGGACGATCGTGGAGGCGACCAGCGGCAACACCGGCGTCGGACTGGCGCTGGCCGCCGCCATCAAGGGGTACCGCTGCATCTTCACCATCCCCGACAAGATGTCGGTCG